>NZ_JBVIDV010000003.1:107609-437103 GCF_055572195.1 Streptomyces sp. NPDC030809
GCCTCTCCCTCCCCCCCCCCCTCTTCTCCCCCCGTTTCCTCTTTGGATGAAGAAACCCCCCCCCCCCCCCCCCCCTCCCCCCCGGGTCCCTTCCCTGCATAGACGGAGGGCTGCTGTTCGTCAGACGGGGTCAGTGGTCGGAATACCTGACATCGCCCATGGTCCAGGCGCTGATGTCCGCGATCGAGACGCGGTACATCCCGCCCGTCTCCGGGATCCCCACCGTGCCCTGGAGGATCCGCGCCAGGTGGAAGTGCAGGTGCGTGGGCGGGCCTTCCTTCGGCGCCGCGGCCGCGAAGACGGCGGAGAACTCGGCCAGCCGGTCGGAGTCCGCCAAGACCTCCGAGACCCGCTGCCGCCACACCGCTTCGGGTGCCAGCCGACCTGTGATGACAGCGCCCCCGGTCACGACGGTCAGGGACATCTGGTTGCTCTGCCCGGACTCCACCAGCCTGGCGACGTCAACGAGCAGCTCGTCAATCTTCGACATGGAACCCGATCCTACGGGGCACCCCACCCCGTCCAGGCCACTACCCCAACACCCGGGACACAAAAATCTATGCTCGCCGCAGTAGATATCGGGGTGCGGTTGAGGTATGTTTTCTTTCGTAACCAGCAGAGACCTCAGGGCCGGCAGAGACGAACTGCCGGCGCGCTGCACACGCAGGTGCAGTGAGCAGGACGCAAGGCAAGAAGTTGATCAGCGAGGAAGGAACGGAGGAACACGGCGCCATCAGGATCGCCCGGACGGAAGTCTCGAGTCCGGGTACCGCGGGACATCGATAGCGAGGTGGTCTTCGGTCAAGCAACTGCGATCCCCGCACCGACGGCAGCCACCGGGCCGGGTGTGCGGACACAGGAGGCCGGCGCTTCATCAGGGCCGGCAGGTGGTGTAGTAGTTCCTTCAGGGCCCTGGTGCCAGTACTGGCACCAGGGCCCCTCTATGCGTTTTTCACGGAGAGGTGCACATGACAGCAGGCGACTCGTACGACCGTCTCGACGACGACGACTACCCCGCGTACACCATGGGCCGAGCCGCCGAGATGATCGGCACCACCCAGGGCTTCCTCCGTGCCATCGGCGAGGCCCGCCTGATCACTCCGCTGCGTTCCGAGGGCGGCCACCGCCGCTACTCCCGCTACCAGCTCCGCATCGCCGCCCGTGCCCGCGAACTCGTCGACCAGGGCACCCCGATCGAGGCCGCCTGCCGCATCATCATCCTCGAGGACCAGCTCGAGGAGGCCCAGCGCATCAACGCCGAGTACCGCCGCGCCGCCGAATCCGGCACGCCCCCGAAGCAGGCTTGAGGCGCCTGCGAAGACCCAGGTCGGGGACCTGGGCCTTCGGTGACTGCCGGGTCTGGGTTCAGGTCTGCGGCGGGTTCTCCTGGGGGCGGTCGGTGCCCAGTTGTTCGTTCAGCTTCTGCTGGGCCATGTCGACCTGGCTCTGGTACTTGTTGCCGGTTCTTGCGTCGAAGGCGTCGCCGGCCTTTTCGACGCCCTGCCGGGCGGTTTCCTCGTGGCCCTTCAGCATGCCCCTGAGCTTGTCCAGCATCGACATGTCTTCCTCCTAGCGCCTGCCGGCACGCCCGGCATGCAGTCGGCACACCCAGCATCCGCGCATTCGGCGGAAGCCGCACCCCGGGGCCGGGCGCGGCCGGTCAGGCGAAGAGGAAGGCGGCGGCCGTCGCCGCGCCGAGGGAGGCGCCGGCGACGGTCTGGGCCACCGTGTGGTACGAGAGCGCGACGCGGGACCAGCACACCGCGATCGTGAGGGCGTACGCGAGGAGCCACCACGGGGAGTGCACCGCGGCCAGCAGGGCCACCACCGCCGAGGCCACGGCGGAGTCCACCGAGATCTTCCAGACGGTGTTCACCGCGAGCAGCCCGACGGTCATCACCCACAGGCCGAGCATCGCGACCAGGATGGCCGTGGGGGCCCCGCCGAGGAGCATGACCAGGGAGCCGGTGCCGATGGAGCCGAGGATGACGAAGAAGATCGGCGCCCGCTGGGTGCGGTCGACGACGTGGCGGTCGCCCCAGGTGCCCCGCTTGCGCTCCCATTCGATGTAGCCGGCCGGGATCAGGCCGGCGCACAGGGCGCCCAGCAGGCCCCACAGCAGGCCGGTCCAGTGGCCGGCCGCGGCCAGGCCGATGCCGAGCATGCCCGCGAGCAGGACGTTGCGGGGCTGGAGGACGTCGGTGACGCGGCGGGCCGCGTCCTCGGTGCGGCCGGTGCGGTTGCCGGGCTCGGTGCGGTCGGCGCTGCCGGTACGGACGGTGGGCTCGGGGCGGGTCATGCGGTGGGCTCCAGGCAGGATCGGAGGACGGCGCGCGTCCGCTCTTCCGGGATGTGCTTGTAGGCGGCGGCGACCCGGACCAGCCAGGCCACCTCGCCGTCCTGGTCGGTGGCGTGCTTGGTCTCGAAGGCGGCGGCCTTCCCGGCGGGCGCGCCCCCGGCCTTGGCGGCCAGGGCGGCCTTGATCCAGTGGGCGTCGGCCAGCGAGCCGGCCCGCGCCGGGTCCGCGCCGTCGGCCGCGGCGGCCTCCTTGGCGGCGTCGAGCAGGCTGTCGGGCACGTAGTGGCGGAGCTTCTCGACGGCGTCGGCGATGTCCGCCGCCCAGCGGTCCACGCGCAGGTCCGCAGGGGTGTCGAAACGGGTCAGCTCGCGGCCGAGGGAGGCCGGCGGGGCGAAGGGCTGGTCGGGGAAGGCGGTCATCAGCTCCCGCCACAGCGGGTGCAGGGCCACCTGGGCCCGCCACAGCCGGGCCCGCCGCCAGCCCTTGCTGAAGGCGGGGATGGAGGCGCCGACGGCGAAGAAGGCGAACAGGACCACCTGGGCCGCCTCGGTCACCTGGTCGAAGGCGAGGGCGAAGCCCTCGCTCGGCTGGTCCACCACGCTGATCCACAGGAACAGGGTCCGGCTGAGGGTGTAGCCGACGCCGATGAACATCGCGAACGTCATCATGCCGAGGCCGACCCGGAGGTGCAGCAGCTTGGAGTCGGCCGTGGCCAGGGCCCACTGGTAGGCGCTGACGGCGGAGGCGGCGCCCAAGTACAGGTAGAACACGCTCATGTAGAGGGTGGCGCCCCATTGGCCCGCGTGTTCGGCGACGAACCGGTCCGCCGGGACCGAGCGGTCCACGACCGTGAAGAAGAGCACGGTCAGCAGGACGAGGGTGACCACGGAGGCCTTCGCGGCCACCTGCTGCACGAGCCGGGCGAAGCGGACGTGGCGGGGGACGGTACCGCCCTCGGGGTAGTGGCCGTAGATCGCGACGATGTAGCTGAGGATCGCCAGGATGGCGATGGTGGACGTGTAGTGCTTGATCAGCACGGCGAGGTCCACGACGGGGCTGTTGTTGAGCCCGATGCGGACCACCCGGGTCTTGGTCCACAGGGCGGCGGCGAAGCCCGCGTAGCAGCCCCACAGCGCCCGCCGGCGCTTGTCCTCCTCGTCGCCCCAGAGTGCGGCCGGCATGCGCCACAGGGCGACGGCAGTCATCAGACCGGCTATGAGGTAGCCGGCGAGGTCGAGCGCGGTCACGTGAGTTCCTCGGGGTGTGCTGGGCGGGGGTGCCGGGCGGCCGTGGGAACGACTGTGCCATGGGCCCGCGGCCGACGGCCGGTCAGGTGCGCCACGGGCCGCGGAAGAAGCCGCTCCGGAACAGTCCGCGTCGCTGGTGGGCCACCGGCCGGGAGAGCGAGTTGGCCAGCCGTCCGACCATGTCGTCGCTGGTCACGTCCCTGGCCATGCGCGGGATCAGGGAGGCCCCGAACTCGGCGACCCGCTCGTCGTGGGTGTCGTACTGGGCGCGGGCCTGGACGGTGTCGGAGGAGAGCACCCGCTTGATCAGCGAGGTGTCGAACACCGGGAGCAGCAGCCTGAGTTGGTCGGCGTCGAGGCTGGTGCCGTGGTCGAACCACTCGTGGCAGAGTTCGTGCAGGATCACGTGCTGGGTCTGGTACGCGGTGGGGCGCCGCCGGTAGAGCACGTAGCTGGTGTCGCCGGACTTCAACCGCAGGCCGCAGGCGGCGTTGACGCGCGCCAGCCGCTCGGGCAGCTCCTGGAGGACGATGGTCCGGCCGCGGGCCGCCTCCATGTTCGCGACCAGGCCCTCGATGGTGAACGGGGCCGGTATGGGAAGGCCGGCGAGCCCGGCTTCGCACTCTTTGCGCAGTTCACGCAGGGACATGGAGGCCTCTTGGTCGTCGTCACGCGTGTGGCATGCGGTCGGCGATTTTAGCCAACCCCGCAGGCGCGCACCCAGCCGCATCCCGCGATCCACAGGTTCGAAGCCCCCTCGGCGCCGCGCTAGCCCGCCGGTTCGCCGCCTCCTCGGCGCCGCGCTAGCCCGCCGGCTCGCCGCCCTCCGCCTCGTCCGGCTGCTGCCGCGCCTTGGTGTCCGCCAGCAGTGAGAGGGCGAACTCGAGGAGTTCGGCGGGCAGTCCGTCGTCGTCCACGCCGCGCCCGGCCAGTCCGCTGATCTCGCCGGTGCGCCGCTTGGCGAGGAAGCGGAGACCGGCGACCACGTCGCCGACCACTTCCGACTCCTCCTTGAAGAACCGCCAGTCCACGCCGAAGCCCAGCCCGAGGGCCTTGAGGATCTCCTCGGAGGGCTGGGTGACCTTCCCGGCCAGGATGTTGGAGAAGTAGCTGTGGGAGAGGGAGCCGCCGCGCTCCTTGACCAGCTCGGCGAAGGTCCGCCCGGACACCTTCTGGCCCGGGAAGGTCTTCTCCAGCATGTACTCGACCTTCTGCTGCAACGACCGCAGTTCGGGCACGTGTTCTTCGCCGATGTCCATCCGGTTACCTACGTTCGCATCGTGCACCGGCGCAAGTGCCCCGGGCTTGCGTAAACACTCTACGTCACTGTTAACTGCAAAAAACACGGTCAGGGGACCACGAGGGGAGTCCCCTGCCCGTGTGGCACGCCGTGCGCCGGCGCCGCCGCCCCGGTGGCGCCGGCCAATGGGTATAGCCCTTCGCGACGGGGGATGCACGAAGGGCTATACCGAGCAGTATGCCAGTCGGTCAGGGGCCGTTCCACAGCGCGGTCCTGACGTTCCGTCGGCTCCTCCGGGTCCCGCGACCCGGTCCGGGCGGCGCGGAACCCGCCTTACGCGGCCTCCCGTACCGGCCGGGACAGGACCAGCGCAGCGGGCAGGAGCATCAGCAGGCCGACGGCGAACAGGGTGTGCGCGGGGCTGAGGAACAGCCCGGCCAGCCCGCCGAGGGCGAAGCCGACCGGCACGGCCGTCAGATTGGCCGCCCGGTACGCGGCGGTCGCGATGGCCCGGTCCTCCTGGGCGATCGCCCGGGCCCGGAAGGTCTGGACGCGGACGAGCACCACCCCGGAGCAGAACTCGTCGATGACGAACCCGGCGAGGACGAGGACCAGCCCCGCCACCCCGCCCACGTACACCCCGAGACCCAGCAGCGCGTACGAGGCCACCGCCCCGCAGCCGAAGACGGCCGTGCCCAGGCCGGTGCGGAGCCGGGCCGGCAGCCGCTCGGCGAGGGAGGCCCCGAGGGCGGCGAACAGCACCACGCAGGTCCTGATCACCCCGTAGCCGGCCGCGGTCACCGGGGTCTGGTCCAGGAGCGCGATGAGCAGCAGGGCCTCGATCATGCACTGGCCGAGGTTGTACGCCACCGCCCACACGGTCAGGATCCGCAGCGGTGGCGTGGCCAGGTTGAGCCGCAGCCCCCGGCGCAGGGTGGTGCGCCCGGTGGGGGCGGCCGGGCGCTCCGACCCGCTCCCGTCCGCACCATCCGCACCGTCCGCACCGTCCGCACCCGCCTGCGCCACGGGCTCCCCGCCCGCTGCGGGGACGCGCATGCGGGGGATCCGCACCAGCAGGGCGCAGGCGCACAGGGCCAGTGCGGCCGCCGCGCCGAAGGCCGGGGCGACCCCGAGCAGGCCGAGTCCCACGCCGGTGAGGAAGGGCGCGAGCCCGTCGGCGGCGGATTCCGCGATGCTCAGCCGGGCGTAGATCCGGGGCAGGGCGGAGTCCGGGAACACGGCCGGGACCAGCACCTGGGTCGCCACGGAGGTCAGGACGGATCCGCAGGCCAAGGCGATGTTCGCGAGCCCGAAGACGGCCAGTCCCCAGCCCGGCCCGGCCGCGAGGGCCAGCGCCGACAGCAGGAAGGCGAGCACCCGCAGCAGCTCCGAGCCGAGCATGACCGTCCGCTGGTCGTACCGCTCGACGGCGAGCGCGGCGGCCTTGGCCAGCAGCACCTGGGGGGCGAAGCGGCAGATGCCCAGGGCGGCGATGACGAGCGAGCTCGCGCCGAGGGTGGACACGGCCACGAACGGCACGGCGAACTCGACGGCGGCGATCGCGAAGAAGGAGAGGAAGTTCGCGACCGGCAGCGCGGTCCACAGTGCGGCCTCCGGCCGGGGCCCGGATCCCGCGGGCCCGGATCCCGCGGCCGCCGCCCCCGCGGGCGCCGGGCCCGCCGGGGCGGTGTCCGCCCGCGCCGACTCCACCGGAGCCGGTGCCGTGGCCGTCACCGGTCCGCCTCGACCAGCAGCCCCGCGTTCAGGCAGTCCAGGACCAGCCGGGAGCTGCCGTCCGCGAGCACCCGCTCCTGCTCGCACAGGTCCAGGAACAGCCGGCGGTCCACGGGGCTGGACGCGGTCGTGCTGCTCAGCACGTACCGCGCCGAGTCGCCCGAACCGAAGGCCGCCATGACGACCGACTCCGGACGCCGTACCCGCAGCGGGCCGGACTCGGGGGTGGCGAGCAGCCCCTCGTCGCCGAGCAGGTAGTCCACCACCGGGTGCCGGACGAACTCCAGCACCTCGACGGCCGAGTCGATGATCGGCTGCCCCGGCCCGTTGAGCGAGGTGTTGATGAGGACCGGCGGCAGGCCGAGCTCCGCGATGGCGGTGAGCAGGGCGTGGATCTCCGGGTTGTAGTCCGGGGTCACGGTCTGCACGCGGGCGGTGCCGTCCGCGTGCAGCGCCTCCGCCAGCAGCTCGCGGTACTCCTCGCGCACCTCGAAGTTGAAGTTCATGAACGGGGACTCGGCCGGACCGCGGAAGTACGTGTCCAGGTCCTCGGCGCGCACGATGGGCGCGACCGGACGCCAGCCCTGCCGCTGCTTGAGCCGGTTCAGCTTCGCCCGGGCGTCGGTGCAGGCGACCGGGTGGCAGATCAGCGAGCGGTTGCCGAGGGCCCGCGGGCCGAACTCGGCGCGCCCCGCGAACCGGGCCACCACCGCACCCCCGGCGATGATCCGGGCCGCGGCGCGGGTCAGGTCCTCCCCGTCCCCGAGGGGCACGGGGGCGAAGCCGTACTCCGCCGCCAGCTCGGGGGTGACGGGCTCCGCGTGCCGTCCCAGGAAGTCGTTGCGGATCCGCTCGGTGACCACGGGTCCGGACTGCGTGCGCGCCCAGCCCAGGTACGCGGCGCCGACGGAGATCCCGGCGTCGTGCGGGCAGGAGGGCACGTACGTGTCCCGCACGCCGGGCAGGGCGGCGATCGCGCTGTTCGCCGTGAGGTTGAGGAAGACCCCGCCCGCGCAGCACAGGTCCGGGATCCCCGCGAGGTCCACGGCGCGCTGCGCGTGGTGCAGGAGCAGCCGGGTGAAGGCGTCCTGGACGGCCGCGGCCAGGTCGGCCGAGTCCTCCGGGGCCCGGGCCCCGCCCTCCAGCAGCTGCCAGCCGTTCTTCAGCCGGGGGGTCTCCTCGTCGGTGACGATGTCGGTGCCCGTCAGCCGGACCGGTCCGGCCGGGGGCAGCCCGGCCAGCGCCATGAGCTGGCCGTGGGCGTGCTCGGCCCGGAAGACGTACCGGGAGACGTTGTCGAAGAGGCCGGCCTCGCTCTGCACGAAGACGTCCGGCTGGTTGTGCGGCTTGCTGTACGCCCGGTCGAGCAGCGTGAACGCGCCGTCCGCGAACCGGTAGACCGACCGCATCTCGGTGAGCACGGACCCGCCGTCCCGGCCGGCGGCCGTGTCCCCGTCCCCGTCCGCGTCCGCGTAGTAGCGGGCGTGGAACTCGGCGAAGGGCTCGTAGAAGTCCTTGCCGTCCCAGGAGGTGGTGCCGGCGCTGTCCGACACCAGCACGGCCGCCGCCCGCAGCCCCGAGGGGTAGACGGCGGAGGCGGCGTGCGCCAGGTGGTGGGAGACGACGTGGTGCCGCGGGTCGAAGGGGTCGAAGGCCGCGAAGGAGGGGGCGTACAGCGGTCGCTGGAGGCCCACCCCGGAGGGGCCGGCCGCCTGGAAGGAGCTCACGATGACGTCGACCTCGTCGATCGTGGTCCCGGCGAGGCGCAGGGCCTCTTCGATCGGCAGCCGGTCGGAGAGGAACTCCTGCCCGTCGTACTTGCGGCGGGTCACGCGCTCCTGCTGGACGGCCGACAGGAGCCGGCCGTCGCGGACGACCGAGCACGAGGACTCGTGCCCGCAGTGGATTCCCAGGACGGTGGTCACCTTCGGTAGTTCTCCAGAGGCGCGCCCTCGGGCATGAACCCGAAGGTCAGGATGGTGACGCGCTCGCCTTCCACGATCGGCGTCCGGCTGTGGGCCTGCGTGCCCGCGAGGAAGATGACGACCTCGCCGGGAGAGAGCTGGAGCCGCTCCTCCGTACCGTCGGGGTAGTGCATGTAGAGGGCCGAGGGCTCCTCCACCCCGTCGGGGATCTCGTGCTCCAGCATCATCAGCACGTTCAGCGAGAAGATGTCCGTGTCGATGTGCGGGATGATGCCCTGCCCCGCGTCGCGGTAGAACAGGTAGCTCGCGATGCCGGTGGCCTCGGCCTTCGGGACCACGGAGGCCACGAGCGCGGCCAGCTCCGGGCTGGTGGCGATGCGGTCGGCGACCGTGCCGCCGCAGCCGAGGTAGTGCTCGTCGAAGGGCACGGCGCTCTCGCCGACCTGGTCCTTCTCCGCGAGGAACGCGGCGAGCAGCTCGTCGGTGAGGAAGTCCGGGCGGCCGCGGTACTGGAGGCCGCGCGGGTCGGCGACCTCGTACGGGCAGAGGATCTCCAGGGCCTCGGAGACCGCGCGCCGGCTGGTCTCGGAGCCGGGGTCCTTGTCGGGCACCAGCTGCCCGGCCGACAGGCCGAGGATCAGCTTCAGGTTGGCCTGCTCGGCCGGGGTCAGCGTCCCGTGCAGCTCGGCCAGCCGACGGCCCATGGTGAGGGTGTTCGTCATCACGCATTTCCGATCGTGCGGTAGCCGAACGACACCAGCCGGATCGCTTCGCCCGCGACGGTGCGGGTGCGCTGGTGGGTGACGCTGTCGGCGAAGAAGACAAGGGATTCGCCCGGGGCGAGGTGGACGCGGATCGCGTCCTGCTCCGGCGGGTACAGGATGAGTTCGGAGGTCCGCTCGTCCGGGTTGTGCTCCAGCATCGTGAGGACGTTGAGGGAGAACTCGTCCTTGTCCACGTGCGGGTCGATGCCGAGGCCCGGCTCGTCGTAGTAGAGGTAGTTCGCCTTGTACGTGGGCAGGACGGGTCCGACCTGGGACACCAGGAAGTCGTTGACCTGCGTGGACAGGGCGAGTTCGCGGGCGAGGGGGGCGCCGGAGGCCACGTAGTGGTCGTGGAAGCGTTCGGCGCGCCCGCGGTGGCGGCGGGACTCCTCGTCGAGGGCGGCGATGTCCGCGTCGGAGAAGAACGGTCCGCGGCCCAGGAAGACCACTCCGGTGGAGAACTCGGGCCGTTCGTCGCCGTGCAGGCGGGGCAGCGAGAGCTGGGCGGTGGCGAGCGCCGCCTCCCGGAGCTGCTCCGGCACGGCCTGAGCATGGCCGCTGAGGAGTCCCCCAGCCGCCATGCTCAGGAGGAACTTGAGGTTCTCCCGCTCAGCGGCGGTGAGTTCCGTTGACAGGTGCGACAGCCGGTCCACCAGCGTCAGCTGTTCCATTGCGGGATCCTCTCGTTCCGTGGGTCAGGCCGTCACTCGCTGAAGCCGAGGGTGTCCGGCAGGTTCAGCAGCTCCATGCGGATGGCCGGGGTCGCGGCCGCGGAGATCGGCTTGGAGAAGATGTAGTCCGCCTCGGCGTTGATGTCCTGGAGCTCCTTCAGGTGGAGGCTGGACGAGGTGACGATGCTGCTGAGCACGGCCTGCTCGTCCTGGTTGAGCGTGGCCTTCAGGGCGGCCAGCTTCTCGGTGAGCGACGGCAGCGCGGCCTCCAGGGCGGCGGCGTCCAGCTCGGCGTCGAGCAGCGGGTCGGCGAGGAACAGGTCGGCGGTGTTGACGGTCATGAGAGCCTCCTCTTTGCGGCCGGTCGGGGTTCCGTCCGACCGCGGTCGATTCCTTCTCGCGAACTACTGTTCGCGGGTGACTTCATTTCCTCAGTGGCCGCTCGCGGATCAATTGACCACCCCTCGACTCCTCCTGGAGCCGCTCCGCGCCGAGCACGCGCAGGAGGCCTTCCCGGTCTTCGACGACGCCCGGCTGCACACGTGGACCGGCGGGGAACCCGCCACCCCCGACGAGCTCGCGGCCCGGTACGCCCGCCAGTCCGCGGGCCGTTCCCCGGACGGCAGCCAGGGCTGGCTGAACTGGCTGCTGCGCCGCACGGAGGACGGCCGGCTCGTCGGCACGGTGCAGGCGACCGTGTACGCGACGGAGGGGGGCGGGCTCGAAGCCTCGCTGGCCTGGGTGGTGGGCGTGGAGCACCAGGGCCGGGGCTACGCCCGCGAGGGGGCCGCGGCCATGGCCGACTGGCTGCGCGGGCGGGGGGTGGCCTCGCTGGCCGCCTACGTCCACCCCGAGCACGAGGCCTCGGCGGCCGTGGCCCGCGCCCTCGGCCTGAAGGCCTCCGGCACGCTGGTGGACGGCGAGACCCGTTGGAGCACGGACGGGCTCTGACGTACGAAGACGCCCCGCCGGCCGGTCGGAACCGGCGGGCGGGGCGCTTCGGCGTACGGGGGCCTGCGTACGGGGTGCTGCGCGGCGGTCAGGCGGCGCGGCTCAGGCCGCGCGGCGGTCAGGCGGCGCGGCGGTCAGGCGGCGCGGCTCAGGCGGCGCGGCTCAGGCGGCGCGGCGGAACTTGCCTTCGGCCAGGGGCCATTCGCGGTTCAGCGAGCCCAGCGGGATGCGCTTCTCGAAGACCGGGGTGCCGAAGATCTTCAGGTGGAAGCTGAGGTACCCGGCGAGGTCGAAGCCGCCGTGGAGGGACCAGGAGCCGGTCGCCTCGGCGGCGCCGTCCGAGGAGCCGGAGGCCGCGAGCCCGGCCTCGCCGCGTACGTACGGGGCGAAGTCGGCGGTGAGGCCGGCCGTGCCGTAGAGCCCGACCGAGGCCTCGGTGCCGAGCGCGGCCCGGGCCCGGCCGGAGGCGGTGACCGCGGCCGTCACGGGGGTGCCCGTCACCTCGGAGGTGCTGACCGGTGACCAGCCCCGGCCGAACGCGTAGCTGCCCCCGACCCGGAACCCGCCCTCGACCCGCTGGGTGACGTCGAGCGCGATGCGGCCGTCGGCCTGGACCTGGAGGTAGACGGTCAGGTCGAGGTTGACGACCACGGGCACCGGTCCGACCTGGATGACCGGGTCGGCGTGCAGCCGGGCGAAGGGGATGCGCTTCGACGCCTGGGCGGCCAGCCGGCCCCTCAGGGCCCACTGCGCGGACCAGTCCCCGCTCAGGCCGAGGAACGCGGCCCCCGGCCCCGCCTTCCCGGACCGTCCGTCGTACGAGAACTCCACCTCGGGGGCGAGCTGTACGAAGCCCGACGCGGAGGCGGCGGCGGAGACGGGGGCGTCCTGCGGGGTCTCGATCCCGGTCTCCACGTCGAGGCGCAGCCGCCCGGCGGGGACCTTCACGCCGTTGGGGCCGAAGTGGACCCCGTCCGGCTTGGTCCAGGAGAACTTCACCCCGTCCAGCAGCGGGACGACCTCGACGGTGGACGGGTCCACCGGGACGCGTCCTTCGGCCTTGTCCTCGGCGAGGACCTGGCCGAGGGTGGCGGGGCGGGTGGCGACCTCGGTGCCCCCGTCGGTGGCGCGGACCACCTCGGTGACCTCGGCGAGCAGGCCGTCGGGGGCGCCGGGTGCGGGGGCGCTGGCGATGATGTCGCCCGGCTTCGGATCCGCGGCGGCGCCGCCCCCGGCGACCTCGGGGCCGTCCTTGGGTGCCGAACCGGCCTTCTGCGTACGGGATATGACGGCGTGGCGGGTCTTCTTGTCGTAGGCGGCGACCTTCAGCGGGCTGCGCCGGGCGGCCGGGTGCCCGGCGGCGGCCGGACGGGCCACGGCGGCGGGAGTGTCCCGCGGGGCCGCCCGTACGGCGAGCTCCCCGCCCTGTGTGTCCGACGCGGCCGGCAGGGCGGCCGGGGTGGCGGACGCGGCCGCCGCGGGGGCGGGCGCGGCGGCCGCGGTGTCGGGGCCCGCGGCTGCGGAGCAGCCGGTGGCGGCGAGGGCGAGCGAGGTCAGTGCGGGGACCAGGATCTTCCTGGTGAGCTTGCGCACGGGGGTGTCCTCCGGCGTTGTGCACGAACGTTGGGGGGTGGCTGCGGTCACCGGCGGCACGGGACGGCCCATCGGACGGCCGATCGGACGGCCCATCGGGACGGCCCCTCGGACTCACCCACCGGACTCACCCACCGGACTCACCCGCCTGGCTCGCCCGTCGGGCCTACCCGCCGGTAACGGCTGCCCGATCATGGCATGCCCGCCGCCCCATCCCCTCGCGGTTGAGCCGGAGTTGAGGATCCGCCCGCCAGATCCGGCCACCCCTGTCAATGCCCGCACCCTGGCCGGAAGTTACCCGTGCGCGTGGCGTGACTTCGCATGGTCTGCGCAGTAGAACTCGTTCCTCTTCCTTCGAGGTGAGGAAATCCCCATGCACACACTTCCCCCACAACCCCAAGGAAATCCCGGACTCTCCCGCCGCGGATTCATCACAGGAACAGGTTCCATTCTCGCCGCGGCCGCCCTCGGCGGCCAGGCCTACGCCGCGTCCGCCCCCACGCTCGCCGGCACCCCTCTCGCCACCGCCCCCGTCGAAAACGGCGCCCGGATCCCCGCCCTGGTCATCGGCTCCGGCTACGGCGGCTCCGTGGCCGCCCTGCGGCTCGCCCAGGCCGGCATCGACGTGCACGTGATCGAGATGGGCATGGCCTGGGACACCCCCGGCAGCGACGGCAAGATCTTCGCCAACACCACCAGCCCCGACTACCGGTCGTACTGGCTGCGCACCCGCACCAAGGCCCCGCTGAGCAACTTCCTCGGCTTCCCCATCGACAAGGACGTCCCGAAGTACACCGGCATCCTCGACGCCGAGGACATGGGCGGGATCATCGTCTACCAGGGCCGCGGAGTGGGCGGCGGCTCCCTGGTCAACGGCGGGATGGCGGTCACCCCCCGCCGGGAGAACTTCGCCGCCGTCCTCCCCACCGTCGACGCGGACGAGATGTACGCGACGTACTACCCGCGCGCCAACGCCGGCCTCGGCGTGGCCACCATCGACCCCGCGTGGTTCGAGACCGCCGCCTGCTACCAGTACGCCCGGGTCGGCCGGAAGCACGCCCAGCGCTCCGGCTTCCCGTTCGTCTTCGTCCCCGACGTCTACGACTGGGAGTACATGAAGGCGGAGGCCACCGGCACCGTTCCGAAGTCGGCGCTCGACGGCGAGATCCTCTACGGCAACAACCACGGCAAGAAGTCCCTCCAGAAGACCTACCTCGCCGAGGCCGCCGCCACCGGCCGGGTCGCCGTCTCCCCGCTCCACCGGGTCACCTCGGTCAGCCCCGCCGCCGGCGGCGGCTACACCGTCGCCATCGAGCAGATCGGCACCTCCGGCCAGGTGCTCGCGGCGAAGGCGGTCACGGCCGGCAAGGTGTTCTTCGCCGCCGGCAGTGTGGGCACCAGCAAGCTCCTGGTGCGGCTGAAGGCCACCGGCGCCCTGCCCGCCCTCAACTCCGAGATCGGCAAGGGCTGGGGGGACAACGGCAACGTCATGTGCGGCCGCGCCAACCACATGTGGGACCCCACCGGCAAGGTGCAGGCCTCCATCCCCACCGGCGGCATCGACAACTGGGCCGCCGGCGGGGCCTTCGCCGAGGTGGCCCCGCTCCCCACCGGCATCGAGACGTACGCCTCCTTCTACCTCTCCATCACGAAGAACCCGCACCGCGCGGAGTTCTCGTGGAACCCCGCCACAAGCCGGGTCGAGCTCAACTGGCAGACCGCTTGGAAGCAGCCCTCGATCGACATGGCGCGCACCATCTTCGACAAGATCAACGCCAAGGAGGGGACGATCTACCGCAGCGACCTCTTCGGCACCGACAAGGTGTGGGGCGACCACCTGACCTACCACCCGCTCGGCGGCGCGGTGCTGGGCAGGGCGACCGACAACCACGGGCGCCTGCACGGCCACCCGGGCCTGTACGTGATCGACGGGGCGCTGATCCCCGGCAACACCAGCGTGAACCCGTTCGTCACGATCACGGCCCTCGCCGAACGGAACATCGAGCACATCATCGCCGCCGACTTCTAGGGCGGGACGGCGGAGGGCGGGCGCCGGCACCCGGCACCCGCCCTCCGCCCGTACGCCCGGCACCCGGCGCCCGTACGGTCAGTGCCCGTACGGTCAGTGCCCCGGCAGTACGCACACCGCGTCGAGCCCCAGGACCCGGTTGAGCCGCCCGAAGGCCAGCCAGGAGCCGATGCTCATGGTCAGCTCCACGATCTCGGCCTGGCTGTAGCAGGCGGTCATCCGCGCCCAGAAGCCCTCGTCCAGCCCGTGGTGGTCGAGCGCGTACCGCTCCGCGTACTCGGCGGCCAGGCGGGTGCGCTCGTCGAAGGCCTCCGTGGTCCGCCACTCCTCCACCGCCCCGGCGAACTCCTCCTCGACCTTCTCCCCGTCCCGGTCGGTGCGCCAGTCCAGGCAGAACAGGCAGCCGTTGATCTGCGCGATGCGCAGCCGGGCGGCCTCGAACTCCCGCAGCCCCAGGGTGGTGTGGGCGTACACGGACAGGGAGAAATTGGAGGCGGCCATGCCGATCTCGGGGACCAGCTCGCCCCACACGTACTCGATGGGGTGCTTGCCTTCGGGGATCTCGATGTTCATCAGGGCCGCTTCCTTCCGAGTCTGCCGGCTGCGGGGCGCAGGGGGACGTCGAGTGCGTCGTAGAGTCCGGGCGGGGCGGCCGCCAGCCAGTCGATCGCGCCGACCAGCCGGCCGACGGCGGTGGCGTTGCCGCCCGCGGAGCGGTTCTCGTCCTCGTCGGAGGCCTCGACCGTGACCTCGATCCGGGGGCGGCCCTCGACGATCACCCGGTGGGCCCCGTCCCCGCCGCCGGGCGGCACCGGCCAGTCCGGGGCGCAGTCCTTGTGGATGCGGGTGACGTGCTCGACGACCAGCCGCGGCTCGCCCTCGACGATCCCCTGCACCTCGAAGCGCACCGCCCCCTGGGTGCCGGCCGCGAACGCGCCCATGGTGCGGGTGGTCACGTCGGCGTCGAGGGCCCGCCGGTCGAGGGTCTCCCGTATCTCGTCCAGCTCCACGCCCAGGGCCCGGGCCATCAGGCGCAGTTGGCCGCCCCAGACCATGGTGGGGACGGAGGGCAGCAGCATGGGCGGCTCGTAGTCCATGGGTTGGCCCATGCCGACCAGGTGGCGGACGGAGTCCTCCTGCTCGTACGTGGAGTAGTCGAAGATCTCCTGGCAGCGGATGGCGTCGACGGTGCTGCCCAGCCCGCTGACCAGCAGCGGCAGCAGGTCGTTGGCCCAGCCCGGGTCCACTCCGGAGACGAAGAGCGAGCCGCCGCCCTCGGCGATCGCGTCGAGCACGGGCCCGCGCAGCTCGGGCGGGGCGCTGCGCTGGTCGTAGAAGGCGTACAGGGCGGGGGTGACCACCACGGCACCGGCCCGGAGCGCCCGGACGACATCGGCCTGGGCCTCGTCGGGGCGGATGTCTCCGGAGGCCGCGTAGACGACGGCCCGCGGCCGGGCGGCGAGCACGGCCTCGATGTCGTCGGTGGCGGTGACGCCCAACGTGCTGTCGAGCCCGGCGAGTTCGCCCGCGTCGCGGCCGACCTTCCCGGGGCTGTGGACGAGGACGGACGTGAGGTTCAGGTCCGGATGGGCCTCGACGGCTCGGATCGCGGCGCGGCCCACGTTGCCGGTACCCCAGACAACCGTGGAAATCATGCGCGGAGGGTAGCGAGCGGGGGGCGAGGTTCCCAGACCCGTGCCGCAGATATCTGATGCTGCGTCAGTTGTGGTCGGGGGTGCCGGGGCGGGCGGGATCCGCGGCGGTTCGCGCACTGCGGCGGCTACCCTCGCCGCATGACCGATGGCAGCGGGGCGGGGGCCGGCGACGTGGTGGGGCGGACCGGGCGGGTGACCGGCCCGGTGGGGCCGGGCCTGGTCGGGGAGGTCATGCTCGCGGTGCGCGGGGGCTCCGAGGCCTTCCTCGCGTACGCGGCCGTGCCGGGCGAGCGCTTCGAGACCGGGACGGTGGTCACGGTCGTCGAGTACATGCCCCCGCGGACGGTGTACGTGGCGGCGGCGTACGGGCCCTGAGGCGCGGCGGCCGGGCAGGGTCTCTGAGGCGCCGCGGCGGACGGGCGGACCCGCGCCGCCGGGGCGTCCGCGTCCTTCCGTATCAAGATGGCGACAAGATCGGACCGGGACCTTTCCGGACGGCCGGAGCCGGGCGCAGACTCCCCCTCGTCGGTGCCGGACGGCGCCGCACTTAAGGGGGCGAATGCCGATGGTCGTCGGCGTCGTGGCGGGAGCGTGTCTCGCCGGAATCGCGGTACTGGTCGGCCTGTTCAAGCTGATGTGGCGGGTGGCCGAACCCAACGAGGCGCTGGTCATCTCCGGCTCCACGCACAAGACCGAGGGTCTGGGCGAGGGCATGGGGTTCCGCATCGTCACCGGGCGGGGCACCCTGGTCGTACCGGGCGTGCAGGCCGTGCGGAAACTGTCGCTGGACCTGAACGAGACCCAGCTGTCGGTGGAGTGCGTGACCCAGCAGGGCATCCCGCTCAAGGTGCGGGGCGTGGTCATCTTCAAGGTGGGCGACGACTACGTCTCGATCGCCAACGCGGCCCGCCGCTTCCTCGACCAGCAGAAGCTGATGCCGGAGCGGGTGCACATCGTGTTCGCGGGCCACCTGCGCTCCATCGTCGGCGGGCTGACCGTCGAGGACATGATCCGCGACCGCGAGAAGCTGACCGGTCAGGCCCGGGCGGCCTGCGGTACGGAGATGGAGAAGCTGGGCCTGATCGTGGACTCCCTCCAGATCCACGAGATCGAGGACCCGACCGGCTACATCAAGAACCTCGCGGCCCCGCACGCGGCGGCCGTCCAGCGGGACGCCCGCATCGCGCAGGCGGAGGCGAACCGGCTGGCCACGGAGGCCGAGCAGACCGCCCTGGCCCGGATGGCGGAGGCCACCCGCGACAGCGAGATCCTCCAGGCCGGCTACCAGGCCGAACGCGACAAGGCGGCCGCCACGGCCCGGCAGGCCGGCCCGCTGTCGGAGGCGGCGGCCCGGCAGGAGGTCGTGGTCCAGGAGACCCGGGTGGCCGAGCTGGAAGCGCACCGGCGCGAGCAGCAGCTCCAGGCGGACGTACGGAAGCCCGCCGACGCCAAGGCGTACGAGAAGCGCACCCTCGCCGAGGCCGAACGCGACGCCCGGATCTCGGCCGCCCAGGCCAAGGCGAAGGAGACCGAGCTCGCCGCGGCGGCCGAGGCCACCCGCGTGAAGACCGCCGCGGCCGCCGAGGCCCAGGCCACCGAGGCCCGCGGGGTCGCGGCCGCGACGGCCACCCGCGCGACCGGCGAGGCGGAGGCCGCGGCCACCGAGGCGAAGGGCCTCGCCGTGGCGGCCGCCGCCAAGGCGAAGGGGCTCGCCGAGGCCGAAGCGATCAAGGCGCGGGCCGCGGCCCTCGCCGAGAACCAGGAGGCGGTGGTCGCCCAGCAGCTCGCCGAGAACTGGCCGAAGATCGTCGAGGCGGGGGCGGGGGCCTTCGGGAACGTCGAGCACATGGTGCTGCTGAACGGGGCCGAGGGCATGTCGGAGATGTTCGCGAAGGCGCTGACCATGGGCGGGACCGGGCTGGGCCTGGCCCGCCGCCTCCTGTCCGACCTGAACGGCCCGACGGCGACCGGGGCCTCCCCGGCCCCGGCCCCGGCCGCGGCGGCCGAGATCCCGGCCCAGCCGATTCCGGTGACGGACGAGCCCTGACCGGCGGCGGAGCCCCTCCGGGGGCTCCGCCCCCGGACCCCCCGCCTCAAACGCCGGCGGGGTTCGATCGGGGCTGGGGGAGGAAGGCTGCCTGGTCGGACAGGTAGCCGTCTGCGTACAGCGCGCGGGGGGCGAAGACCGCCGTGAGAAAGGCGCGCACGGGCGAGTCCTCCACCGCCTTCGGAACGATCCCGTGCGTGGCCTCCGGGTAGTGGACCACCCGCAGCACCCCCGCCGGCAGCAGCCTCCGGTACACCGCCTCCGTCTCCCGTACGTCCACGTTCACGTCGTGCCCGCCGAGCACCAGCAGCACCGGCACGTTCTTCGGCATCGCCCGCAGATCGGCGCTCGCGTCGGAGCGGAAGTTCTTCCCGATGAAGCGCCACCGGTCGGGCGTGATGTCCTCGCCGTCGTACGGGGCACCCCGGCGCAGCAGGTCGAGCCGGTGCTCGCGGGCGGCGAGGGCCGCGCGGACCTCGGCCGGGCCGGCGCCGGCCGCCGCGAGTTCGGCGAGGGTGTTGTAACGGCCCTGGCGCAGCCAGTTGACGGCCGGTGAGACGGCGATGACGAACCGGATCCCGGGCGTGCGCGCGACCACCTTCGGCAGCACCCAGCCCGCCTGGCTCACCCCCCACAGCCCGATCCGGCCGGGGTCCACCTCCGCCCGGGTACGGGCCCAGGCGATCGCGGCGGAGGTCTCGGCGGCCCGGTCGGCCATGCTCTGGTGCAGCCAGTTTCCGGGCGCGCCGGCCACCCCCGGCTTGCTCCAGGACAGCGAGGCGTAGCCCGCCTTGGCGAAGGCCTCCCACAGCGGGCGGTAGTAGCCGTCGTGCGTGGCGTCCACGGGGCCGTCCCCGTGCACGAAGACCACCAGCCCGAGCGGCCCGGTCCGCCCGGCCGCCCCGCCGCGGCCCTCCGGCAGCGCGAGCACCGCGTCCAGCGGGGCCGCGCCCGGCACCGGCACGGTGACCCGTTGCTCCCGGATCTCGTAGGTGTTCTGCCAGACGGCCACCCCGGTCAGCGCGAGGGCCGCCAGCAGGGCACCGAGCACGCTCCAGAGGGTGGCCCGCACCCACCGGGGCACGGGCCGGACCGGCGGCCGCGCCCTCCGTACGCGGCCCAGCGCGGGAAGTCGCCGCCCATGCATTTCATCCCCCAAACGATCGTTTCCATTCCGAACGCAATATGAACGTACTACAGTCCTTCCCATGGAGCTACGACGCGAAGTACCCGCAGGCGGCGAGGCCCGGGTCGCCGAGCTGTACTGGGAGGCCTTCGGGCGGAAGTTGGGCGCGGCCCTCGGCCCGGCCCCGGCAGGGCGCGCGTTCATCGCCGCCCACCTGCACCGGGACCGGGCCGTCACGGCCGTGGACCGGGACGGCCGGATCGTGGGCGTCGCCGGCTACCGCCTGGGCGGCCGCGGCCTCACCGGTGGCACGGCCGGGGACGTGCTGCGCGCGTACGGCGCCCTGCGCGGCCTGGTCCGGCTGCCGCTGCTCGCCCTGCTGGAGCGCCGGCCGGCCGCCGGGCAGCTGGTGATGGACGGCATCGCCGTGGACGCGGAGCACCGGGGCCGGGGCATCGGGGCCCGGCTGCTCGCCGAGATCGACGCCGTGGCCGCCGCGCACGGCTGCACCGAGGTGCGGTTGGACGTCATCGACGTCAACCCACGGGCCCGCGCCCTCTACGAACGACAGGGGTTCAAGGCCGTGAAGACCGAACCGACCCCGTGGCTGCGCACGCTGATGGGCTTCGGCGCGGTCACCACCATGCACCGTGCCGTCCGCCCCGCATTCGGGGCGCCCGGGGCAGCCGGGGGCGCCGCATGACCGCCGCGGAGACCGGGATCCCCACCCGGCTGCTGGTGCACGCCCTGGTCCGCGAGGACGGCACGGTCGCCGCCGAGGAGCTCTACCCCGTCGCCGGGGCCCTGGGCATGACGGACCAGCAGGTCCGGCTGTGCGTACGGCGGCTGGTTGCGGAAGGCCGGTTCGTCCAGGAGGGGCGGGGCCGCAAGGCGGTGCTGCGGGCCGCCGCCGAGGCGGCCGGGGAGCTGGCCGCCAACGTCGATTACGTGCGCCTCGCCTACCGCCAGGACCGCGGCGAGGCTCCCTGGGACGGGAACTGGCAGCTGATCGCCTTCGCCGTCCCGGAGGCGCAGCGGTCGGCGCGGGACGCACTGCGCGAGACGGTGACCCGGCTCGGCGCCGCCGCCGTACAGGGCGGGCTGTACGCGAGCCCGCACGCGATCGGGGGTGCGGTGGAGGAGGCCGCCCGGCGGCTGGGCGTGCGGGCCGCCCTCACCGTGCTCAGCAGCCGCGACCTGCGCGTGGGCGGGGCGGAGTCGCCGGTCGCGGTGGCGGAGGCGCTGTGGCCGCTGGCCGAGATCGCGGGGCGGTACGAGGAGGTGGGCGCGCTCGCCGAAGAAGTACTGGCGGGGTCCCCGTCCGGGTCGGGGTCCGGGTCTGCGTCTCCTTCCGGTGACGGGACCGGGGCACTCGTGCAGGCCGTGTCGCTGGCGGCGGCCTTCAGCCGGGCCATGGAGCCGGATCCGCTGCTGCCGCCGGAGCTGCTGCCCCCGGCGTGGGCCGGGTCTCGGGCCCGGGCCCTGGCCGCCCGGGCCTGGACCCGGCTCCTGGAAGCGGAACCGGCGGGCCGGCCCCGCCTGCGCCTGTTCCGCGCATACGCCGAAACGATCGCCGAGGCCTCCCACCCCTGACCTCCGCCAGGGCCCCGCCAGTCAGAACGCCCCTTTTCCCCCGCCCGGCTGCGAACCGCGGACGGGGGCGCAGTCAAGCCCCGCCGTCGGTCGAGACGCGGCGGTCCGGGGCCGGAGCACCCGTAGTCGCCCGGCGGGACAGGGTGAGGTGGGCCGTGAGCGCGAGCGCGGAGGACGTGGCGATGACCGCGGCCATCGGAAGCGCCGAGACCGCGCCCGCCAGACCGGCCAGCGGGGCCGCCAGGCCCCCCATCGCGTAGGAGCACAGGCCGAGCAGTGCAGACGCGGTGCCCGCCGTACGGGGGCGCCCCTCCAGCGCGAGGGCCGCCGTGTTCGGGGCGGTCAGGCCGATGCTGGAGACGACCAGGAGCAGGCCGGCGAGCAGCCCGGGCAGGCCGAGGCCGGCCAGGGCCGAGACGAGGACCAGGGCCGCCCCGGCCGCGTGCAGGGCCACCCCCCAGCCGACCAGGCGCCGCATCGGGACCCGCCGTACCAGCCGGCCGCCGATCTGCCCGGTCAGCACCAGCCCGAGCGAGTTCGCACCGAACACCAGGCTGAACTGCTGCGCGGACAGCCCGTGCACCTCCTGGAGGACGAACGGCGAGCCCGCTATGTACGCCATCAGCCCGGCGAAGCCGAAGCCCGAGGTCAGGGCGGGTCCCATGAAGCGCCGTTCGCGCAGCAGCGACCCGAACTCGCGGACGGTCCGCCCGGGCCCGCCGCCGTCCCGGCGCCCGGCCGGCAGGGTCTCGCGCAGGACGGCCGCGGCCCCGGCGAGGATGGCCGTGCCGGTCAGCGCCAGGACGAGGAACACCCCGCGCCAGTCGGTGAGCCGGAGGAGCTGGCCGCCCGCCAGCGGGGCGAGGATGGGCGCGGTGCCGTTGACCACCATCAGCAGGGAGAAGACGCGCGCGGCCGCGGGCCCCTCGTACAGGTCGGAGACCACCGCCCGGGCGATGACGATGCCGAAGCCGCCCGCGAGGCCCTGGATCAGCCGGAGGCCGGTGAGGGCGGGGGCGCCGGGTGCGAGGGCGCACAGCACGGAGGCGGCCGCGTACCCGGCCAGGCCCCACAGCAGCGGCCGGCGCCGGCCCCAGCGGTCGGCCATGGGGCCGGCGACGAGCTGGCCGAGGGCGAGGCCGATCAGGCAGGCGGTGAGCGTGAGCTGCGCGTCCGCCGCCCCCACGTGCAGGTCCCCGGCCAGCTGCGGCAGTCCCGGCAGGTACATGTCCAGGCTCAGCGGGCCGAAGGCGGACAGGGCGCCGAGCACGAGCACGAGCCGCAGCGCGGGCCGCGGGGCGGCCGCCGAGGCGGACGGGGCGGCCGCGGCACCAGAGCCGACGGAACCGGCGGCGGGGGAACCCGCAGCGACGGACGCAGTGGCAAGGGAAGCAGTGGCGACGGAAGCAGTGGGCGGAGGAGGGGTGGCGGCAGGGCCGGCGGGGCTGCCGGGGTTCCGGCGGGCGCGGGCGGAGTAGCTCATACGGGTGAGAATACCTGCCTAAGCAGGTATCCAACCAGACGCGGAACCTGCGCCGAGCGCCCGCAGGGACCGCTTTCCGCCCTCCGGTCTGGGAAGATCCACTCCATGGGAGAGAGCATCGACCGGCTCGCCGACACCGACGGCGTACACCTGCTCGGGCGGCTGAGCCGGGTGGTCCACATCTTGCAGAACCGCACCCGGCCGGTGGTCGCGGCCGCCGCCGGGCTGGAGGGCCCCGAGTTCGAGCTGCTGCTGCGGCTGTGGCAGCAGCCGGGGCACACCGCCCAGGCGGCACCGCTCGGCGAGGCCATCGGGCTGACCTCCAGCGGCACCACCCGGCTGGTGGCCCGCGCCCTCGCCAAGGGGCTGATCAGCCGGGAGCCCGACCCCTGCGACGGACGCGCCTTCCTGCTCCGGCACACACCCCTGGGCGAGGAGAAACTGCACGCGGCCCTGGCGGCCCACACCGTCCAGCTGCGCGAGCTGCTCGACGAGACCCTGCCGCCCGCCCTGCTGAAACGGCTGATCGAGGACCTGTCCCGCTTCGACGCGGCCCTCTGACCCCGGGGCCCCGCCGATGGCCGCTTTTGGGCGGTCCGCCGAATCCGGTGGCCGGATTGTCGGATGATCCGGGCCGTGAGGGATGGCCCCGGGCCGTGTTGCAATCCGATATGTACCTACGGACCGGGATGCACGTCAGTCCCGGGGCGGTCCTCCGGGGCCGGACGGCGGGGGGCGGCGCGGGCGAAGGGCCCGGCGGGCTGCCGGACGCCGGGCGTACGGATCCAGGAGACGGACCCGTGACCCGAAGGAAGACAGCATGAGCAGGCACGTCCTCGCGCAGAACCAGTACGGCAAGGCCGAGAACCGGATCGTCAAGGTCACCCGGAAGGGTGGCGAAGGGTCCTGGCACGAGATCCGGGACCTCAACGTCTCGGTGGCCCTGCGCGGCGAGTTCCGCGAGGTGCACCTCACCGGGGACAACGCCAACTGCCTGCCCACCGACACCACCAAGAACACCGTCTACGCCTTCGCCAAGGAGCACGGCGTGGACTCCCCCGAGGCCTTCGGCATCCTGCTCGCCAAGCACTTCGTCTCCTCCCAGACCCCGATCCGCGAGGCGCAGATCCGCATCGAGGAGTTCGCCTGGGACCGGATCCCGGTGCCCACGCGCAAGGAGCAGCACTCCTTCGTCCGCAAGGGCCAGGAGGTGCGCACCGCGCAGATCACCTACAGCGAGACCACCGGGCTCCAGGTCGTCTCCGGCCTGAAGGAGCTGACCGTGATGAACTCGACGAACTCCGAGTTCCACGGCTACATCAAGGACAGGTACACGACGCTGCAGGAGGCGTACGACCGCATCCTCGCGACCAAGGTGACCGCCCGCTGGGCGCACTCCCGCCTGGCCGCCGACGATGCCGCCACCGACTGGGACCAGGCGTACAGGAAGGTCCGCAAGAACATGCTGGAGGCCTTCGCGGACACCTACTCGTACTCGCTCCAGCAGACGCTGAACGCGATGGCCGAGCGGGTGCTCGACCACTGCCCGCGGGTCAACGAGGTACGCCTGAACCTGCCCAACAAGCACCACTTCCTCGTGGACCTGGAGCCCTTCGGCCTCAAGAACGACAACGAGGTCTACTTCGCCGCCGACCGGATGTACGGCCTGATCGAGGGCACCGTCCACCGCGACGGGGTGCAGCCGGTCATCGCGACCAGCGACTGGATCACCGCCTGAACCGCCCGATCCGCCCGATCCGCCCGAGCCGGGTCACCGGCCGCCCGCGGGCGTGCCCAGCCGCAGGTTCCAGCGGCCGGACCGCCCGCTCAGCTCGGTGACCGTGCCGGGCCGGGCGTCGAGCCGCCAGAAGACGGCGGCGGGCAGCCCCAGGGCGTGCACCACGGCCGCCCGCACCACCGCCTGCTCCACCGTCACCTCGGCCGTGCCCGGCGCCAGTCCGTCCAGCCAGCCTCCGACCCGGGCGATCAGCTCGGCCACGGACTCGCCGCCGGGGGGCGCGTACGAGGGGTCGGTGAGCCAGCGGCGGACCGCCTCCGGGTCCGCCGCGGCCACCTCGTCGAGGGTGCGGCCGTGCCATGCGCCCGCGGCCGGGCCGCGCAGCTGCGGGGCGCCGGGGGGCGCCTCGCCCGTGCCGAAGCGGGCTCCCGGGACGAACTCCGGGGTGCACAGCCGTACCCGTACCGATGCGCTGCTCATGCAGGGAGCGTAGACGGCCCGCCCAGGGCGTGAGACGGCGCCCGCGCGCCGTGGTGTTCCGGCCACCGAAGCGGTACGGTCTCGGACGACATGACGACGGCATGACGGAAGCACCGGTGGAAATCCGGCACGGTCGCGCCACTGTGAACCTCCCGATCCAGGGGGGAAAGTCAGACCCGCAGCCGCCGTTCAGAGCACCACACGACCGGGACGCGTGTTCCCCAGGAGGTTCTGCCATGGCTCAGTCCGCCGTGCCCGCCGTGCCCAGCACGGACGCCGCCGTCACCCCCCTTCCGCTGCGCGAGCTGGCCCCGTGGGCGGTGTTCACCGGGGTCCTGATGCTGGTCCTGCTCTACTTCGTCGGCGCCGAGCAGGGCGCGACCGCCCTGTTCGAGGGCGACACGGTCCACGAGTGGCTGCACGACGGCCGCCACCTGCTCGGCTTCCCCTGCCACTGAGCGCGGGGGCCTGCCCACCGTGAACTCCCCTTCGGCAAGGGGCCTGTTGGTGCGCGGCATGCTGGCGGGGCTCGCCGCCGGCGTGCTCGCGCTCCTGGTCGCGTACGTCCTCGGCGAACCCAAGGTCGATGCGGCCATCGCCCTGGAGGAAGCCGCCGCCCACGCCTCGGGCGGACACCACCACGAGGAGGCGGCCCCGGTGAGCCGGGCCCTCCAGTCCACCGCCGGACTCGGCACGGGCGTGCTCCTGTACGGGGTCGCGCTCGGCGGCCTCGCGGCCCTGGTGCTGTGCTTCGCGCTGGGCCGGCTCGGCCGGTTCGGGCCGCGGGCCACGGCCGCGTTCGTCGCGGGCGGGGCCTTCACGGCCGTGTCCCTCGTGCCCTTCTTCAAGTACCCCGCCAACCCGCCGGCCGTCGGAGACCCGGAGACCGCGGGCCGGCGGACCGCCCTCTACCTGCTGATGATCGCGCTCAGCCTGCTGCTGAGCGCCGCCGCCGTCCTCCTCGGGCGCCGGCTCGCCCCGCGCTGGGGCGGCTGGTACGCCTCCGTGGCCGGCGGGGTCTTCCTCGTGGCGGCCGTGGGGGTGGCGTACGCCTTCCTGCCGGCCGTCGACGAGGTGCCGGCGGACTTCCCGGCCACCCTGATCTGGCAGTTCCGGCTCTCCTCGCTGGCCATCCAGGCCACCCTGTGGGCCGGAATCGGGCTGCTGCTCGGGGAGGCGGCCCACCGGCTGGTCTCCCCGGCCCGTGCGGCGGATCCGTCCGGGAGTTCCCCGGTGGCTGCCTGATCACCTTCCCATCCGGTACAACGGCGCTGTGAGCACGCGGAGTTGTGTGCCACAGCGTCGTTCCGCAACGGGGGGCTGACATGGACGACCCGATCGCGCACAAGGACATATGGAGCTGGTACGGCTGGACCGGCACCGGCCCGCTGTGGCTGAGCACCGTGCTGCTCCTGCTCGTCGTCTTCCTCCAGGTCCCGCTCGTCCCGCAGATCGCCGTCATCACCACCCTGGCCGCGGTGGGCGGGCTGGTCCGCCAGCTGGTGTTCCGGGACTACGGGCACGTCGTGATGCACACGGCCGCCGCCCTGACCGGGTCGGCGGCCGTGGTGCTGGGGCTGTTCGTCCTCTGCTGAACGGGGGCCGGGCGGGGGCGGCTCACGGCCGGCTCACGGGCGGCTCGCGGGCGCCTCGCAGCCGGCTCGCCCCCTGCTCGGAGCCGCTTCACCCGTCCGGCCGCGCCGGGGGGCCGCCCGCCTCCCCCGGTCGGGGGGTTCTGCCGTCTTCGGGCACAGGGCGGGCCTCCCGCCGGGCACGTTCAGTGCATGACCGGGACGCGCTGTGCGCTCAGCAGGTGGCTCGCCGCCGCCTGCGTGCTGCTGCTCGCCGTCCTGGGCGCGGCCGCCGCTTCGGCGCCCGTCCCCGGAGGGGGGCTCGCCGGGGCCGCCGCGCAGGCTCCCGTACCCGCTCCCGGCGAAGCGCCCGTACCGGTCCCCCGGCCGGCTCCCGTGCCGGCGCCGGCCGGTCCGGTGGACGGGACGCCCGGGCAGGTGCCCGGCGGGCCCGCCGAGCCCGCCAAGGAGGCGCCGGGCGAACCGGCGGCCGATGCGGAACAGCGGCTCGCGGTACGGGTGTCCGTACGGCAGCTGCCCGCGGCCGGGCGGGCTCCGGCCGGGAACCCCGGCGGGTCCGGCGCGGCCGCGGGGGACGGCGTGCGGGTTCCGGCGGGGGCGCGGGACGCGGCCCCGGAATCCCTGCGCGCGGTGCGGAGCGTGGTGCTGCGCTGCTGAGGGCCGGCGTACGGCACCCGAGCACGCACACCCACCCCCACACACCGCGAGGACTTCGCCATGCCCATCGACCCGTACGCCGCGCTGAACGCCATGCTGCGCGCGGAAGCCGCCCGCTTCGCCCCGCGGCCGCAGGCCCAGGGACCCGCCCGGGCGGCTGCGCCCGCCGAGGGCGGGGACCGCCGTCCGGAGGCGCACCGGGAAGCGGACCACCCGGTACCGGCGCGGGAGCCGGCCGCCGCCTCCGCCCACTCCGCCGGCGCCACGCGCACCGCCGACTCCGCCGCCTCCGCCGCCGTCGCGCCCGAGCCGCTCGACTGCGCGTAGCCGGAGAGCCGGACCGCCGGGGGTCGGAACCGCCCCGGTCCGGGCTCCGGACGGGGAGGCGCCGGCCGGCGTGCCCTCGGCAACGGAGAGTGGTCGGATGTGAGGTTCGGACCACGGGGCAGCCGGCCGGCGCCTCTGCCAGTGTGCGCGGCCCGGCCGCCGCCGGGGACCTGCCTTTGGTCCCGACCGGCCCGGCCGAAAGTACGCGGCACGCCGCCGCCCCGCCCGGTCGGGCGGGGCGGCGGCACGGGCCGGGCGGTCCGGTCGGGTCAGGCCTCGCGCTGGTAGTAGCGGTAGAAGGCGGCGAGGCCCACGCCCGCGCCCACGGCGAGGGCGATCCCGGTGGAGCGCAGCACCGTGTCCCCGGTCAGGCTGTACAGGTAGCCCATCGCGATGCCCGCGAAGGCCCCGTAGGCGGCGGCGCGGAGCTCGCGCTGCAGGCGCGGCCCGACGCGCGCGAGCAGGAAGAGCATGCCCGCGAAGAGGACCCCGCACAGGATCCCGTAGAACACGTTGCCCGCGTCGACCGGGCCCGTCTGGCGCTTGATGAAGGCCGCGTAGACCCCGTAGACGAGACCGAAGAGCACGGGCCGCAGCCAGGCTCCGGTGCTCATGTTCCGCATGCTGCCCATGTGCCGCCCGGAGGCGGCCGGTGCCGCGTGTGCCATGTCGGGGCTCCTTCTTCCGAGGGCCGCCGGAGCAGCCCGGCCTTCCCCACCCTCAAGGGCACACCCGCGCCCCGCCCCCGGCAAGTGGATCACCCGCGGGCCGCCCACCCGGGCGCAGCAGCAGCGGTCGCGGTCCCGTACCGGCCCGTCGTTCCCTGGTGACGTGCGGAACTCCCTCTCGGCTCCCCTGACGGCGGCCCTGGTCGTGCTGCTCGCCGTCCTCGTGCCGCTGAGCGCGGTCGCCGTGTGGGCCGACCGCGTGATCGGGGACCGCGACCGCTACGTGGCGGCCATGGCACCCCTGGCCCGCGACCCGGACGTACGGGAGGCCGTCGCCCGGCAGGCGGCCGGGGCCATCGCGGGGCAGATCGACGCCGGGCCCTTCCAGGAAGGGGTGGAGGACCTGCTCGGCGAGGCGGTCCGCTCCTTCGTCGGCACCGACAACTTCCAGACCGCATGGAACGCCGCCAACGGGGCCGCGCACAAGGCCTTCTTCGAGGCCCTCAGCAGCGGGGAGGGCAACCGCGTCAGCGTGGACCTGGCCCCGGTCATCGAGCAGGTGCGGGCGGACCTGATCGCGGACGGGGTGCCGTTCGCGGACCGCATCCCCGTCGCGCCCACCGCCATCACGGTCATGGAGTACGAGAAACTCGGCGCGCTCCGCCGGGGGTTCCACGTGCTCCAGGTGGCCGGCCTCTGGCTGCCCGTCCTCGCCCTCGGGCTGGTCCTCGCGGCGGTTGCCGCGGCCCGCAGGCGGCTGCGGGTGCTCGTGGCCGCCGGGGCCGGGCTGGCCCTGGGGGCCCTGCTGCTCGCGGCGGCCGTCCCGGCGGGCCGCCGCCTGACCCTCCAGGACCTGCCCGCGGACGTGGACCGGCCCGCGGCGGCCGCGGTGTACGACGCCCTGACGGCCTTCCTGCGGACGGCCGCCTGGGCCGTGCTGGCGGCGGGGCTGGCGGTGGCCCTGGCCGCGTGGACCGCGGGGCGGCTGCGGCGCGCGCGGGCGGCGGCCGCGCCCGGGGACCTGCCCGGCGTCCCCCGCGCGGACCAAAGCAGTCGAACGAGCCCATAGGCTGGAAACCGCGCAGAACGCACAGAAGGAACGATTCGCGAACCGGATCCCCAACCAGCGGCACGGAAGCGGAATGAGCACCGAACAGGGCACGGAGCCGGCACGGCCCGCACGACCCCGCCACCTCCCCCTCTCCCCTCCCGGCTGGCTGCTCAGCGGCCTGCGGCCGAGCCCGGCACCGGTCCCCTGGGCGGCCGTGCTCCGCGCGGGCATCGCCCTCGCCGCCCCGCTCGCCGCCGGATTCGCGCTGGACGAGCCGCAGTACGGCGCCCTCGCCTCCATGGGCGCGCTCTCCGGGGTCATCGGGGACACCGCCGACGCCTACCGGATGCGCATCCTCAACATCGCCGTACCGCAGGTGTTCGGCGCGGTCGGGGTGGCCCTCGGCACCCTCGTCTACGGCACCGGCTGGGCGGCCGTCGGCGTACTCACGCTGATCGCCCTGGTGTCCGGCATGATCTCCTCGATCGGCACCGTGGCCTCCGTGTCCGGGCTGCTGCTCCTGCTCAACGCGGTGGTGGGCGCGGGGCTGGCGATGCCGGAGCCCTGGTGGACCGCGCCCGTGCTGCTGACCGCGGGCGGGCTGTTCGTCCTCCTGCTCACCCTGCTCGGCTGGCCGCTGCGCGGGAAGCGGCCGGAGCGGGCCGCGGTCGCCGCCACCTACCGGGCGCTGGCCGACCTGCTGGAGGCCGCGGGCGGGCCCGGGTACGAGGAGCGCCGGGTGGCCGTCACCCAGGCCCTCAACCAGGCCTACGACCTGGTGCTCGCGCGCCGCGCCCGGGTGCACGGCCGCAGCCCGGTCCTGGTCCGCCTGCTCGCCCAGCTCAACGTCGTCATCCCGCTGGTCGAGGCGGCACCCGCCGCACACCTGCGCGGGCGGCCGCTGCCGCCGGAGATCCCCGCCGCGGTACGGGAGCTGGCCGCGGCCGTGGAGGAGGGGCGCACCGGCGGCCACGGGCTCGCCCTCCCCGGTCCCCCGGACGGGCCCGCCGAGAAGGCCATCGACGCCGCCCTGCGGCACGCGGCGAAGATCGTGCACCTGGCGGAGCCCGACCCGTACAACGTGGACGACCGGCTCGGCCGGCCCGCGGCCCTGCGGGTGCGGGCCCGGCGGGCCGGCCGCGACGTGATCTCCTCCGGGGAGTCCTGGCGGTACGGGCTGCGGCTGGCGCTGTGCATCGGGCTGGCCCAGGCGCTGGTCTCGCTGGTCGAGTTCGAGCGCTCGTACTGGATCGCGCTGACCGTCACCTTCGTCCTCAAACCGGACTTCGGGTCGGTGTTCTCGCGGGCCGTGCTGCGCGCGCTGGGCACCGCGGGCGGGCTGGTCGTGGCCGCCGCGGTGCTCGCGGAGGTGCCGCGCGGGTGGTGGGACGTACCGGTGATGGTGGTGCTGGGGGCGCTGATCCCGGCCTTCTCGGCCAAGGGGTACGCGTTCCAGACCGCGGCCATCACCCCCGTGATCCTGCTCCTGTCGGACCTCCTCAACCACCAGGGCTTCGACCTGATCCGGCCGCGGCTGCTGGACAGCCTGATCGGCTGTGCGATCACGCTGGTGGCCGGCTACCTGCTGTGGCCGGAGAGCTGGCACAGCCGGATCGGCGACCGGCTCGCGGACACCGTCGAGGACGCCGCCCGGTACGTGGAACGGGCCTTCGGGGCCGTGCCGGAGGGCGAGGCGGCGCTGCGGGCGGCCCGGGTCGCCCGGGTGCAGGCCCGGCGGCGGATCTACCGGGACCTGTCCGGGGTCCGCTCGGAGTTCCAGCGGGCCCTGACCGAACCGCCGCCCACCGGCACCCGGGCCACCGCCTGGTGGCCGCTGGTGGTGGCAGTCGAACGGATCGTGGACGCGACCACGGCGGCCCGGGTGCGCGTCAACCACGGGGCCCGGCCGCCCCGGCCGCGGGAGGTCGAGGAGGTCACCGCCGGGCTCCGCGAACTCGCCGCCGCGGTGCGCAGCAACCCGCACCCGGCGGGGGCGCGGCTCGGGACGGCCGGGGCCGCGGGGGCGCGGCTCGGGACGGCCGGGGCCGCGCGGGGCGGCCGGGACGCCGGGGACGAGGACGGGGTGCTGGCCCCGCTGTGCCAGGAGGTGGCGGCGGCCCGGGCGATCACCTCCCCGCGCTGAGCGGCTTCCGGGCGGAACCCGGCAGGTCCCCCGGACGGGTCAGCGGCCGGGCCGGGGCGGGGCCGGCGGGGGAGCATCGGAGCATGCGGCAGCCTCTTCCCCGCGTGTCCGCGGGCCCGCGCCCGGGCATGCGTGCCCTGGCGGGCCTGGCCCTGGCGGTTGCCCTGGGGGCGTCGGCCGGGTGCGCGGACACGGAGGGGCTGCGCAACGAGGGCGACCGCGGCGAGGCGCACGCCCCGCAGGCCCTGTGGCCCGAGGTGCACCCCTCCCCCGCCGCGCGCGGGCAGCGCGCCGGGGACGCGGCCGTCGTGCCCGGCGTGCCTCCCGTGCCGCGCGGGGGCATGCGGAAGGCGGACGTGCTGAGCGTGGTGCGGGCCGACATCGCCTCCGCCGCCAGGGCGGACGCGGGCACCGGACGGCTGGTCGATCCGCGGGCCGTGCAGCGGCTCGCCCTGTGCCCGGAGCGCGGGATCCCGGCCGGGGACTGCCCGGTGCGCCCGCCCGTCTTCCACGACCTGACGGACGACGGCGACGACGAGCTGATCACCGCCGTGGACGTGGACGGCCGCCTGTCCGAACTGCGCGTCTACACCGTCCGCGACGGCCGGGTGGTACGGGTCCTGGCCCGGCGCGGGGTCCTGGAGGGGGTGGAGGTGGCCGCCGGGCACCTCGCGGTCCGCGAGCCGACCACCAACCCGCTCTACGTGTCGGTCTCCGACTACGAATGGGACCCCGAGACCCGGACGATGACCCTCCAGCAGCTCACCCTCGACGACTGCCCCGCCCTGCCCGACCCGGACCTGCCCTGCCCGAAGAGCGGGGCCTGAAGTGTCCTGGGCCCGGCGGGTGACCAGCCTCCGCTGGAAGATCGCGGCGACCACCACCGCGGTCTGCTGCGCGGTGGCGGCGGTCCTCGGGGTGCTCGTCCACAACGTGGTGGCGCGGCAGGTGGTGGGCGAGGTCCGCAAGGACGCGCTGGCCGCCCTCGACCACGCCCTCGCCCACTACGCGTACGGCACCACCCACGGGGACGTGTCGATGGCGATGGACCCGCCCGGGCTGCCCGGGCCGCTCGCCCGGCTGGTCGCCGGGGGCCGCAGCGGCACGATGGTGGGGCGGCGGGGCGGGCAGCCCGTCATGTGGGCCGCGGCCCCGGCGGACGGCAGGGCACTGGCGGTCTGGATCCCGTACGGAAGCACCCGGGCCCGGCTGCGGTCCCTCGACACCGCCATCCTCGCCTCGGCCGGGCTCGCCGCCGGGACGGTGGCCCTGGCCGGCCTCTTCCTGGCCGGGCGGATCAGCCGGCGGCTGGCCCGGACCGCCGCGGTGGCCCGCCGGATCACGGACGGGGACCTCGACGCCCGGGTCGCCCTCGACGGGGGGCCGCCGGGGAAGGACGGCGGGAGGCCGGCTGGGGACGACGGGCGGCCGCCGGGGAAGGACGGCGGGGCGGGCGGTCGCGGGACGGGGAAGGAGCCCGGCGGGGAGCGGCCCGGGCGGCAGCACGACGAGGTGCGGGACGTGGCCGTGGCGCTGGACTCGATGGCCGAGGCCCTCCAGAACCGGCTGGAGGCGGAGAAGCGCTTCACCGCCGACGTGGCCCACGAGCTGCGCACCCCGCTGACCGGCTCGCTCGCCGCGGCCGGGCTGCTGCCCGAGGGGCGCCCCAAGGAGATGATCAACGACCGGCTCAAGGCCCTGCACCTGCTGACCGAGGACCTGCTGGAGATCTCCCGGCTCGACGCGGGGGCGGAGCGCGCCGAGCTGGCCCCCTGTGCACTCGGCCCGGCCGTCGAGCGGATCGTGGCCGGCTCCCGGCTGGCGGCGGAGGTCCGCACCGAGGACCCGGCGGTCGTGCTCACCGACCGCAGACGGCTGGACCGGATCCTCACCAACCTGCTGGTCAACGCGCACCGGCACGGCAGTCCGCCGGTGACCGTGACGGTGACCGGGGCGGTGGTGTCCGTACGCGACCACGGGACGGGCTACCCGGAGGAGCTGATCCGGCAGGGGCCCAAGCGGTTCCGGACCGGGGATCCCGGACGCGGGAAGGGGCACGGGCTGGGACTGACGATCGTGGTGGGCCAGGCGGCGGTGCTGGGCATCGGGCTGAGCTTCGCGAACGCGCCGGACGGCGGGGCGGTCACCACGCTCACCCTGCCGGTGGACCGGCCACCGGAGGGCGACTGAGGGGTGTTCTGCGGTGTTTCACGTGAAACACCGCAGAACACCCCTCGGGGTCAGACGCCGATGTTGCGGCCGTCCTTGCGCCAGACGCTGACGACGGCCGGGCGGACGATCCTGCCGGGGCCGTCGGGCCACACGGACTGCGGGTTCTCGACGGAGGCCCCGTCGATCTCGCCCGGGTGCTGGACGGAGACCAGCACCCGGCGGTCCTGGACCAGGGGGCCGCAGGTCTCGGCACCGCGCGGCACGGTCAGGAACTGCTTCAGCTCACCGCGGCGCTCGCCCTGGGTGGCCACGCCGAACAGGCCGTCGTGGGAGCCGAGCTGGTTGCCGTCGGTGGAGATCCACAGGTTGCCGTGCGAGTCGAAGGCCACGTTGTCCGGGCAGGAGATCGGGCTGACCTTGTCCTTCGGGTAGCCCGCGAAGTACGTGGCCGGGTCGTTCGGGTCGCCGGCGACCAGGAAGAGCCGCCAGGCGAAGCCGTCGGCGGCCGGGTCGTTCCAGTTCTCGGCGAGCTCCAGGATCTGGCCGTGCTTGTTGGCGTTGCGCGGGTTGGCCTCGTCGGCGGCGGCCTTGCCGGCGGCGCCGCGGTCCTTGTTGTTGGTCAGCGCCACGTAGACGCGGCCGGTGCGCGGCGAGGGCTCGATGTCCTCGGGGCGGTCCATCTTGGTGGCGCCCACCTTGTCGCCGGCCTGGCGGGTGAAGACGCAGACCTCCTCGGCGGTCATGCCCTCGACGTGCGAGACGGCCCCGTCGGCGGTGGCCGTGACCAGCGGGAGCCACACGCCGGTGCCGTCGAACTCGCCGTCGGACGGGTGCTTGCCGGTGCCGTCGATCTCCGCGGCCGGGGAGTCGCCGGTCAGCTTGGCGACGTACAGGGTGCCCTCGTCGAGCAGGGTCAGGTTGTGTGCGCGGGCGGCGCGCGACGTGCCCTTCTTCATCCGCTTCGAGGAGACGAACTTGTAGAAGTAGTCGAAGCGCTCGTCGTCACCGGAGTAGACGACCGGGCGGCCGTCCTCGGTCAGGCGCGGCTGGGCGCCCTCGTGCTTGAAGCGGCCCAGGGCGGTGCGCTTGCGCGGGGTCGAGGCCGGGTCGTACGGGTCCAGCTCGACCACGTAGCCGAAGCGGTGGCACTCGTTGGGCTCCTGGAGCACGTCGAAGCGCTTGTCGAACCGCTCCCACTTGCGCTCGGAGGCGGCGCCGGTGACCCCGTAGCGCTTGAGGCGGGCGGCCTGGACGGGGTCGGTGACGGCGCCCCCGTTGGCGAAGTACTGGTTGAAGTTCTCCTCGCCGTGGAGGGTGGTGCCCCACGGGGTGGTGCCGCCGGAGCAGTTGTTGAGGGTGCCGAGGACCTTGGTGCCGGACGGGTCGGCGGAGGTCTTCACGAACTCGCTTCCGGCCGCCGGGCCGGTCAGGCGGAACTCGCTGGTGGCGGTCAGGCGGCGGTTGAGCGGGTGGCGGCGGACGGCGGTGAGCTTGCCGCTGCGGTGGTCCTCCTGGACCACGACCACACCCAGGCCGTGGGCGGCCCAGGCGATCTCGACCTGCTCGCGGGTGGGGTTCGCCGGGTCGTAGCCGGCGAACATCAGGACCTCGTCCGTGTACTCGTGGTTGGCCACCAGCACCTGGCGGCGCTCGTAGTCCCCGTCGAGGGGGAGCAGGGCGAGGAAGTCGTTGTTGTAGCCGAACTGACCGGCCTGGGCGGCGGCGGTCTGGTTCTTCTCGTCGAAGGCCGGGGCCCCGCGCAGGATCGGGTCGCCCCAGCGGATCACGACGTTCTGCTCGTAGCCCTCGGGGACGGTGACCTGGTCGGCCGTGTTCGGCGCGACCGGGGCGAAGCGCAGGCCGCGGGCGGCGCGGGAGTCCGCTGCCGGGGCGGCGGGGGCGGCGGCCGGGGTGCCCGCAGCGGCGGCGGTGGCCCCGCCGCGGCCGGTGACGGCGGCGGTGCCGGCGGCGGTGGCCACGGTGACCACGGCGGCGGCCCGCATCATCGAGCGGCGCGAGAGCACGCCGGCTATGACATCGCCGACGTACTCGTTGGCCGAGGTGTTGGGCACCTCGTGGAAGCAGGCGTCGCCACAGCGGAAGCGGCAGGTGAGCGCGGAACGACCGCCCGAGTGCGGGGTGCTGATGAGCGGCAGGAGTTTGCGCACGAATGTCCTCCGGTTGGGTACACGGCGACGCGCCCTGCGCCGACATCGTGTCGGAACGAATCCAGCCGCGACGGTAGGTCGGTCTTCCGCCACTTCGGCGGACTGCGCGTGAACGGATGATGAACCGGGCACGGCGGGGCGGAAGTTCGCGCGAGGGTGGGGGACGGTGCGGGCGGGCGGCACGGAGGGCGAGGTTTTACGGGCGCCCCTCCCTGGTAACCGGGCGCGGGACCGATAACCTTACGTGTCCACTCTGGGCAGGGATATTTCCTCCATCACCCCGCAGTACGGACAAACATCGCACCCCCTAGCTCGTGTAGCTCATGCGAAAGGCCTCGCCCATGGGTATTCGGAGTTTGTTGCGCAAGGTGTTCGGCCGCGAGAGCGCGGAGGGCGATGCCGCTACCGCCACGACGACCGGCACGACTGACACGACCGACGTGGCGGACACGACCGCCGTGGCGGACACCGCGGGTACGGCCGGTACGGCTGGTACGGCGAGTGCGGCTGGTACGGCCGGGGCGACCGCCGCGGCCGAGGGGCGGGTGCAGGCGGCGCTGCCGGCGCAGGCCGAGCGGAGCGCCGAGGCGGAGGTTCCTGCTGCGGCCGAGGCGAGCGTGCCCGTGCAGCCCGGGGCGGGCGGCAAGGCGCCGCTGGACGCGGCGGCCGAGCTGGTGGCGGCGGCGTTCGACAACCCGACCGTGCCCTCGCAGTCCGCTCCGCGGGACCCGGAGCCGGTGCCCGTCGGCATCGCGGAGCCGCTGCGCGGCGGGGTGGACCTGGCGCCGGGAGCGGGGGCGGGGGGATCTGCGGGCGAGCCGGAGGCTCCCGACGCGCCTGAGCCGGCCGAGCTGTCCGAGGTGCCTGCGACGCCGTCCGAGGCGCCTGAGCTGTCCGAGCCGTCTGAGCTGCCCGAGCCGTCTGAGCTGCCCGAGCTGCCTGCGGGTGGGGCGGTTGTGCCTGAGGCTCGGTCGCCCAAGGGGGCGGAGGTTGTGCCTGCTGGGGTTGGGGCGGGTGTGGCTGAGGTGGCTGGCGTGGCTGACGCAGCTGGCGTGGCTGACGTGGCTGACGGGGAAAGCGTTGCTGGCGTGGCTGACGCGGCTGACGTGGCTGGCGTGGAGGGCGTTGCTGACGCGGTTCGCGGGGAGGCCGAGGTTGGTCTCGCCGTGGACGACGCTGCCGGGGCGGTCGTCGTCGACGCGCGGGATGCCGGGGAGCCGAATCCTGCGGACGGGGAGGGGGGCACCGGGGCGGTTGCGGAGGCCGAGGGTGGTCTCGCCTCGGCGGGCGCTTCCGATCTGGCTGATGGGGAGGCCGGGCCGGCTGATGGGGAGGCCGGGGATCTCGCTTCGGCGGGCGTCGCTTCCGATCGGGCTGACGGGGAGGGCGAGGACCTCGCCTCGGTGGGCGGTTCCGATCTGGCTGACGGGGAGGGCGAGGATCTCGCCTCGGCGGGCGCTTCCGATCTGGCCGATGGGGAGGCCGGGGATCTCGCCTCGGCGGGCGCTTCCGATCTGGCCGACGGGGAGGGCGAGGATCTCGCCTCGGTGGGCGGTTCCGATCCGGCCGGTGGGGAAGGGGCGGCTGTCGGGCCGGCGCATTCGCTGGCCCGGGTGCGGGGGCGGGCTCCGGGGCTCGCCGATGCGTACAAGGCGGCCGGGAGTGTGCTGCGGGGGCGCGGGATGGGCGGGGCGCGGGCGCGGGTGTACCTCGTGCTCGACCGGTCCGGGTCGATGCGGTCCTTCTACAAGGACGGCAGTGCGCAGTTCCTCGCCGATCACGTGCTGGCCCTCGCCGCGCACCTCGACGAGGAGGCCACGGTGCACACCGTGTTCTTCTCGACCGACATCGACGGGACCGGGGAGCTGACCCTCGACAACCACGAGGGGCGGATCGACGCCCTGCACGCGGAGCTCGGGCACATGGGGCGGACCAGCTACCACCGGGCGGTCGAGGAGGTCCTCGCGCACTACGAGAAGGCCGGGGCGGAGGGGCCGGCGCTGGTCGTGTTCCAGACGGACGGCGCTCCCGACAACCGGCAGCCCGCGCGGCAGGCGATCGCCGATGCGGCCCGGTACGACGTGCACTGGCAGTTCGTCGCGTTCGGCGACCACGACTCCAAGGCGTTCGACTTCCTGCGCAAGCTGGACGCGGACAACGCCGGGTTCTTCCACGCCGGGCCGGCTCCGCGCGAGCTGACCTCGTCCGCCCTGGTGAAGGGGCTGCTGGGCGAGTTCCGCCGCTGACGCGGGCGCGCCTCCCCCGGGATTCCGGGGGAGGCGTTCACCCGGGCGGGGTCCAGCCCGTGATATCGCGGTGAAGGGCGCCCGCCGGGGCCATTAGGATTTCGCCCATGGCGGCCACTGGATTCGAGAAGCACGAGGGCGCGGCGTTCTACGTCACGACCCCGATCTACTACGTCAACGACGCTCCTCACCTGGGCCACGCCTACACGACCGTCGCAGGCGACGTGCTCACGCGCTGGCACCGTCAGCGCGGCGAGAAGGTGTGGTACCTCACCGGCACGGACGAGCACGGTCAGAAGATCATGCGCACCGCGGATGCGAACGGGGTCACCCCGCAGGAGTGGTGCGACAAGCTCGTCACGGAGGCGTGGAAGCCCCTGTGGGAGCACCTGAACATCGCGAACGACGACTTCATCCGCACCACGGAGAAGCGGCACACCGACCGTGTGCAGGAGTTCGTGCAGGACCTGTACGACAAGGGCGAGATCTACAAGGGCGGGTACGAAGGCCCGTACTGCGTGGGCTGTGAGGAGTACAAGCTCCCCGGCGACCTGATCGAGGACGAGGCGGGCACCAAGCTCTGCCCCGTCCACAAGAAGCCGGTGGAGATCCTCAAGGAGGAGAACTACTTCTTCAAGCTCTCCGAGTACGGCCCGAAGCTGATCGAGCTGTACGAGGCCAACCCGGGCTTCATCCAGCCCGAGTCCGCCCGCAACGAGGTCGTGAACTTCGTCAAGCAGGGGCTCGAGGACCTGTCGATCTCCCGTTCCACCTTCGACTGGGGCGTCCCGGTGCCGTGGGACGACAAGCACGTGATCTACGTGTGGATCGACGCGCTCCTGAACTACGCGACCGCGGTCGGCTACAACGAGAACCCGGCGAAGTTCCAGGAGACGTTCCCTGCGAACGTCCACCTCATCGGCAAGGACATCCTCCGGTTCCACGCGATCATCTGGCCCGCCATGCTGATGGCGCAGGGCCTGCCGGTCCCCGGCCGGATCGCGGCCAACGGCTGGCTGATGGTCGGCGGCGAGAAGATGTCGAAGTCGAACCTGACGGGCATCAAGCCGCAGGACCTGACCTCGCACTTCGGCGTGGACGCGTACCGCTGGTACTTCCTGCGCGCGATCGCGTTCGGCCAAGACGGGTCGTTCTCGTGGGAGGACTTCACCGCCCGCTACACCTCCGAGCTCGCCAACGACTACGGCAACCTCGCCTCGCGCGTGGCCGCCATGGTCGGCAAGTACTTCGGCGGCACCCTGCCGGAGGCCACCGCCGCCGGCGAGGCCGAGAAGGCGATCGCGGAGGGCATGGCCAAGGCCGTGGCCGAGGCGGACCGGAAGATCGGCGAGGAGCTGGACTTCCAGGGCGGCATCCTGGCGATCTTCGACTTCGTCAAGCAGGTCAACGGCTACATCACGGAGCAGGAGCCGTGGAAGGTGGCCAAGGACGAGTCGGAGGAGGGCCGTGCCCGCCTCGCGACGATCCTGTACACGGCGGCCGAGTCGCTGCGTGCCGTGGCCGTCCTGCTGAACCCGGTGATGCCGGAGACCTCGCAGAAGCTGTGGGACTCGCTGGGTGCCGAGGCCGCGGGCCTGGGCGGCCTGGCCGCCCAGCACGTCCAGGACGCCGGCACCTGGGGCCTGCTGCCCGTCGGCGCCACGGTCACCAAGGGTGCGGTGCTCTTCCCGCGCCTGGAGGAGAAGCCGGCCGAGTAGGCACCGGCCCGGCCGGCACCGGCCGTACGCCCCGGAGGCCCCGCGCGACGCGTTCGCGCGGGGCCTTCCGCATGCGCGGGCGCCTTTTCGATCTTTTGCTGCCGCCCGTACAACCATCCGCCGGGGCCGGCGGTCCAACTCCTCGATCCCCCAAGGGGATCGCACAGGAGTCACGGGGAAGGGGAGCGCCACCTGATGGGCGTACGCACGGAAAAGAACCGCCGACTGACCACCGCAGTGGCCGCCGCAGCCATGCTCGTTTCCGGGGTCGTCGCCGCGCCGCTGCTGACCGCGGGCGCGGCGCACGCGTCGGCGCTGCCGGGCTGGAACACGCCCGCTTCGGTGGGCGGCGACGAGTACGCCCCGCAGGCCATGGAGCTGGCGGAGCTGTCCGACGGTTCGGCCGTCGCCGCCCTGCGCGAGGGTGACGGCCTGTCCGTCATGGTGCGCGGCGCCGCCGGCGACGTGTGGACGGGACCGCGCCTCCACGCCTCCGGGGTGTCCTCGCGCCTGCCGGTGCGGGTGGCGGCGGACGCGGCCGGCGGGGCGACCGTGGTGTGGGCGGAGTCCGCCGACCCGGCGCCGGGTGCGCCGGCGCCGGCGACCCGGCTGATGACCGCCGCCCTGCGGGCCGGGGCGTGGTCCCAGCCCCGGGAGCTCCTCGGCACGGCGGCCGGCAGCGTCGTGGACGCGTTCCAGGTGGCGGAGGGCCCGCAGGGCACCGCCGTCGCCGTCTGGTCCGCGGCCGCCGCGGACGGCGCCTCCTCGGGCGTGTACGCGGCCTCGCGGGGCGGTGACGGCAGCTGGTCGGCGCCGGCCCCGGTGGCCACCGCCGAGGCGGCGGCCGGGAAGATCGACGGGGCGGACGTGGCCGTGGCCGCCACGGGCGATGCGCTGATCGCCTACCGCCACACCGAGAAGGGCGGGCTCCCCGGCATCAAGACCTCCGAGCGGACGGGCACCGGCGGTGCCTGGAGCGCGCCCGCGGCCCTGAGCACCCCGGCCGCCCTGACGGAGGTCCCGAACGCCGGGGCCGGTCCGGACGGCTCGTTCGCCGTCTCCTGGCCGATGACGAACAAGTTCGACAACTGGCACACGGCGGACGTGCTCGTCTCGGTCAAGCGGGCGGGCGCCGCATGGAGCGGGCCCGCCGAGATGCCGTTCGAGGGCTTCGAGACGAAGCTCCAGTCCGCACCGGAACCGCTGATCGCGCCGGACGGGGACGTGACGCTGGTCTGGGACGAGTACTGGGAGAACGACTCGGACGAGACCGGCCCGCACACCGGGATCGCCTCCGCCACCCTGGCCGCGGGCGGCACCGCCTGGGAGCGCAAGCTCCTCAGCAAGGGCTTCGCGACCAAGGAGTTCGACGCCGCGATCGGTCCGGACGGCACCGTCCGGGTGGCGTGGCCCGAGTACGTGAAGGTGAACGGCGAGGACAGGACCGCGGTGGTCACGGCCGCCCGCACCACCGACGACAACGCCTGGTCCGCGCCCCGGCAGCCGAACGGCACCTACCTGGTGCTCCGCAACCGCAACGTGCAGGTGGCGGCGGGTGCCGCCCGCTCCGCCACGCTGCTGTGGACCACGACGGAGGGACCGGAGTCCGCCCGTACCGCCTACCGGCCGCCGCTGGGGACCGTCTCGGCCTCCGTCCCGGCCACGGCCGCCCTGGCGGGGAGCACCGCCGCGAGCAGGGTGTGGGCCCCGGTGTGGAAGCTGAACCAGGCGGCCGACGCCTGGCGGCTCACCCTCACGGACCGGTCCGGGAAGGTGTTCCGCACCTTCACGGGCGCCGACTACACCACGGGCATCACCACCGTCGCTCCGGTCTGGAACGGGCGCAGCAAGGAGGACCGCACCGTCCTCGCCCCGAACGGCCCGCTGACCTGGCGCCTGTCGGCCACCGGCAAGCACGCCGCCGAGGAGACCGCCCTGGCCTCCGGCACCGTCACGGTCACGGGCGGCGCGGCCGTCCGCCGCGACTTCGGCGCCAAGGCCGGCACCCCGGACGGCACCGGCGACCTGTTCCAGACCACCGCCTCGGGCGGCCTGCGCATCGCCTACGGCAGCGCCGCCTCCGGCAACTTCAGCGGCAGCGCCACGACGACCGGCTGGCCCAAGGGCGTCCTGCCGGTGCCGGTCGGCACCCTGAACGGCGACCGCTGCAACGACGTCCTGATGCGCATGCCCGACGGCGTGATGCGCGCGTACACCCCGGCCTGCGGGGCCGCGCTCAAGCCGAGCACCACCCACAAGGTCCTCGGCAAGGGCTGGAACGCGTACGACGTGGTCACCTCGCCCGGCGACCTGACCGGTGACGGCCGGGCCGACGTGGTGGCCCGCGACCCGAAGACGGGGACGCTGTACATGTACGAGGCCCGCGGCGGGATCCTCGACCCGCGGCTGAACCTGGGGACCGGCTACAAGGGCTACAAGAAGATCGTCGGCGCGGGCGACCTCAACGGCGACGGACTCGGCGACCTGCTCCTCCAGGACGGGTCGAACAAGCTGTGGCGGATGAACGGCGCCGGTGGCGGCAAGTTCGGCCCCCGCACCCTCCTCGCCGGGAACTGGGGCGCTTCGTACAACGCCGTCGTCGGCACCGGCGACCTGACCGGCGACGGCCGCGCCGACCTCGTCGCCCGGGACACCGCGGGCACGATCTGGCGGCTGAACGGCACCGGGAAGGGCACGTTCGGCGCCCGCACCAAGCTCGGCACCGGCTGGCAGGTCTACGGCCGCCTCGCCTGACCGGCACCGGGGCCGGCCTCGCGCCGGCCCGCACGGCGGAGGCGGTGCTTCCCACGGGGGTGGGAGCACCGCCTTCGTGCCGAACCGGCAGATTCGGTACGACCGTCCGGCTCCGGCCGGACGTGCGCAGGGCCCGGGATCCGCTGCGGATCCCGGGCCCTGCGGCTACGGCCTCACGGCCGGGCGCGCGGTCAGCGCGCGGCGTCCGGGTGGACGGCCTCGGAGACCGGGCGGTCGCCGGTGGCCTTCTTCTCGACCGGCTTGCGCAGGGCGATGTTCAGCTCGCGCAGGCGGGCCTCGTCCAGCTCCGTCGGCGCGCCCATCATCAGGTCCTGGGCGTTGCCGTTGAGCGGGAAGGCGATGGTCTCGCGGATGTTCGGCTCGTCGGCGAGCAGCATCACGATGCGGTCCACGCCCGGGGCGATGCCGCCGTGCGGCGGGGCGCCGAACTGGAACGCGCGGAGCATGCCGGCGAACTCGGTCTCGACGGTCTCCTTGGAGTAGCCGGCGATCTCGAAGGCCTTGAACATGATCTCGGGCTCGTGGTTCCGGATCGCGCCGGAGGAGAGCTCGATGCCGTTGCAGACGATGTCGTACTGCCAGCCGAGGACGTCCAGCGGGTCCTGGGTCTCCAGGGCCTCCAGGCCGCCCTGCGGCATCGAGAAGGGGTTGTGCGAGAAGTCGATCTTGCCGGTCTCCTCGTCCTTCTCGTACATCGGGAAGTCGACGATCCAGGCGAAGCGGAAGACGTTCTCCTCGAACTGCCCGGCGCGCTTGGCGGCCTCGACGCGGACGGGGCCCATGATCTTGGAGACCTCGTCGAACTCGCCGGCGCCGAAGAACACCGCGTGGCCGGGCTTGAGGCCCAGGCGCTCGGTGAGGACCTTGACGTTCTCCTCGGTGAGGAACTTGGCGATCGGGCCGGTGAGGACGTTCCCCTCGCCGACGCGGACCCAGGCCAGGCCCTTCGCGCCGAGGGAGACCGCGAAGTCGCCCAGGCCGTCGAAGAACTTGCGCGGCTGGTCGCCGGTGTCCGGCACCGCCAGGGCGCGGACGTGCTTGCCGGCGAAGGCCTTGAACTCGGAGTTCTCGAAGACGTCGGTGATGTCGACGAGTTCGAGGGCGGTGCGCAGGTCCGGCTTGTCGTTGCCGTACTTGAGCATCGACTCGCGGAACGGGATGCGCGGGAACGGGGAGGTGACGTGGCGGCCGTTGCCGAACTCCTCGAAGAGCTCGGTCATCAGCTTCTCGATCGGCTGGAACACGTCCTCCTGCTCGACGAAGGACATCTCCACGTCGAGCTGGTAGAACTCGCCCGGCGAGCGGTCGGCGCGGGCGTCCTCGTCGCGGAAGCAGGGCGCGATCTGGAAGTAGCGGTCGAAGCCGGAGATCATCAGCAGCTGCTTGAACTGCTGCGGGGCCTGCGGCAGGGCGTAGAACTTGCCCGGGTTCAGGCGGGAGGGGACCACGAAGTCGCGCGCGCCCTCGGGGGAGGTCGCGGTCAGGATCGGGGTCGCCATCTCGTTGAAGCCGAGGGCGCGCATCTTGTCGCGGATCGCACCGATGACGGCCGAGCGCAGCATGATGTTGCGGTGCATGCGCTCGCGGCGCAGGTCGAGGAAGCGGTACTCCAGGCGCCGCTCCTCGTTCACGCCGTCGTCCGTGTTGATCGTGAACGGCAGCGGGGCGGCCGCGCCGAGCACCTCGACCTCGACGGCCTCGATCTCGATCTCGCCGGTGGCGAGGTCGGGGTTGATGTTCTCGGCGCCGCGGGAGACGACCTTGCCGTCCACGCGGATCGTGGTCTCCTTGGACAGCTTGTCCAGGACCTCGGCGGCGGCGGTGCCGGGACGGGCAACGAGCTGCGTGATGCCGTAGTGGTCGCGCAGATCGATGAAGAGGATGCCGCCCAGGTCTCGACGATTGTGCAGCCAGCCGCTCAGGCGGACGTCGGTGCCGACGTCAGTCGCGCGGAGCTCGCCGCAGGTGTGGGACCTGTACCGATGCATCATTCATCCAGTTCTTCGCGATACCAGGGTGGATTCAACCCTCCCAAGGTTACCGCCCGGCCCACCGGCGGCCCGCCGGGCGAAGGGCCACCGGCGGACTGCCCGGGCAAACCGGGCCGATGAGCTGTAAATATGAGTCAGTGCGTACCGAGGACGTTCTGGCAGCCGTGGCGACCGGCCTGTGGCGCTGGGACAACGTGACCGGGACGGTCAGCCTCGACGGCGAGGCCGCCCGGCTGCTCGGCCTGCCCCCGCGGCCCGCGACCGTGCCGGAGGCGGCGGTGCGGTCCCGGTTCCACCCCGTGGACTGGAACGAGGTCAACGGCATCGTCGGGCTCGCGGCGGCCGAGGGCACCCTCGCCGAGGCCCGGCTGCGGATCATGGACGAGGACGGGCGGGTGGTCCGTACCGTCCGCAGCCGCTCCAAGCCCCTCGTGGACCGTACGGACTACCAGCTGATCGGCACCATCCAGGAGATCGCCGAGCCGCAGCCGGGCACCACCTCCGCGCAGACCGCGGTCACCGGCGACTGGCGGCGCTCCCGCGAGGCCTTCCTGCTCGACGCCGGCCGGGCCCTGGCCGAGGCCCGCTCCACCGCCGAGGTGCTGCGGGTGGCGGCCTCCCTGTCCATGCCGGGGTTCAGCCCGGACGGGCTGGCGGTCTTCGGGGTGGACGGCGACCGGCTGTCGGTCATCGGGCACCACGGGCACAGCCCGGGGGACGAGGGCCCGTTCACGGAGATGCGGGTGGACACGGACTACCCGGCCGCCGAGGTGGTGCGCACCGGGCGGGCGATCTACCTGCCGACCCCCGAGGAGTACAAGCGCCGCTTCCCCGCCACCTGGCCGCTCGCGCAGCGCTTCGGCCGGGTCTCGTGGGCCTTCGTTCCGCTGATCGTGGCGGGCCGCACGATGGGCGCCTGGATGGCCGCCTTCAAGCAGCCGGTGTCCTTCTCCCCCGACGAGCGCTCGGTGCTGACCACGGTCGCCCGGATGCTGGCGCAGGCCCTCCAGCGGGCCGGGGTGGCGGAGTCGGAGCGGGAGCTGAGCACCGGCCTCCAGCGCGCGATGATGCCCACGCTCGGCCCGCGGATCCCCGGCATGACGGTCGCCGCCCGGTACGTGCCCACCGGCGGCGGGCTCCAGGTCGGCGGGGACTGGTACGACATGATCCCGCTGCCCTCGGGCCGGTTCGCGCTGGTCATCGGGGACGTGCAGGGACACGACGTGCGGGCGGCGGGGCTGATGGGCCAGCTGCGGATCGCGGTGCGCGCGTACGCCTCGGAGGGGCACCGGCCCGATGCGGTGCTCTCGCGGGCCTCGCGGTTCCTGGCCGGACTGCACTCCTCGGAGCCGGGCGGGGGCGGTGACCTCGGCGGGGGTGATGGCTTCGGCGGGGGCGCGGACGAGGACTTCCTCAGCCCGCGCTTCGCGACCTGCCTGTACGTGGAGTGCGATCCGGAGACCGGAACCCTGGAGGTGGCCCGGGCCGGGCACCCGGAGCCGGTGGTGCGCATGACCGACGGCACGGTGCTGATGCGCTCCACCGCGGGCGGCCTGCCGCTGGGCATCGTGCCGGACACCGACTACCCCACGACCCGGTTCACGCTGGAGCCGGGCGAGACGATGATGCTGTGCACGGACGGGCTGATCGAGACCGGCGGCCACGACCTGGACACCGGCTGGGCCCGGCTGCGGGCCGTCCTGGAGGGCGGCACGCACACCTCGGAGAGCCTGGAGGAACTGGCCGACGAACTCGTGTCGGCCGTCCACGGCCCCTCCTCCCACCACACCACCGGCCCGCTGGCCGACCGCCGCGAGGACGACATAGCGGTGGTGCTGCTCTGCCGGGCGGGCGCGGGCTGCGGCTGCGGCGGCCCGGGCGAGAGCCCCGCCCGGCCGGTCCGCCGTACGGTGATCACGGTCGGGCAGGTGGAGCCGGAACGCATCGCGGGCGCCCGCAAGCAGATCCGCGAGCTGCTGCACGACTGGTCGGACGCGGAGCAGGTGGACTCGGCGGTCCTGATGGTCTCCGAGATGGTCACGAACGTCCTCATGCACACGGACGGGGACGCGCTGCTGATCGCGGAGGCGGTGGGCGAGCGGGGCGAGCGGCGGCTGCGGGTCGAGGTCGCGGACGGGAGCGACGAGCTGCCGCACAAGCGGCATCCCGGGGAGATGGCGTCCAGCGGCCGGGGCGTGCTGCTGATGGAGATGCTGGCCGATGCGTGGGGTGTGGACCCGAGGGGCGAGGGCAAGTCGACGTGGTTCGAGCTGTACGAACCGTCGAGCCCGTCCGGCGACTGAGGACCGGGGGCCCGGGGGCGGAGCCCCCGGGTTTTTTCGCCCGCACTCCACCAGTGTGGTGATTTCACGGTTGTACGACCGGAGGGATCGGCGTGGCGGCCGGCCACCCGGCGGCCCGCCCGCCCACCCTGGCCCGACCAGGGGGCGAGCGACAAGGAGCACACCTTGACCACGTGGAAGACGGCCCTCGGCACGGCCGCACTGGCCGCAGCGACCGCACTGGCCCCGGCCGCAGCCGGATACGCGGCCGACCCCGCCCCCGCGGACCCCGCCGCGGCGGCCCCCGCCGCCAAGCCGGTCCCCCCGGCCCCGGACCCGGCGGCCCCCCTCGTACCCGCCGTACCGGCCCACCCGGCACTCCCGCCGGCCGCCCAGCCCGCCCCCCTCCCGGCTCCGGCCCCGGCTCCCGTCCCGGTCACGGTTCCGCCCGCCCAGGACCTCGTCGAGGACCCCGCCGCCGCCCCCGAGCTGTCCCTCACCGCGGCCGCCGCCCCGGAGCCGGCCCCGCTCGGCGGGACGTACGCGTACACGTACACCCTCACCAACCAGGGCAAGGGCACCGCCCACGGGGTGGTGCTGACCGCCCCGGCCCCCTCCGGCACGGCCCTGGTCTCGCTGAGCGCCGGGCAGGGCACCTGCACCCCGGGTACGGGCAGCGGCACCCCCGCCGGCCCCGCCCCCGAGACCGCCTGCACCCTCGGCAACCTCGGCCCCGGCGCGATCGCCACCGTCACCCTGCTCGTGGAACCGCAGCGCACCGGCACGGTCAGCGCCACGGCCACCGCCACCGCCACCCCGGGCCAGGGCCTGGCCGGGGCGCCCGGCCAGAGCGTCACCGCCACCGCCGACACCCAGGTCGCCAACACCCTCGGCTGCACCCTGATCGGCACCCCCGGCAACGACATCCTCGCGGGCACCGGCGCCGACGACGTGATCTGCGGGCTCGGCGGGAACGACCAGCTGAGCGGGGCCGCGGGCGACGACACGGTCTACGGCGGCACCGGCAACGACACCATCGAGGGCGGCTCGGGCGCCGACCGCCTCTACGGGGGCGCCGGCGACGACCGCTCCGACGGCGGCAGCGGCAACGACGTCATCACCCCCGGCGCGGGCGCGGACATCAGCTTCGGCGACTCCGGCCAGGACACGATCGACAGCCTGGACGGGGTGGGCGGCAACGACACCACCAACACCCTCCCGGGCAGCGGCAGCTGCACCGCCGACCCCGGCGACGCGAAGACGAACTGCTGAAGGCGGAAAACGCGCGGGCCCGGCCGGGTGTCCGGCCGGGCCCACGCGTTTCCGTACTCCTACTCCGAGTCCACCGCACCCGTGCCGCGGTGGCCCAGCCCGGTGCGCTCGGTGGTCGGGATGGTGCCGAGGCGGCCGGCCTGGAAGTCGTCGAAGGCCTGCTGGAGCTCGGCGCGGCTGTTCATCACGAACGGGCCGTAGTGCGCCATCGGCTCGCGGATCGGGCGCCCGCCGAGCAGGACGACCTCGAGGTCCGGGGCGTTCGAGTCCTGCGACTCGTCGGCCCGTACCGTCAGCGAGCCGCCCTCGCCGAAGACCGCCGTCTGCCCGGTGCGGACCGGCCGGCGCTCCTGGCCGACGCTGCCGCGCCCGGCGAGCACGTACGCCAGACCGTTGAAGTCCTCGCGCCAGGGCAGGGTGACCTGCGCGCCCGGGCTGACGGTGGCGTGGATCATCGTGATGGGGGTGTGGGTGATGCCGGGGCCCGCGTGCCCGTCCAGCTCGCCGGCGATGACGCGCAGCAGCGCGCCGCCGTCGGGGGTGGTGAGCAGCCGGACCTTGCCGCCGCCGATGTCCTGGTAGCGCGGGGGCATCATCTTGTCGGCGGCCGGGAGGTTCACCCACAGCTGGAGGCCGTGGAAGAGCCCGCCGCTGACGACCAGGGACTCCGGCGGGGCCTCGATGTGCAGGAGGCCGGAGCCGGCGGTCATCCACTGGGTGTCACCGCCGTTGATGACCCCGCCGCCGCCGTGGCTGTCCTGGTGGACGAAGGTTCCGTCGATCAGGTAGGTGACGGTCTCGAACCCGCGGTGCGGGTGCCACGGGGTGCCCTTGGGCTCGCCCGGCGCGTACTCCACCTCGCCCATCTGGTCCATCATGATGAACGGGTCGAGGTGCTGGTAGTTGATGCCGGCGAACGCGCGCCGGACCGGGAACCCCTCGCCCTCGAAGCCGCCGGGCGCGGTGGTCACGGCCAGCACGCGCCGCGCGACGGCCCCCTGGGGCTCGGCGACCCGCGGAAGGGTCAACGGGTTCTCCACAGTCACTGCAGGCATGGTCGGACCTCCTTCTGCGTCGAGTTTAGTTGAAACTCGAACTTTCTGCCACCCGCACAGCACGAAGCCCCCGGGATTCATTCCCCGGGGGCTCGGACCTGCGGCAAGGTGACGCGGCGGATCGGGCGATCAGCCGTACATGCGGCGCATCGCGAAGTCGACCATCTGCTCGACCGCCTTCGCGTCGAAGACCATGCGGTGGTCGCCCTCCATGTCGAGGACGAAGCCGTAGCCGGTCGGGAGCAGGTCGATGACCTCGGCGCCCGTGATCACGAAGTACTTGGACTCCTTGCCCGCGTAGCGGCGGAGCTCCTTGAGGGTGGTGAACATGGGGATGACCGGCTGCTGGGTGTTGTGCAGGGCCAGGAAGCCCGGGTTGTCCCCGCGCGGGCAGTAGACCTTGGACGAGGCGAAGATCTGCTGGAAGTCCTCGGCGGACAGGGAGCCCGTCGTGAACGCCCGCACGGCGTCGGCCAGGGACGGCGGCGAGGGCTCCGGGTACAGCGGCTGCTCCGGGTAGCCGCCGGCCATCTGCTGGGGTGCGGCGTACTGCTGCTGCCCCGCGTGCCCCGCGCTCACGTTCTGGTCGTAGCCGTACATGCGGCACAGACTACTGATTCACCCGGCGGCGCACCGCCCTGCGGCCGGAGCTCGGCGCAAAAGCTCCCAGACCGCTTGAGCCCCGTCACATCGGCCCTCCAGGGGTTGCCGTTATTACCGGTGGGTAGCATCATTTAGCTACTTGCTGGTAGATGTAACCGACCCGCTTACGGAGCCGTCGCCATGGGGCACTACAAGTCCAACCTTCGAGACATCGAGTTCAACCTCTTCGAGGTGCTCGGCCGCGACAAGGTGTACGGCACCGGACCGTTCGCGGAGATGGACACCGAGACCGCCAAGGACGTGCTGTCCGAGATCGCGCGCCTGGCCGAGAACGAGCTGGCCGCCTCCTTCGAGGACGCCGACCGCAACCCGCCCGTCTTCGACCCGGCCACCAACACGGCCCCGGTCCCGGCCTCCTTCAAGAAGAGCTACGAGGCCTTCATGGACTCGGAGTACTGGCGCCTGGGCCTGCCCGAGGAGATCGGCGGCACCACCTCCCCGCGCTCCCTCGTGTGGTCGTACGCGGAGCTGCTGCTCGGCTCGAACCCCGCCATCTGGATGTACTCCTCCGGCCCGGCCTTCGCCGGCGTGCTGTACGAGGAGGGCAACGAGGCCCAGAAGAAGATCGCCCAGCTCGCGGTCGAGAAGCGCTGGGGCTCCACCATGGTCCTGACCGAGCCCGACGCGGGTTCCGACGTCGGCGCCGGCCGCACCAAGGCCATCCAGCAGGAGGACGGCTCCTGGCACATCGAGGGCGTGAAGCGCTTCATCACCTCCGGTGAGCACGACATGGAGGAGAACATCCTCCACTACGTCCTCGCCCGCCCCGAGGGCCACGGCCCGGGCACCAAGGGCCTGTCCCTCTTCCTCGTGCCGAAGTTCCACTTCGACTGGGAGACCGGCGAGCTGGGCGAGCGCAACGGCGTGTACGCCACGAACGTCGAGCACAAGATGGGCCTCAAGGCCTCCAACACCTGCGAGATGACCTTCGGCGACCAGCACCCCGCCAAGGGCTGGCTGATCGGCGACAAGCACGACGGCATCCGCCAGATGTTCATGATCATCGAGTTCGCCCGCATGATGGTCGGCACGAAGGCCATCGCCACGCTCTCCACCGGCTACCTGAACGCGCTGGAGTACGCCAAGGAGCGCGTGCAGGGCCCCGACCTCGCGAACTTCCTCGACAAGACCGCGCCCAAGGTCACCATCACGCACCACCCCGACGTCCGCCGCTCGCTGATGACGCAGAAGGCGTACGCCGAGGGCATGCGCGCCCTGGTGCTCTACACGGCCACCGTCCAGGACGAGATCGCCGTCAAGCAGGCCGCGGGCGAGGACGCCTCCGCGCTGATCGGCCTCAACGACCTGCTCCTGCCGATCGTGAAGGGCTACGGCTCCGAGAAGTCCTACGAGCAGCTGGCCCAGTCGCTCCAGACCTTCGGCGGCTCCGGCTACCTGCAGGAGTACCCGATCGAGCAGTACATCCGCGACGCCAAGATCGACACCCTGTACGAGGGCACCACGGCGATCCAGGGCCAGGACTTCTTCTTCCGGAAGATCGTCCGCGACCAGGGCGCCTCCCTGAACCTGCTCTCCGAGACGATCAAGAAGTTCCTCGCCGAGGGCGAGGGCGGCGAGGAGCTGGCCCCGGCCCGCGACGCGCTGGCCAAGGCCGCCGTGGACCTGGAGGCCATCGTCGGCCACATGGTCACCGACCTCACCGCCACCGGCGAGGACCTCAAGAACATCTACAAGGTCGGCCAGAACACCACCCGCCTGCTCATGGCCTCCGGCGACGTGGTCGTCGGCTACCTGCTGCTGCGCGGTGCGGCCGTCGCCGCCGAGAAGCTGAAGACCGCTTCCGCCAAGGACACCCCCTTCTACCAGGGCAAGATCGCCGCGGCGAAGTTCTTCGCCTCCCAGGTCCTGCCGGGCGTCTCCGTCGCCCGCACCCTGGCCGAGGCCGTCGACAACTCCCTGATGGAGCTCGACGAGGCCGCGTTCTAGCCCCGTAGGCCCGCAAGCCCGTAGGCCCGTAGGCCCGTAGGCCCGCAAGGCCGGGACCCCGGCCCGCACCCGGGCCGCGCCGGCACCCGAGAGGGGGCCGGGGAGCTGCGTCACACCAGCACCCCGGCCCCCTTTGTCGGCCGTCCGTGGGAGGCTCTAGTCATGAGTCCGCAGGAACAGCACGGCAGCCGGGGATACTCCGTCCCGACCGGACGGCCGTTCCAGCTCAAGGAGCTGCACGGCAAGATCGGCTCCCTCGGCGACCAGGTCAGGGAGCTCTACGACGGCGCCCACCCCGCCGAGTACGAACCCGTCGCCGACGCCCTCTACGCCGCCTTCCAGTCGGCCGCCGGGCTGGCGCCGGTCAAGAGCTACACCGGCTGCCCCGAGCACCCCAACGGGGCCCTGGACCCCGAGGCCCCCGAGGGCTGGGGCCGCTGCCTGATCTGCAACGACCGGCGCCGCCGCGGCCTGCGCCGGGCGGGCGGCCGGATCTCCGGACCCGCCCCGGCCGAGCAGCAGCGCCGCCTCGGCTACCCCGTGCCCGAGGGCCCGTACACCGTCGAGCAGCTGCGCAAGTGGGTCGGCAAGGTGCAGGAACAGGCCTTCCACCTCGGCGTCACTTCTCCGGGCGACGCGTTCGTCGACGTGGCCGACGACCTGCACCGGGCCTTCATCGTGGCCCGCGAACTCTCCCGCCCGCGCAACGCCTCCGGATGCGCGGAACACCCCGGCGCACCCATCGACCCGGACGCGCCCCCCGGCGAGGCCTGTATCTTCTGCGCCGGACGGAAAAAGCGCGCACAGCGCTCGCCCCAGACCCCCGAGATGCTGCCGCGCATCCGCCGGGGGGAGCGGCGGCAGCTGGGCCGGCGCTTCGATCGTCCGTCGGGCTGAGGGCGCGGCGGAGCGGCCCTGTGCGGATGCCCCGGCGGCCTGCGGAGCCACCCCCCGTGGAGCTCCGGCCGCCCACCGCACTCCGGACCTCGTGACAACGACCGTCGTTAAGGTGAACCACATGAGCTCTCCCGCCCGCTTCGACCGCGGCCACACCGACGACCTGATGACCTTTCTGGCGGCGAGCCCGTCGCCGTACCATGCCGTGGCGAACGCCGCCGAGCGGCTGGAGAAGGCCGGGTTCCGCCAGGTGTCGGAAACGGACGCCTGGGACGCGGGCGCGGGCGGCCGGTTCGTCCTCCGCGGCGGCGCGATCATCGCCTGGTACGTGCCCGAAGGCGCGTCCGCACACACGCCGTTCCGGATCGTCGGCGCGCACACCGACTCGCCCAACCTGCGCGTGAAGCCGCAGCCGGACACCGGCTCCCAGGGCTGGCGGCAGATCGCCGTCGAGATCTACGGCGGGACCCTCCTCAACACCTGGCTCGACCGCGACCTCGGGCTCGCGGGCCGGCTGACCCTGCGCGACGGCAGCCACCGGCTCGTCAACATCGACCGCGCCCTGCTGCGCGTCCCGCAGCTGGCCGTGCACCTGGACCGGTCGGTCAACTCCGACGGCCTCAAGCTCGACAAGCAGCGCCACATGCAGCCCATCTGGGGCCTGGGCGAGGTGCAGGAGGGCGACCTGATCGCCTTCCTGGAGGAGGAAGAGGGCCTGGCCCAGGGCGAGGTGGCCGGCTGGGACCTGATGGTCCACTCCATCGAGCCGCCCGCCTACCTGGGCCGCGACCGCGAGCTGCTGGCCGGCCCGCGGATGGACAACCTCCTGTCGGTGCACGCCGGTACGGCCGCGCTGGCCGCCGTCGCCACCCACTCCAAGCTCGACCACATCCCCGTACTCGCCGCCTTCGACCACGAGGAGAACGGCTCCCAGTCGGACACCGGCGCGGACGGCCCGCTGCTCGGGAACGTGCTGGAACGATCCGTCTTCGCGCGCGGCGGCAGCTACGAGGACCGGGCCCGGGCCTTCGCGGGCACCATCTGCCTGTCCTCCGACACCGGCCACGCCGTGCACCCCAACTACGGTGAGCGGCACGACCCCACGCACCACCCGCGCGCCAACGGCGGCCCGATCCTCAAGGTGAACGTCAACCAGCGGTACGCCACCGACGGCGCCGGGCGGGCCGTGTTCGCCGAGGCCTGCGAGCGGGCCGGGGTGCCGTGGCAGACCTTCGTGTCCAACAACTCCATGCCCTGCGGCACCACGATCGGCCCGATCACGGCCGCCCGCCACGGCATCCAGACGGTGGACATCGGCGTCGCGATCCTGTCGATGCACAGCGCCCGCGAACTCTGCGGCTCCGACGACCCGTTCCTGCTGGCGAACTCCCTCGTGGCCTTCCTGGAGGGCTGAGCCCCTCCTCTGGAGGGCCGAGCCCCTCCCCTCCGTCCCACGGAGCCGGGCGAGGACGGGCAGGGAGGGCGGGCCCGGGCGCCGCGACGCGCCCGGCCCGCCCTCCGGTCCCTGGTCCCTGATCCCTGCGCCGGGCCGGGCGGCTACGCGTCCATGCCCGCCAGGACCAGCGGCAGCCGGACCGCCCCGCCCTCGGTGACCTTGACCGGCACCCCCCAGTCCTGCTGGTGCACGTGGCAGGCCGGGTACTCGTTCTCCGGGTCGTCGTCGCAGGACGCGGCCATCGCCGAGACGTGCAGGACCCCCTCGGCGACCCCGTCGGCGAGCAGCAGCTCGCGCGACAGGTCGGTGCCCTTCCCCTCGCCCTCCGCCAGCAGCTCCGGCGGGGTCGAGGAGACCAGCAGGCGGGTGGAGGGCCCGTACCGGGTGTCGAGCTTCTGACCGGCCGGGGCCTGGAAGACCACGTCGAGCCGGAGCCGGCCCGGCGCGACCTCGGTGGCGGCCCGCTGGGTGCGGTACGCGGCGGACTCCACGCGCACCGCCTCCTCCGGCAGCCGCAGCCGGGTCAGCCGGTGCCGGGCCGACTCGACGACCACGATCTCGTCCCCGTCGAGCACGGCCCCGCTGGGCTCGCGCAGATCGGTGGCGAGCGTGGTGACCTGCCCGGTCGCCGGGTCGTAGCGGCGCAGGGCGTGGTTGTACGTGTCGCACACCGCGACCGAGCCGTCCGGCAGGGCGGTCACGCCCAGCGGGTGCTGGAGCAGGGCCTGCGCGGCGTCCCCGTCCCGGTGCCCGAAGTCGAAGAGCCCGGTGCCGACGGCGGAGCGCACCACGTAGCCGTCCCCGGCCCCGTCGCCCCCGCCGTCCCGCTCCACGTACCGCAGGGCGCTCGTCTCGGAGTCCGCGAGCCAGAGCCGGTCCTCGGTGGCGGCGAGCCCGGAGGGCTGCGCGAACCAGGCCTCGGCGGCCGGTCCGTCGACCAGCCCCTCGTTCGTGGTGCCGGCGGCCACCCCGACGGTCCCGTCCGCCGGGTCGTACGTCCACAGCTGGTGGACGCCGGCCATGGCGATCCACACCTTGCCCTGCCACCAGGCCACGTCCCACGGCGAGGACAGGTCCACCTCCAGGGCCGGCCCGGAGGTGGGCGAGCCCTGCCACCACTGCCGTCCGGTGCCGGCGACGGTCTCGACGGCGCCGGTGGCCGGGTCGAGGCGGCGCAGCGCGTGGTTGACGGTGTCGGCGACGATCACCGAGCCGTCGGGCAGCAGGCACAGGCCCTGCGGCTCGTTGAACGCGTCCGGCCCGAAGCCGCGCTGCCCGCTGCCGATGCGGCGTACGACGGTCTCCCCGTCGGGCCCGGTCTCGACCAGCTGGTGCCGGGTGGAGTCGGAGACGAGGAAGTTCCCGGACGGCAGCAGGAGGGCCTTCCCGGGGAACCGCAGGTGGGTGGCCACGGGCTCGGGCGCCACGTACGGCCCGTCCCCGCGCCGCAGCGTCCCCTTGGCCTCGTGCTCGGCCTCCAGCTCCTCGACCAGCCTGGCGATGGCGTGGGCGTGCCCCTCACCGGCGTGCTGGGCGACGACGTACCCCTCGGGGTCGATCACGACGAGCGTGGGCCAGGCCCGGACGGCGTACTGCTTCCAGGTGGCCAGCTCGGGGTCGTCGAGCACCGGGTGGTGCACCTCGTACCGCTCCACGGCGTCCACCACGGCCTGGTGCTCCGCCTCGTGCACGAACTTCGGCGAGTGCACCCCGACGATCACGACGGTGTCCCGGTGCTTCTCCTCCAGCTCCCGCAGCTCGTCGAGGACGTGCAGGCAGTTGATGCAGCAGAAGGTCCAAAAGTCGAGAATCGCAATTTTTCCGCGCAGGTCGGACAGGGTGAGCTGGGCTCCGCCGGTGTTGAGCCAGCCCCCCTTGCCGACCAGCTCGGGGGCACGGACACGGGCACGGCGGGGCGCAGGCGCAGGGGTGGGCGCCGGGGCGGCATCGTTCATCCTTCAAGCTTGCCATCCCCGTGTGAACGCACTGTGACCGGCGGCGGGCGGGGGGCCGGGCCGCTCAGCGGCCGGGTTCGTCGGCGGCGGGCGGCTGCTTCGCGCCCCAGACCTCGAACCGGGAGACGGTGCGGCCCTCGGCGTCCGTTTCGCGGTAGGCCGCGAGCCGGTGCCTCCCCGGGTCCCAGGCGAGCGCATACGTCCGGCGCCCGGCCTCGGGCACGTGGCCGATCTGCGCCGTGAGCAGGGTGCCGTCCTCGAAGAGGAGCCGGCCGGCCCGGGCGGTCGGCCCGGGGTTGCCCAGCCATACCGTGAGGCCGGGGACACCGGTCTCCCGCGCGCTCAGCAGCGTGCCCCACCGCCCGCCGTCGCCGAAGTCGGAGCTCAGCCGGGGGTCGGGCGGCTCGGGGCAGGGGAACCACGGCCCCCCGGCGTCCGGCCGGGCCGGTGCGCCCCGCCCCTCACGGCCCCGGGGAGGGTCGGCCGCCTGCACGAGGAGCCTCATCCGGCAGCCCGGACCGGAGGCGGGGTCCGCTGCCGCACCGCTGCCCGACCGTGCGAGGAGGGACCAGCGCAGACCGTCCGCCCACCCGCTGCCGACGACGGTGCCTCCGGGCGACGGCAGGGCCGCCGGCGGTGCGGGGGCCGCGCCTCCGCCCGCCGCCGGTCCGCCGGGCAGAAGGGGGCGGAGGGCCAGGACCCCGAGGGCCGCGGCCAGCAGCAGCCCGCTCGCGCCGGCGCGCAGGACGGCCCGGCGCCGCTTGCGCTCGGCGGACCCGCGCCGGATCAGGTCGAGCGGGACGGGGGACGGCTGCGGCAGCTGCGCGACGGCGGCGAGGACCTGGCCCACGTCGGAGTCCGCGAGCTCCCGCACGTCGCCGTGCGCGTGCGGGCCGTGCGGGCCGTGCAGCCGCTGCGCCCCCTCGGCCGGCTCGCCCGGACCGCCGGGCGGGTGTCCGTGGTCAGGCCTCATGGTCCACCCCCGCTTTCCTCGTGCCCCCGGCGGTCCGGAACAGCACCGGGAGCAGGGGGCTGCCCCGGAGCTTCCCCAGGGCCTTGGACGCCTGGCTCTTGACGGTTCCGACGGAGCAGTCGAGCACCCGGGCGGTCTGCTCCTCGGTCAGATCCTCCCAGAAGCGCAGGACCAGCACGGCGCGCTGGCGCGGGGCCAGGGTGGCCAGGAGCCGCAGCATGGCGTCCTGTTCCTCGACCGCCCGGCCGGTCGGCGCGGTCGCGGCGTCCTCGGGCACGTGGGGCACCAGCAGCTGGGTGATGGCCCGCCGCCGCAGGCGGCTGCGGTGGTTGTTCACCAGGGCCCGGCGCACATAGGCGTCCAGTGTCTCCGCACGCAGCCGCGGCCACCGGCCGTGGACCTTGATCAGCGTGGTCTGCACGAGGTCCTCCGCCTCGTGGAAGTCGCCGGTGAGGAGGAAGGCGATCCGCACCAGCCGGTCCCAGCGGGCGGTGGCGAACTCGTCGAAATCGCAGGGTCCTTCGGCTCCCGACGCGGCGGCCCCGGGCACGGCGGGGGCCGCCGGCCGGGCCGGACGGGCGGGCCGCCTCACGGCGACCGCGTCGGTCAGGAACACAGGACTCCCCTCACATGGATCAGGCCGGGCCACACGCCCTCGTCAGGTGATACTCCGGTCGCCCGCCGCGGGGTTGCCCGGCCGGCGGACCTGTTTTCCGCGGGTGGAAAGCGGGTCCCGGTGGGCAACCCCGCGGCGGGCGCCGGGAGTAGTCCCGTTCGAGGAGCCCGTACGGCCCCGCGCCCCGCGCCCCGGTCCTGCGGCTCCTCGTGCCCACGCGCCGTACGAAACCGAACAGACGGGACACCCCCATGCGACGACGGAACACCCGGATGCACCTCGCCCTCACCACCGCGGCCGCCTCCCTGGCCGCCGGCGTGCTGGCCGCCCCCACGCCGGCCACCGCCGCGGCCGGCCCCGCCTCCGCGGCCGGCACGGCCGGGGAGGGTGCCGAGGTCCGCGGGGAGACCAGGGTGGACACCCGGCCCGGCGCCTGCACCTGGGAAGGCACGAACATCACGCACCACTACGGCACCCGGGTGACGCAGGACGTGGCGCAGCAGCGCACGCACACGAACCACACCAAGTCCGCGGACACCATCCACTGGGAGGCCACCACGTCCCGGACCGTCACCACCACGGTCGGCGGCGGCTTCGACCCCGGCAAGGTGTTCGAGGCCGCTTCCCGCCTGGGCCTGACCTTCAAGATCGACTACGCGGTCGCCACCGCGACCGGCGCCTCCACCAAGGTGATCAAGGAAGTGCCGGGCATGGCCACGCTGTACGGGGACTACGGGGTGGACGTCTACGAGCTCGACGCCGACATCGAGGAGTACAAGACCATCCCGCACGTCTCGTTCCCCGGCGGGGCGGCGGTCTACTGGTACGAGTGCGAGGTGCGCACCGGGCGGCAGACCGTGCGCGTGCCCACCGACCGGCAGGGCTGGAAGACCCGGTACACCCCCAACACGGGCGCCTCGTACCAGATCGTCAACGACAAGAGCGGTCGCAGCATGCAGATCGCCGGCGCAGATCCGAACGACGGGGCCTTCGTCAGCCAGTGGGACTACCTCGGGGCCGCCACCCAGCAGTGGTACCTGCGCGCGAGCGAGCGCGACGGGTACGTGCTGATGGTGAACCGGGCCACGGGCAAGTGCCTGGACTTCCGGCCGAACGGCGACGGCCGGGTCATCCAGTACACCTGCCACGGCGGCTCGACCCAGCAGTGGATCTTCCACGAGGGGAAGATCAAGAACGCCGACGGCCGGGCGCTGGTGGTCGAGGGCAACAGCGGTGCCAACGGCGCGGGGGTGTTCCTCGCCAAGGCGTCCGCGGCCTCGACCTGGTCGCCCCGCTTCGTGGGCTGAGACCCTCCGCGGCCGCAGCCGGCCCCCGGTCCTCAGGAGGACAGGAAGGCGTGCAGGGAGTCCTTCAGCGCCGCGACGAAGGACTCCCGGGTGCGGTCCGGGAGCAGGTCCAGGGAGAGGTACGGGTTGAGGTCCTCCAGTTCGACCAGGAGGAGGTCGCCCGTGGCCTTCGCGCGGCAGGCGTCCACGCGCTGGATGCCGTGGGAGAGGGTGTTCCAGTCGACGAAGCGGCGGGCGAAGTCCAGGTCGGCGGAGGTGGGGCGGTACGGCTCCAGGGCCCAGCGGCGGTCCGGGTCGGGCGCGTACAGGGCGTACTGGAAGTCCCGGTCCACGAAGTAGAACGAGACCTCGTACGCGAAGTCCACGCGGGGCTGGATCAGGATCTCCCCGGCCGGGCCGGACGGCTCGGCGGTGAAGACCAGGCCGACCGAGTCCGCGCCCTGCTTCGGCTTGACGGCGTACTCGGCGGCGGCGGGCAGCCGGTGCACGTCCTCGGCGCGGTCCACGGTGGGGATGACGGGCAGGCTCTCGGCCGTCAGGTCGAGCAGGTACTGCTTGCCGCTCTGGTCGGCGCGGCCGGTCAGCGGGTTGTAGACGCGGGTGCCGCGGGCCAGGGCCGCGGTTCGGAAGGCCTCGTACGCCTCCCGGTAGTGCAGGACCGGCCCGCTGTTGCGCACCACGACCGCGTCGAAGCCGTCCATGAGCGCGGCGGCGTCCAGCGGGTGGCACAGCGCGAGGTCGAAGTCGGTGCGCAGGCGGGCGGTCAGGGATATGTCCTCGTCGCAGTACCGGCGGCCCCTGGCCGGGTAGGCGAGGTCGGTGACGTAGAGGAGCCGGGGGCGGTGCGGGGACGCGTTCCGTGACATGGGCCCACGCTATCCCGGGAAACGATCTCGGTATGAAATACCTGGTACGGGACAAGCTGCTCGCCCTCGGCGACGACTACCGGATCGAGGACGAGGACGGCCGGTACGCCTTCCTCGTGGACGGGAAGGCCCTGCGGCTGCGGGACACGTTCGAGCTGAAGGACCCCGACGGCCGGATCCTCGTCACCCTCAAGGAGCGGCTGCTGGGCTTCCGCGACGCGATGACCCTGGAGCACGACGGCCGCAAGCTGGCCGTCATCCGCCGCAAACGCCTGTCGCTGCTGCGCAACCACTTCCTCGTCTCGCTGGTGGACGGGACCGAACTCGACGTCAGCGGCCGCATCCTGGACCGGGAGTTCGTCGTCGAGTACGAGGGCGAGCTGCTGGCCCACGTCTCGCGCAAGTGGTTCGAGCTGCGCGAGACGTACGCGGTGAACGTGGTCCGCGAGGACGCCGATCCGGCCCTGCTGATCGCGGTGGCGGTGTGCGTGATCCGCATGATGGAGAAGTCCGCCGGCCCCGGCGGGGACTGAGCGTCAGGGGGTCCCGGCCCCGGTCCCGGCCGGGGCTGCCGGCCCGCTCGGCGCCCCGGGCTCCCCGCGCTCCCCCGGGGACCGCCGGGCCTCGGCGGCCAGGGCGGCGACCAGGACCAGCACGAGGGCGGTCAGCTGCGCCGCCCCGTTCAGCTCCAGGCCCGCCGCCGCGGTGGCCGCGGCCCCCACGAGGGCGGCGGCGCGGTAGCCGACCGGTCCGATGGCCAGGACCCGGCGGAAGGCGATGTCCCCGGCCAGGTAGAGGGCGACGCCCCCGGCCAGGGCCGCGGCGGGGCCCGTGTGCAGGTGGTCGCCGAGGTGGCCGATGGCCTTCTTCACCCCGGCCGCGAACACGGCGATGCCGAGCAGCATGGGCAGGAAGAAGTAGTAGTAGGCGAGCATCGACAGCTTGAAACGGCGGTTTCCGGACGCCGCGGCCAAGGACTCCTCGGCCCGTCCCTCGTCGTGCACGAAGTACATCCACCACAGGGCGGCGGCCACGCCCAGGGCGAGGAAGGCCCCGCCGAACAGGCCGTGGGACAGCGGCAGGTCCTGCACCCCGATGCCGATGGCGATGACCGACTCGCCGAACACGATGATCAGCAGCAGCCCGTGCCGCTCCACGAGGTGCGCCGGGCTCATCCCGCCGAGCTGGTCGCCGACCGTGTCCTCGGCGGTCTCCGGCCCGGCCGCGGACGCGATCCGGACGAGCCACTGGGTGGAGAACTGGAGGACCAGCGCCAGCAGCCACAGCGCCCAGGCGGCCGCCCCGTCGAAGGACCCGGCGGCGAGCACGGCCAGGGCGCACAGGGTGTTGGGGACGGCGAACCAGATGACGCTGCGCCCGTGCGCCTCGGTGTAGAGGGCCCCGTGGACCAGGGTGACCAGCAGGTAGCCGAGGCCGAAGGCGGTCCCGCCGCTGCCGAAGGCGGTGGGCACGGCCAGGGCGCAGACGAGGAAGCCGCCCATGGCGAGGATGAGCAGGACGCGGCGGGCCGGGCGGTCCGGCGGCACCTGGTTGGTGAGGTGGGCGTAGCCGCCGTACATCCAGAAGAGGACCGTGAAGATCAGCACGATCTGGGCGAAGGCGGCGGCGCTGAAGCTGCTCGCGAAGAGCACGGTCAGCTGGGTGATGATGAAGACGAAGACGAGGTCGAAGAACAGCTCCAGCGTGCTGACCCTGCGTTCGTCCTCGACGGCGGACTGCGGTACGGCCATGTGCTCCCCCCGAGCGGCAGACGGCTACTTGGCTTGATTCTGGGGGGCGCGGGGCCCCGTCGCGCGCCCGTTTCAGGATCCGGGCGCGCGCGGGGGCACTCGGCTCGGGCCGAGGCGTACGGGCACCGCGTGCGGACGCCGCGTGCGGACGCTCCTCGTGCGGTCAGCGGCGGCCGGGCGGGACCGCCAGGCCGAGCAGCCGGTCCTTGAGCGCCGGGAACTGCTCCCGCGTCAGGGCCACCTTGCCCGGGTCGAGTTCGGCGGTCAGGACCTCCTCGCCCGGCCCGGCCTCGGCGAGCACCTCGCCCCACGGGTCGACGACGATGCTGTGCCCGGCCATCTCCACCCCGGCGTGCGTGCCGGCCTCCGCGACGGCGAGGACGTACGACTGGTTCTCGACGGCGCGGGCCTGCGCCAGCAGGGTCCAGTGGGAGCGGCGGCGGGCCGGCCAGCCGGCGGAGACCACGAGCGCGGTGGCCCCTGCGTCCACGAGGCCCCGGTACAGCTCGGGGAAGCGCAGGTCGTAGCAGGTGGACAGGCCGAGGACGAAGGACGGGCCGCCTTCCCCGCCGCCGGGCACCTCGACGGTGCGCAGCTCGTCCCCGCGGCCCATCATCACGGCCTCGCCCTCGTCGAAGCCGAAGCGGTGGATCTTGCGGTAGGAGGTGGCGAGGCTGCCGTCCGGGGCGAAGACCAGGGTGGTGTTGTACATCGTCCCGGCCGCGTCGCGCTCCACGATGGAGCCGGCGTGCAGCCAGACCCCGGCGTCCCGCGCGGCCTTCGCCATGGCCTCGTGGGTGGGCCCTTCGAGCTCCTCCGCGGCGGCGCCGAACTCCTCGTAGTTGAAGGCGCCCACGGGCCACAGCTCGGGCAGCAGCACGAGGTCCGCGCCGCTCTGGGCGCGGACCAGGTCCGCGGCCCGGACCCGGCGGGATTCCACCGACTCGCCCTCGTTCACTGCGATTTGGATGAGCGAAGCGCGCACAGTACCACCCTCCTGGCCCGGAAGCCGTCAACTCGGGGCCTACGATCGTCACACGAAAGCACTGCCGGGGTGCCCCCCAGCAGCGTAAATTTGGGAATCAAGCCTCCCATCCCGCCATCTGCCAGCATCCAGCCGCCCGCCCGTTCCGCTCATCCCGCCATCCCGCCATCCCGCTACGAGCTCAAGTCGCCACTGATCAGCAGCACGAGGGGTTCCGTGACCGTCCATCCCGCCATCCAGCCCTACGTCGACGCCTGGACCCACTCCATCGAGGCGATATCCGAACTGATCGCCGCGCTGCCGGATGCCGACTGGAACCGTCCCACCCCCTGCCCCGGCTGGTCCGTGCGCGACGTGGTCTCGCACATCATCGGCCTGGAGACCGAGCAGCTGGGCGACCCGCGGCCGATCCACTCCCTGCCGCGCGACCTGCGGCACGTGGTGGACGAGGCGAGCCGGTACATGGAGGTGCCGGTGGACGCCCGCCGCCACCACACCGCGCTGGAGATCACCTCGGAGCTGGAGTACACGGTGATCCGGCGCTCCCGCCAGCTGCGCAACGACAAGCGGGACGCGGAGACGGCCACCGGACGCGGCCCGTTCGGCGAGCAGGTCCCCCTGACGCACGCGCTGCGGCTGCGCGCCTTCGACGTGTGGATCCACGAGCAGGACCTGCGCACCGCGCTCGGCGTCCCCGGGAACCTGGACTCCCCCGGCGCGCACATCACCCGCGACCTGATGCTGGCCGCGCTGCCGAAGGTGGTCGCGAAGAAGGCGGGCGCCCCGGCCGGCACGGCGGTGGTCCTCGACGTGCACGGGCCGCTGGAGTTCCTGCGGACGATACGGGTGGACGCCGAGGGCCGCGGCAGCATCGACGGCACCCCCTCGCTGGGCCCTGCGGTGACCCTGGCGACGGACTGGGAGACGTACTTCAGGCTGGCCGCGGGCCGGATCCGCCCGCAGGCCGCGGGCGGGGCGCTCAAGGTCGAGGGCGATCAGGAGCTGGCCGAGGCGATCCTGCGGGAGTTCGCGATCACTCCCTGAGCACCGGCCGCGGCGGCCGCGGCCCGCTCGCGTTCGCGGCGCAGGGCGGGCGGGCGCAGCCGCAGGATCTGGGCGGTTCCCAGTGCCTCCAGGACGAAGACCGAGCAGAACGCGGTCCGGTAGTCGTCCCCGGTGGCGTCGAGCAGGACGCCGACGGCCAGCAGGGTGGTCATGGAGGCGAGGAAGCCGCCCATGTTCGTGATCCCGGAGGCGGTGCCCTGCCGGGCGGCCGGGTTCGCGGGCCGCGCGAAGTCGAAGCCGATCATCGAGGCGGGGCCGCAGCCCCCGAGCACCGTGCACAGGACGACCAGCAGCCACATCGGGGCGTGCGCGCCGGGATAGGCGAGGGTGGCGCCCCACAGCAGTGCGGTCACGCCGACCGTGCCGAGGGCGAGCGGGATCCGCGCGCCCTGCCGGCGGCCGATGAGCTGCCCGTAGACCAGCCCGAGCACCATGTTCGAGGCGACCACCAGCGTCAGCAGGGCCCCGGCGGTGGAGCGGGACAGCCCCTGGGCCTCCACCAGGAAGGGCATCCCCCACAGGAGCAGGAAGAACATCGCGGGGAACTGGGTGGTGAAGTGCACCCACAGCCCGAGCCGGGTGCCGGGCTCCCGCCAGGACTCGGCGATCTGCGCCCGTACGAAGCCCAGCCCGGCCCGGGCGGCGGGCTCGGGCTCGTGGCCCTCGGGGTGGTCGCGCAGGAAGAGCACGAGCGGGACCAGGACGGCGATCCCGGCGAGGCAGCTGCCGGCGAAGGCGGGCACCCAGCCCACCCCGTGCAGCACGGGGGCGAGGACGAGGGTGGAGACCAGGTTCCCGGCCATCCCGACCAGTCCGGCGAGCTGGGCCATCAGCGGGGCGCGGCGCGGCGGGAACCAGCGGGTGCCCAGGCGCAGTACGGAGATGAAGGTCATGGCGTCCCCGCAGCCGAGCAGGGCCCGGGCGGCGAGGGCCATCCCGTACGAGGGGGAGAGCGCGAAGCCGAGCTGTCCGGCGGTGAACAGGACGGTGCCGAGGATCAGCACCTTGCGGGGGCCGAGCCGGTCGATCATCAGGCCGACGGGTATCTGCATGCCCGCGTAGAGCACCAGCTGGACCAGGGAGAAGGTGGCCAGGGCGGAGGCGTTGACGTGGAAGCGGTCGGCGGCGTCGAGTCCGGCCACGCCGAGGCTGGTGCGGAAGACGACCGCGACGAAGTAGACGGCGACCCCGATGGACCAGACGGCGACGGCCCGGCGGCCGCCGGGCGGCTCAGGGGGGACGGCGGCGGGGCCTCCCGCGGACCCGCCCCCGTCCGATGCGCCCGCCGCGGACCCGCCCCCCGCGGCCGGGGACCCGGCGGCGGCGCCGCTCACCGGGCCTCACCGCCGCGGACCAGGACCTCGACCCGGCTCAGGTGGGCGAGTACGGCCGCGGCGGCCCGGTCGGCCTCCCCGGCGCGCAGGGCCTCGGATATCTCGGTGTGCTCGGCCAGGTTCCGGTGCACCCGGTCCGGGTGGACGTGCATGACGGCCACCCCCATGCGCAGCTGCCGGTCGCGGAGCTGGTCGTAGAGGCGGGAGAGGATCTCGTTCCCGGCGCTGCGCACGATCTCGGCGTGGAAGCGGCGGTCGTCCTCGGCGAAGGCGGCGAGGTCCCCCGCCCGGGCGTGGGCCTCCTGGCTGCGGAGCAGGGCTTCGAGCCGTTCGAGGAGGGCGGGGGCGGCCGGGACGGCGCGGCGGGCGGTGTGCTCCTCGACCAGCCGCCGGGTCTCGACCACGTCGGCGATCTCCTGGGCGGAGACCGGCAGGACCAGGGCCCCCTTCTTGGGGTAGAGCCGGAGCAGCCCCTCGGTCTCCAGCCGGAGCAGGGCCTCGCGGACCGGGGTCCGGGAGACTCCGACGGCCTCGGCCACCTCGCCCTCGGTGAGCAGGCTGCCGCCCTCGAAGGTGCGGTCGAGCACCGCCTGCTTGACGTGCCGGTAGACGCGGTCGGCGGCGGGCGGCTGCTTGGCGAGCGGCTCTGCGGGGGCGGACCCGGACGCAGAGGCGGGCGCAGCGGCAGCGGCGGGGGCGGGGGCTGGCGGCATGCGCACAGCTTAGATACAACAGCCCCGCCGGCCACCGGAGCGCCCACGATGCGGACGGCGGCCGACGGCGGACGGCAGCAGCGGACAGCGGCAGCGGCAGCGGACAGCGCGGCCGACAGCGGACGGCAGCCGACAGCCGGCAGCCGACAGCCGACGGCGGCGGCCGCCCCCGGAGGAGCCCGCCGGGGCCCGATTGCATCGAAGTGTGTACGCCGCTTTCCTCCACCGGCACGACGACCGCGGCCCGCCCCGCCGGGAGCCTTGAGGCATGTCGAACTCCCTCCGGGCGGCCGCCACGGCCCCCGCTCCCGCCCTCCCCGGCGCGACGACCCGCGGCCGGCTCCCGCTGCTCGACGTGCTCCGGGGTGCGGCCATCCTCGGCACCCTCATGACCAACGTGTGGATCTTCGCCGGACCCGGCTCGGAGTGGGGGGTCCTGGACGGGATCTCGACCGAGGGCGCCGGCCCCGCCGAGACCGTGTTCCGCTTCCTCGCGGACGGGAAGTTCCTGTCCCTCCTGACCGTCCTGTTCGGGGTGGGCCTGGCCATCCAGTACGACTCCGCCCGGCGCCGCGGACAGGCGTGGCCGGGCTCGTACCGGCGGCGGGCGCTGTTCCTGTTCGCCGAGGGCACCCTGCACTTCCTGCTGGTCTTCGCCTGGGACGTGCTGATGGGCTATGCCGTCACCGCCCTGCTGGCGGCCTGGCTGCTGGCCCGCTCGGAGCGGGTGCAGCGGCGGGTGATGTGGCTCGCGGGCGGCCTGCACGCGGCGCTGATGTCCCTGGTCACGGTGGGGCTGGCGGCCACCGGGGACGAGGGCGGGCCCGGCCCGGTGAGCCCGAAGGCCGTGGCGCTGTACGCGCACGGCTCCTGGCCCGAGCAGGTCCGCTTCCGCCTGGAGAACGCGCTCGCGCTGCGCATCGAGCCGGTGTTCTCCTTCGGCCTGCTGGTGTTCCTCTTCCTGCTGGGCGTACGGCTCTACCGGGCGGGCGCCTTCGGATCCGACGAGCGGGCCCGGCGGATCCGGGGCCGGATGGCGGGCTGGGGGCTGGGCCTCGGACTGCCGCTGGGGGCGGCCGCGGTGGCCGGCGGGGACGACTTCTTCCTCCTCGGCCGCTACGTGATCGCACCCGTGGTGGCGATCGGCTACATCGGCCTGACCGGCCTGGTCCTGGACCGCGTACGCCGTCCCGGGCCGGTCACGGCGGCCCTGTCCTCGGTGGGCCGGACCGCGCTCTCCTGCTACGTGCTCCAGAACCTCCTGTGCATGCTCGCCTGTTACGGGATCGGGCTGGGGCTGGCCGAGCGGTTCGCGGGCGAGGGCCCGTGGTGGGTGATGGGGCTGTGGGCGGCGGTGTGCGTGATCCTGGCCGTCAGTTCCCGGCTGTGGCTGCAGAGGTTCCGCTTCGGGCCGCTCGAATCGCTACAGAAGCGACTGATCGGACAGCAAAGGTTGCGGAACGGTCAAGAATGACGGTCCCGTTGCATCGTTTCGGAACGCCGGAGCGTCTCCCTTTCAAGGGCCCGCACCGCAGGCGGTCCCTCACCCCACTGAAATCCAATGGGGTGTCACCGATCTCGGGGACGTCTTTTGATATCCAGCCTCATGCGTGTACGCCGAGCCGCGGCCGTCACGTTCACTGCCGGAGCCGTCATGGCCGGTACGGTGCTGGCGACCTCGCCCGCTCAGGCCGCCGCTCCGACCGTGACCGCCTCCGGCGCGTTCATGATGAACAGCGGGACCGGCGCCACGCTGTTCAGCAAGGCCGCCGACACCAAGCGCCCGATGGCCAGCACCACGAAGATCATGACTGCGCTCGTGGTCCTCCAGACGCCGGGCCTGGACCTGAACCGCAAGATCCAGCTGACCCAGACCCACGTCAACTACACGACCTCGGTCTACGGCAGCAGCGCGCACATCTTCGTCGGCGACAAGCTGACGACCGCGGGCATGCTGAACGCGATGCTCGCGCCCTCCGGCTGCGACGCGGCGGCCGCCCTGGCCGACACCTACGGCAAGGGCACCAGCTTCACCGCCCGCAAGGCGAACTTCATCGCCCAGATGAACGCCAAGGCCAAGGCGCTCGGCCTGACGAACACGAAGTTCGACTCGTTCGACGGCAACTCGCCCACGAACAACAACTGGACCACCCCGCGCGATCTGGCCAAGCTCGCCCGGGCCGCGCTGAAGAACACCACCTTCGCGTCCATCGTGAAGAACCCGTACGCCAAGGCGACCGCGACCGCCACCAACGGCCGCCCCCGCTGGTACACCTGGAAGAACTCCAACCTCCTCATCCGTCCCAAGACGGACGCGGAGCCCGGCTACGCCTACCCGGGTGCCGTCGGCGTCAAGACCGGCACCAACACCCCGGCCGGAAAGTGCCTCGTCTTCGCGGTGACGCGGAACGGAAAGACCGTCATCGGCGTCCTTCTGAGGGACGAGAACCGCTACACGGACGCCATCAAGCTGGCGAACTGGACCTTCGGTACCCAGTACCGGATGCCGATGAAGCCGCTGAAGGACGTCGAGGACTGATCCTCCGCGGAGGACCGGTCGCCGGATCCGCCGGACCGGCCCCGGGCGCAGAGCCCGGCCGGCCCGGACGGACCGTCCGGCCGCAGGACCGAAGGGCCCGGGGTGCCACGGGGGCATCCCGGGCCCTTCGCCGTTCCCGGAGGCGCCTAGGCTGCTCGCCATGGAGCAGGTGGGGACGAACCCGTACGGGACGGCGGCGCTCTGGCAGGCGCCCAGCCACATCGAGCGGGCGCTGTACCAGGCGAAACTGCGCGGCGACTGGCCCGCCTACTTCGACGTACTCGCGGGCGCGGACCTGTTCATGATGCAGAGCCGCGCCGATGTGGACGAGCGACCCCGCACCTCCGTGTTCCACCCCTACTGGAACCCGCAGACCCGCTCCCGCTGCCTGGCCGTCTACACCGCCGGGATGCTCCCGCCGCCCGTGGCCGACCCCGTCTACTGCGCGTACGAGCTGGACTGGTTCGCACGGGTCTGGGCCGACGGGGACCCTCCCTGGCTGGTGGTCAACCCCGGCAGCCCCTGCGAGGGGGTGCTGCCCACCGGCCCCGCGGCCCGCGCCCTGTGGCGGCAGCACGCCGCCCGCGTCGAGAAGACCGGCCTCGAAGCCGGGCGCGTGCACACCCTGGCCGTCGGCGGCCCCCTCCACGGCCCGGTCGCCTTCGGCCTGGCCTGCGGGGCCCACATCGCCGTCACCAACGGCCGCTTCTGGAACTCCCTCGCCTACCACGGCATCGGCTACAAGCTGGAGAAGCAGACCCTCAAGGAGTGGTGGGGGGTCACCGGCCGCGCGGACTGGCTCAGCGCGCAGGAACGCCTCCTCGACGCGGACATGGTCAGCGGGGTCTGGGAGTTCGTCCTCGGCCTGCGCCGCCAGATGGCCCGCGACTTCGCCGGTCCGGTCGGGCTCGACCACTGGCGGGAGGCCGCCGCGCACGTCATCCGGGCGGGGGCCGAGGAGGCCGCCCAGCCCGTCCTGACACCCGACGGGGTCACCCAGGGCCGCCCGCGGGCCGCCGCCGAGATCGACGGCCAGATCGCAGGCGTGCAGCGGCTCATCGGCCGGATCGCCCGCTACGAGTCCCGGTTCCGCGCGGACGGCCTCCTGCCGGAGCACGGGTACGTGCGCACCGCCGCGGCCTGGGACTACGGCCGCGCCTCGGGCATGGCCCGCTGGGGCCTGGCGGCCGGGTACTGCACGCTCCCGGAGACCGAGTCGGCGGTCCTGCGCGCGGGCCGCCTGGTGAAGGCCCACTACTCCTCCTGGCAGGACTTCTCCGCCGCCTACATCCTCGGCCGCTGCCTGCACTTCGACGAGGAGCAGTTCGGCAAGTGGTACGCGTCGGCCCTCGCCACGCACCGCGAGCTGATGTCCGACCCGGCGAGCCCCTGGCTGAACCTGCCCTGGGAGTGACCGTCCGGGCCGGACGGCCCGCGTGCGGGCCCGTACGGCCGGGTGCACGATGGGAGCCATGACGGGATCCATGGCGGGATCCGTGGCGGGATCCGTGGCGGGATCCGTGGCGGGATCCGGAATCCGCCGGAGACTCCCGGCGGCCGCGCTCGCCGCCGTGCTGGCGGGCTTCACGGCTCCCGCGGCCGCCGCGGGCCCGTACGGGCCGGACACCTGCGTGGCGGGCTACGTCTGGCGGGTCGCCCTCCCGGAGGACCACGTCTGCGTCACCCCGCAGGTACGCGAGCAGACCCGGCTCCAGAACGCGGAGAACGCCGCGCACACCACCCCCGACGGGACGCACTGCCGCCCGGGCTTCGTCCGGCGCGAGGCGGTGCCGGCCGACCCCGTCTGCGTACGGCAGTCCGTACGGGAGTCCACCCGCGCGGCGAACGAGCAGGCGGCGATGCACTGGGAGGCCACGCGGGACCGGGCGGAGCCCGGCGCGTACGTGCGGGATCCCTTCACCCGCACCCTCGACCGGTTCGCGGTCCGCAGCGGGGCCGGGGCGGGGCTGTTCCTGGAGGTGCCGGAGGCGGGCGACAAGGTCGGGGCGGGCCTGGTCGTACGCGAGCACGGCGGCACCGGGGCCGGGGCCGCTGCGCAGCGCTTCGCCTTCCGGCAGGGCAAGGGCGGGCTGGCGTACCGGAACACGTTCGAGGTCGTGGCCGCGGGCAGCGGGAAGTGCCTGGACGCGACCGGCTGGAACGAGGGCGAGGGCGCGCCGGTGCAGCAGTGGCCGTGCCACGGCGGCCCGACCCAGAAGTGGTACCTGGAGCGCAGCCCCGACAACCGGTGGCAGATCCGCTCCCTGCACAACGACAAGTGCCTGACGGCGGGGGCCCCGGACGAGGCCGTCCGCCAGCGGGACTGCGCGGGCGCGCCGGATCAGGCGTGGTCGCTGCTGAACTGACCGAGGAAACGGGCCCAGGCCCCCGGCCCGACGGTCACGACCGGGCCCCCGTCATGGGCCCGCTTGCTGTCGCGGACGGCGACGACCCCGGGGACGTTGCGAGCGACTTCGACGCACTCGCCGGCCTGGCTGTGGCTGTAGCTGGACTTCGTGAACTCGTACATGGCTAGGCCCCCTTGCCCGCCTTTTCGATCAGAACACCGGACTCGCGCGGTGAAAGGCTACGTCCCACAAGGTCCGCGAACGCCCCCTCGTAGCGGGCGGTCCCTTCGACGCTGTCGACCCACGTCGTGCTCCTGAAGGACTCCGCGTAGACCACGTCGATGAGCCCGTCAGGCCCTGCGAGCGAGAGCAGGCTGAATCCCCCGCCAAGGCCCGGATGGGCCCCTGCGTGGAAGGGGAGCACCTGAATCTCAACGTTGGGCAGCCGGGCCATCTCCAGCAGGTGGTTCATCTGCGCCCGCATGACATCGGCGCCGCCGACCTGCTGGTACAGCGCGGCTTCCGACAGCACCGCATGCAGGTGCAGCGGCCCGTCTGCCCGCAGGCGTTCCTGGCGCCTGAGCCGCGCACCGACCATGACTTCACTCTGGGCCTTGTCGCCGGCTCCGGCGTCGTTGAACGGCAGCGCTCTCACGTAGTCAGCGGTCTGGAGGAGCCCGGGGATCAAGCCCAACTGCCACGCGCGCACATGCGTGGCAGCGTCCTCCAAACCCATGTACTCGACCATCGGGCCGGTCTCGTAGACCTCGTTCCACCAGCCCTTGACCTTGCGTCGCTCCCGGTCGATGCGCGCCATGTCGAGTAGCCAGCCCACGGTTGCGTCGTCCGTGACGCCGTACAGCGTGCAGAGCGCGCGGACGTCCGGGTCGCGGAACGGCACCCAGCCGTGTTCCATCTTCGCGACCTTGGCCCCCGTCGCGCTCAGCGCCTGCGCAGCCTGGATCTGCGTGAGGCCCGCTGCATCCCGCAGGCGCAGCAGTTCGCCGCCGAGTCTGCGAGCAAGCGCCGTCGACACCCGGTTGCCCATCAGGGCCTTGTTCACCGCCACTTGCCCCCCTTTCGGTTGCGCGGCCAGTTTGGCATACCACCTGGGTTGAATTTTCCCCGCAACAACTTGCGCAACGATCCAGCGCACCCCTACCGTCGGTGACGAGGCAAATACCCACCGCACGGCGCCGATTGGCGGAAGTGCACCGCACCCGCCTGCCCGGGTGCGGCAGAGCCACCCCCTGGCGCCCCGCACGCGAAAGGTGCGCACCGTGCTCGTAGACATCACCCGCCACGACGTGGCGAACTACCCCCCGCAGCTGGACTCCGTCACCACCGCTCGGCGGCGGGCCGCCTGGCTGGCCGTCGCGTGGGGGCATCCGGGGGCCGCCGCGGACGCGGCCCTCGTGACCAGCGAGCTGACCACGAACGCCCTGCTGCACGGCAGCATCAGCGACCGCTACATCCGGGTGGAGCTCGGGCTCGACGGACGGACGCTCCGGATCGCCGTCACCGATCCGAAGGGCGAGCGCCGGCCCGAGCTTCAACACGTCGGCACCGACCGCCGGTTCGGCCGGGGCCTGCACATCGTGGACGCGCTGTCCGGCCGGTGGGGGGTCACGGACCTGACCGTCGGCAAGACCGTGTGGGCCGAACTCGCCCTTCCTGCCGCGGGAGTTCCCACGTAGGGTCCGGCCGTGGATCTCTTCCTGACGGCCGTCAGCGGCCTGGCCTGGACCCTCGTGTACGTCTCCGCCATCCGCACCGGATTCGCGCAGCGCACGTACGCCATGCCCGCAGCCGCCCTCGCCCTCAACTTCGCGTGGGAAGTGATCTACGCCGCCAACGACGTGCGCACGGGGATCTCCGTCCAGGGGGTCGTGAACATCGTCTGGGCCCTGGCCGACATCGCCATCGTCTACACGTACTTCGCCTACGGGCGGCGCGAACTGCCGGGCTTCGTGACCCGGCCCCTCCACGCCGCCTGGGGCGTGCTCCTCTTCGGCAGCGCCTTCGCCGTGCAGGCTCTCTTCTTCGCCCACTTCGGCGCGCACGACGCGAGCCGCTACGCGGCCTTCCTCCAGAACCTGCTGATGTCGGGGCTGTTCATCGGCATGTTCGCGGCCCGCGGCGGCAGCCGGGGGCAGAACCTCACCATCGCCCTGTCCAAGTGGCTCGGCACCCTCGCGCCCACCATCCTCTTCGGCGTCCGCGAGGACGCCCCCTTCATCCTCGGCCTGGGCCTGCTCTGCTCCCTCTTCGACCTGGTCTACATCGGCCTGCTCGTCCAGGACCGGCGCAGCCGGATCACGCAGAAGGCTGCGGCACCGGCTCCGGCTCGAAGTTGATGCGGATCTCGGTCGTCGCGTAGCCGGCGCGGTGGAAGGCGGCGGCCATGGGGGCGTTCACGCGGTCCGTGGTCGCCGTGATCCGGTCGGCACCGGCCTCCGCGTGGAAGCGGGTGATCCAGGCGAGCAGGTCGTCGATCAGACCGCGGCCGCAGCTGGACTTCGCATGCGGCTGCGTGTTCGCACGGCGGGGAAATGGGCGGGCCGGGCACAGGGGCGACTGGCGCTGGGCAACGTCGTGCGGGTCAATTGCGCGCGACGCAGACACGGGCGGGGCAGGTACGCGACTTCGGCTGGTGCCCGGACTCACCGGCCCGGTCCGGGGACTCCTTCCAGGTTTTCGTGCGCTGGAAGGAGATCCCGCGGCGGGCCGGATTCAGGTTGTCCCACACCCATACGATCGGGGCGCCGAGCTGGTGGTGCGCGAGCACGATCAGGTCCCGGTAGTCCCGCCAGGCGGCCCCTGGCCCGCTTCGTCCTCGAACCAGATGTAGGCGTCCAGGTCCGCCGCGATACCGCGGGGATCACGAGCCGGCACGACCGGCCGCTATCGCGAGTTCAACCTCAGCAGGTCAACCAAAGACTGCCAGCGACAGGCAGACAAGGGCGGCAGCCATGCACGCATCCGCGACCCAGGAAATCGTGAAAAATCTACTGACCGAATTTTCGGGATCGACACGCTGGTATCCACTCGCGAATGATTCGATTTCACGGGCGGCCTTCTCCGCGGAGCCCACGAAATGATCAATCAAGGACCCCCCGAAAGCGGTCACCGCAACGTCTCCCATCTGGCGCACCGAAACAACAATACCGCCATTTGCACCCAGAGCCACCCGGGTGACCTGCGAAATCGGAACCCTGTAAGTCAGAACAGGGTTCACTATTCTGATTGAATCTGCACACAGAACGACGCGGGACCCCATGATCCTGCGAACGATGGCCACCGTTACCAGACATACTGCCATCACTGCGAACGAATCCCGACGCGATGCATCGGAGGCCTCCACCCCGGCGCCGACGGAAAGCCCCATCAACACAAGAGTCACAAACCAAGACACCAAGACACTGGACACCCTCCGAAGCCTCTTGTGCTTGAAGGGTATCCACCATAGGCGCTTATACACCCCCACCTCGGCTCACATATCGATTTAGCGTGCGGAAGATGAAGAACCCCGCGGATTGGTGATCCACGGGGTTCCCTGTGGTGCAGTTGCCGTCAGGAGCCGAGCGCGCTCAGCTCAGCCCTACAGCCGATCCGACAATAACTACTGCAGTCTCACGAGCCAGGCCGCAGCGAAAGGGAACACGGCGATCACCAAATCGGCAAAACCGAAATAAATTCTACGCTTTCCGGAGATCGCCCCTCCCCCGACTTTGGATCCACAAGACTCCATCCAGCCGCGCATAAACCTTCGCGCTGCCGTTGCGGAGCGGTGCCCCAGATGGCTCCGAGAGAAGGCCCATACTTCCCAGTCCCGATCACCAAGCAGGAAGCGAACACCTCCACCCGCACTCTCAATTGAATTGATTTCCGCACAGTGGACCATGCGGGTCAAAAGCGGCGTCACCTCTTGGATATAGCCGTCGGGCCGCAGCACCACGCGGGGGCATAGGGCCACTCTGCGAAGGGTCATCGCCAGGAAAGATGCCGTAACCATCATCCCGATACCCTCGGTCGCATCAAAGTAGGCCGAGCTGGCGCCCATAACGCCCAGGAACGGCACGAGCGAAAGCAGTGGAATCCAGGCGAAAAGAACTGTACCCACCCTCCGAACATGAACCTCCCCGTCAGCCCTTCGGGAGATCAGCAACCCCGCCTCGATTTTCACTAGCAGTATCCCGCATTGTTTCCGATTGCATTCACTCCGCCGCAATTTGTTGAAGCCCTGAAGCAAATTGCGACAACCATGCAGACGCAGGCTGGCAGTCCGATGAAAGCAAGTAATCCAGTCAGAACATGGTTGACATGTGGCTTGCGCCTGCGACCACGGCTGCGGAGAGCAGTGAAATATCTGCCGGTAGACACCTGGTAGCTTTCTTGACAATTTCAGAATACCGGGTTGCATTCGACTCGAATCTAGCCGCCGATGCCCACTCCTTCACCCTCAGTTCGGCCATTCCGGCACTGCCGATAAATCGGTCGATCAAGGAGCCACTGAAGGCGAACACCGAGATCTCCTTACCTCCACGAAGTGAGATCCGGAGCGTGCCGTCATTACCGACACGCACCCACGCCACATCTCCACGAGGAATGAAGTAGGTGGTGACAGGATTGACTACCTTCAGGGTTGTCGGAGTGAGAATCAGTTTAGCCGAAGCGATCCTCCCCACCACGAAAGAGAGCGTCAGGTAAACGGATACCCCGTAGGCGCCTCGCGCAATCCCATTCTTGGAGAAGACCGATGCAACCGCGACGGCCATGATGCCGCCGATCGCCAGGAGCAAGGACCAAGAGAGCACCCTCATGGACGACCTTCGGAGAATCACATCGTGGGAAGGCACGCTTTCCGGTTTCCCCTCTCGGGCATCCGCTATTTGCCGCCATGCTCATCGCTCCGGAACTGTCACTCACTGAACTCGCCGCAGCCCCGCACGAGGGCGCAACGAGGCCGAGTCCGGCGACCAGGAGGTTCCAGGCGCTTCGGAGGGTGTCTGAATGGCCCACGGTCAGACACTGCCTCCGGCGATCCACACGCCGACAGTCAGCACCGTGCTCGCAAAGAGTGCGACCCTCAGCAACACGAGCGGGCTCTTCCTTGACCTCCGCTCCCTGGCGTCCACAATCGCCAGGGCGATGAAGAGTCCGACAGTCGCACCGAAAAGGAGGCGCGCGTACTCCGCCATCTCAACTCACCTGTCTCCTGGCCGTATTGTCCGCTCAAACGCGCACGTGCGCACGTTGCGCCTCGACTTCGGGCATCTGGCGGATCATGTGGTCAGTCTGCTTGTCGGAGACCCGCGTTGAGTAGATCTCCTGGCCGAAGAGGCTGGATCCGATCGCGTTGGCCGGTGCTGGACACCGGGCTCGGGGCCGGAAAGCCCGAAGGGCCCCCGCCTTTGTCGGCGGGGGCCCTTCCGTTGTGCTCTGGGTGCCGTTACGACCAGGTGATCAGGCGGCGGGGGTGTTCCAGGACGGCGGCGATGTCGGCCAGGAACTTGGAGCCCAGTTCGCCGTCGATCAGGCGGTGGTCGAAGGAGAGGGCCAGGGTGGTGACCTGGCGGGCCTTGACCTTGCCCTTGTGGACCCACGGCTGCGCCTTGATCGCGCCGACCGCCAGGATCGCGGACTCGCCCGGGTTGATGATCGGCGTACCGGTGTCCACGCCGAAGACGCCGACGTTGGTGATCGTCAGGGTGCCGCCCTGCATGTCCGACGGGGAGGTCTTGCCCTCGCGGGCCGTGCCGACCAGGTCGGACAGGGACTGCGAGAGCTCCGCGAGGGTCTTGGCGTGGGCGTCCTTGATGTTCGGGACGATCAGGCCGCGCGGGGTGGCCGCGGCGATGCCCAGGTTCACGTAGTGCTTGAGCACGATCTCCTGGTTCGCCTCGTCCCAGGAGGCGTTGACCTCCGGGTTGCGGCGGACGGCGACGAGCACCGCCTTCGCGATGAGCAGCAGCGGGTTGATCCGCAGGCCCGCGAGGTCCGGGTCGGCCTTGAGCTCCTGGACCAGCTTCATCGTGCGCGTCACGTCGAGGGTGATGAACTCGGTGACGTGCGGGGCGGTGAAGGCCGAGCCGACCATCGCCGCCGCGGTGGCCTTCCGTACGCCCTTGACGGGGATACGGGTCTCCCGCGCGCCGGGCTCCGCGGCAGCGGCCGGAACCGCGACCGGAGCCGCGACCGGGGCCGGGGCGGCAGCCGGGGCCGGGGCCTCGGCGACCGGGGCGGCGGCCGGGGCCGGGGCGGCGGCCGCGTGGACGTCCTCGCGGGTGATGATCCCGCCGGGGCCGGTGGGGACCACCGCGGCGAGGTCGATGCCCAGGTCCTTGGCGAGCTTGCGGACCGGCGGCTTGGCGAGCGGGCGCTCGCCCGCGGCCGCGTGGCCGTTCTGCCCGTTGAGGGTGACCGGGCCGGCGGGGGCCGGGACCACCGGCGCGGCCGGGGCCGGGACCGCCGCCGCGGGAGCCGCAGGAGCGGCGGCAGCGGCCGGCGCACCGGCGGGAGCCTTCCGCGGGCGGCGCTTGGAGGAGCCCTGCTGGACCCCGTAGCCCACCAGCACCGGCTGGCGGCCCTCCGGCTCGGCCTCCTCGCCCGCTCGCAGTGGACCATCGAGAACCGGCTCCACTTCGTCCGCGACACCACCTTCCGCGAGGACGCCTCGAAGATCCGAACCGGCCACGGCCCCGGGAACATGGCAACCCTGCGCAACCTGGCGATCAACACCGTCCGCGCCGCGGGGCACCAGAACGTCGCCGCCGGCCTCCGGCACGCCTCCTACGAACCGTTCACCCGCCCGCTCGACCTCCTGGGCGTCGCCCGATCAGCACACTCACAAGATCATCAGACTTTGCAATGCCCCTGCCCCCACGCGGCCCTCAATCACCCCTTTAGCTTGGACGTGCCAAAATTCCCGCACCCTCAGACACACGGTCCCGGCGGGCCATCCAAGCGCCGAGACGCACAGAGATGGAGCAGACGACAAGGCCCCGGGGATACCCCCGGGGCCTTGTCATGACACGCGGCAATCACGAGTGTCGCACCACTCGAACCAATTACCGCGATTGAGCTCGGAAGGCGCAAAGTGCCCGACGCAGATCAGACACCTGATCAACTACGCGCTGATTGTCCGAGCCGTCGGCAGAGCTATACCCAGCCAGGATACTGAGCTCTACACCCTTACCCCCCGCCAAATTTATGACGGGTACGGATGTTTGAACCAGACTCCCTCCCCGCCTTTCGCAGACAACATCCTCAATGCTGCTCCATTGGATGTTCCGGGATCTAACGATCCCCCGGTAGCGCACCCCCGCCGCGTCAAAACTCACGCGCGCCAGCGGAGCACGAAAGGAAGCCCAGGCCCCTCCACCGAGCAGCACCGTCAGGGTGAACTCAGAGCCACGCCAGCCGAAATTTACTAGCGCCGCCGCCCCCAGCGCTAAGGCTAGAAGCCCGAGCCCAGCTACCAGGAGATTCCAACTGCTCCGCAGGGAGTCTTGATCGCGCAAATCTACGGATCCTCTCGAAAGATGTTTGCGATGGAAGGTGCGCCAACCGCCACCTGATACAAGGGATGGTAAGCCTCGCCGCCCCGCCAGGCAGCCCCCTCCCAGAAGCTCGGAGCCCTCATGGGTTCGCGCCACCGCGAAAGCCGGCCAAATTTCGCGTAACGAAGGGCAGATCCCGCACCGAAAGAACCTGCTGAAATTACGGTATCGGCAGCGTTAGCCTTCCAGGTCTTTTTCCAACCACCCTGCTCGTGCGCTCTCTGTTCCATCCGCACACCAAGGGCTATTGCCTGCAGACCGGCACAGGAAGCCCATCCGACAGCGGGGAAGAAACAGGCTCCGGTGGCAATACCCGACACCACCATGCCGCGATTCTTCCACAGCCATAGGCCTGCCGCTTTTGCGCCATCTGCAAGTTCTCTATGACGCTCTTCGAACCAAGCATCAGCATGCTTGGCCAGGCCAACCGCACCTCGCACGCTAGACAGGCCCCGTTGGATGACGCCAAGGGTGTGCGTCACCTTGCGGCGTTGTTCCTCGGCCCTGGTATTCCCAGTACCCTTCGGGCCGGACGAAGCGTTGCGGCAGTCCGGGTCGCGCTGGCAGGCGAGGTACTCCTGGCGCTGCTGGTTGACCCAGCCGGGGGCGAGGGTGCCGCCGGAGGCCTGGGTCTGCTTCTTGTAGTTCTTTCCGTATCCGACGACCGTGGTGCCCTTGTCCTTGCAGACGTACTGGCCGCTCTGGCACTCCGGGAACGCTTCGCCCGTGGGGTCGGAGAAGGTGACCGGGTTGTTGTTGCCGTAGCTGTACGCGTTGTGCTGGCGCGGGTCGAAGGTGATCATCAGCGGGTCGACGGAGAGGAAGCGGCCCGTGTCGGGGTCGTACTCACGGGCTCCGAGGTGCGTCAGACCGGACGGGTCGGAGGTGCCGCCCACGAAACCGCGGGATCCGAAGGAGCTCGTGGTGGACAGGCCGTCGCGTACGCCGCCGAAGGGCAGCTGCTTGCGCCGGGTGATGGCCAGGGTTCCCACCGCGACTGCCGTGAGGGCGGTGCCGTGGTGGTCTCCGAGCAGGTAGGAGACCGTTCCGCCGTTGTTGACGGCGACGGTCTGGCCGTTGTGGCTGTAGTAGCGGGTGCCGGTCTTGGTTCCGTTGGCGTTGAGGGTGAGTTCGTTGCCGTTCGGGAGGGTGAGGACGCTGGTGCCGTCGCCGTTCTTGGCGAGGAGGCGGTTGCCTTCGGCGTCGTAGGTGTAGCTGGTGGTCTTGCCGGCTTCGGTGAGCGTGGCGAGGTGGCCTTCGGCGTCCCAGGTCAGGGTCTGGTTTCCGTCACCGGTGGGCCGCTGGGTGGTGTTGCCGGCGTTGTCGTAGACGTAGGTTCCGGTCCGGCCGTTGTCCGGACCCCCGGTGATTGTCGTCTTCTGCACGGCGTGCGGCCGGTCCACCCCGGGAGCCGGCGCGGGCACGGTGTAGGTGGTGCGGACATCCGTGCCCAGGGAGGTGCCGGTGCCGTGGTCGGTCTGGGTGGTGCGGTTGCCGATCTTGTCGTAGCCGAAGGACAGCCAGTACGCGTCCGGACCGCCGACCGAGGTCGCGGACGGAGCCGTGGAGCAGTCGGACTTGGCGGTCCATGCCTGCGTCATCTGGCCGAGTGCGTCCTGGGCGAAGCACTGGGTGTCAGTGGACTTCTGGGCATCCTGCCCGCTCACCGTCTTGAGACCGGTCAGGTTGCCGGACGGGTCGTAGGCGTAGGTGCGGTCGTCGATCCGCTGCGGGGCGAGGTCGCGGTCGGTCACCTGGCGGATCATGCGGCCAGTGTGCTCGTCGTAGACCTGGGTTGAGTAGACCTTCTTGCCGAGAGGGCCGAATTCTGTCCTGACGGGGCGGGAGAAGGCGTCGTAGATGGTGTTGGAGACGAGGATCGCGCCGCCGTTGCTCAGGCGCATCGGCTGGTCGTCTTCGTTGTACCTGGTCGTGACGTACTCGGAGGGAACGTCGCCAACGGCCGGGTTGAGGGTCGATTCGAGCAGACCGGTCTTCTCGTCGTAGCTGTACTTCCAGGTGTAGCTGCCCGCCAGAGCACCCGCACCCGTCGGGACGGTCACCGTGGTGGACGTGGGCTGGTAGCGGTCGTTGTAGCCGTTCACCGCCGTGACGTACGCCGCGCCGCCCGCGTACCGGGTGCTGCTGGTCAGCTGCCCCTTGGCGAGGGTGTCGTACGTCCACTTGGCGAGGACCGTGGTGCCCTGCTTGAGGTCGGTCTTGCGGCCCAGCGCGTCGTAGCCGGTGGTCAGGGTGATGCCGCGCGCGTCCTTGGTGGTCACCGGGCGGTCGAGGACGTCGTACGTGGTGGTGGCGATGCCCTTGTCCGGGTCGTCGACCTTGGTCTGCCGGCCGCGGAAGTCGAACGTGTAGGTCCACGTGTTGCCGGCCGGGTCGGTCATCGACGTCGGCTGGTCGTTGCTGTCGTAGCGGTAGGTGGTCGTGCGCGGGTCGGTGAGCCCGGCTCCGGCGTAGCGGATCAGCTGGGTGGTCCGGCCCTGGGCGTCGGTGACGGTGGTGGTGGCAGTGCCGCCCTGCGGGGGCACGACCGTGGTGCGGTCGCCCTCGTATGTGGTGGTGGTCTGCGACTGGGGCACGGAGAACTTCAGCTTCACGGACTTGGTGATGCGGCCCGTGCCGTCGAAGGTGTTCTCGGTGACCGACGGCAGCTCGTTCATGGCCTTCGCCGTCACGAGCTTGGCCGACGGGGCTCCCTCCGCGTAGTAGGGGTCGAAGGTATGCCGGGCCCAGCCGTGGCTGTCGTAGTGGGTCTCGGTGACGATGCTGTCCTGGGTGCCGTTGGCCCAGGCCTGGGTCTGCCGCTCGCGCAGCAGGCCGTCGTACAGGCTGTAGGTGGTCTGGTAGTTGCCGTCGCTCTTGAGGGTCTTGGTGGTGACGGCGTTGATGTCCGTCTTGGAGATCTTGTATTCGTACGCGGCGGACGGCTGGGTCGGGTGGTCGGCCATGGACCAGCCGGGCTGCCAGACCTCCGTGACCCGGCCGAGGCCGTCATGGGAGGCATCGGTGCGCTTGCCGTTCGCGTCCACGACGGTCACCGGAACCCCGCGCTTGGGGTTGTAGGTGGTCGTGGTGGTCTGGTCGAGGGCGTTGGTCTCGGTCTTCGTGACCGGAGGCGCGACGGTGGCGGGGGTGTAGACGACGGTGCTCACCGTGTCGCCGAGCGCGTTCTTGGTGGTCAGCTCACGGCCGTGGATGTCGTACGTGTGCGTGGAGACGGTCTGGAAACCGGTGCCGGCCGCGTCCTGCTCCTCGCGGCGCGTCACGTTACCCTCGACGGGCGCCGTGGTCAGAGTGGTGGCGTCGTCGTAGTAGTTGCGCTTGACGGAGACCAGGTCAGCAGGCAGCGCGGGCTGGCCGCAGGGAACCGAGACGACCTTGACTTCGGAGGCCAGGCCGAGGATGTAGGTGCCCTCGGGCGTGTACGTGGTCGTGGTGCACTCCTCGTCACCGCCCTTGTCCACGTCACCGCTGTCCGACTCGGAGAAGACCCGGCCGTACTCGTCGTGCAGCCATTCCTTCTCGGTGGTGCGCCAGCCGGTGCCGACAGCGGTGCGTGCGCGCTCCTTTGAATCGCCTGTGGCGTACGCGTAGAGCGACGGCAGGCCCTCGGCCCGCGTCTCCGTGGCGGTCGGCGTCTTCGACATCCACGGCGTGAGGCTGCTGGTGCTCTCCAGCTCGCCGCCGTCACCGTTGTACGTGGCCTCGGCGCGGATCATGCCCGCGAACGGCTCCTGGTCGGCGACCTCGACGCCCTCGAAGTCCTTGACCTTGGCACCGGTGATGCCGCGGAAGAACCGCGTCTCGCTCAGCGTGCGCTGTTCCGAGCCGGCGCCGGTACGGGTCTGGAGCCGTCCGAAGCCGCGGCGGTCGCCGTAGGTGAGGTGCTTGGCCTGGGTGAACTCGTCGTCCTTGGCCTTGGCCCAGGCCATCCCGTCCTTGTAGCTGTAGTTGGTCTGCTTGGCGGTGCCGATCTCGGTACCGTCCTGCTCCAGCACCTGCGTGACCACGTAGGCGTGGAACCAGTCGAGGTAGGGCTCGTACTCGGCTGCCGGGGCGTCCGGTGGCGACCACATCACGGGGTAGCACCGCCGCGTGTTGGACGAGGGGGACGGCACGTCACCGGCCTTGCAGTCGGGTGCCGAGTAGGTTACGCCGATCGTGCCCCCGGACTCCGTGCCGACCGCCGAGACCCGGTACCGGGCGTAGGAGGGCAACGGGTCGGACTTGCCTCCGGTGTTGGCGCCCACCACGCGGTTGGACAGCTTGACGGGCTCGAAGGTGACGGCGGGCAGCGAAGTGGCCACCGAGGCGGGCGGGGTGCCGGGGGCACTGTTCGGGGTGGCACCCGTCCGCGTGATCGAGGACAGCCACAGCGGCTCGTCCGTGCCGGGCTCGATGAACTTCTGTACCAGGTCCCAGGAGTCGACCGGCGAGTACGTGGTGCCGACCAGGACCGAGGTGTCGATCCCGGTCAGGCGCTTGCGAGTCCAGAAGGACGGCGAGTAGCGGTCCTTGCACTCCGTGCCGGAAGCGCAGTACTGGTCGAAGGGGACGTCCTGCCAGTTCTTGGCGTTGTCCTTGTCGAACGTGCCGCAGCCGGTGAAGCAGCGTTCGGTGACGGTGAAGTCCACCTTGGCCGCCGGCTTCGCGTAGTAGTCCGTGGAACGGAGGCCGTACTCGATGCGCTTCAGGTAGCCGCCGCGCGTGTACGGCGTGGCCGTGGAGGCACCGGTGTCGGGGTTGACGTTGCGGCCGTAGTAGTTGCCCTCCTTGGCCCAGTAGTAGACCATCGCGTCGCCGTGGGGGTCGACGACCAGGTCCAGGTTCCAGCGCCACGCCTGCTGGCACCAGGCATCCTTGAACGCCGCGTCGTAGCAGGGCTCGCCTGCGTGGTTGCCGTAGACGGGCACGGTCCAGGCAGAGTTCGTCTCGGCGTCGCCCTCGGCCCAGCCCTTGGCCCGGTTGAGGCCGAAGTAGTAGCGGGTGCCGTCCGGTGTGGTGACCCGCCAGTACTCGCCGTTGTCATCGCCGTTGTTGTTGGTGGTGCTCGCGACCTTGGAGATCTTCGTGCCGTCGTCGCCCTCCAGGTGCCAGGTCTTCGACGCGGTGTCCCAGATGAGGGTGCTGGTCTTGCCGCCCAGGTTCAGGACGGCGTTGTCCTTCTTCCAGCAGAGGTCGCCGACCTTGGCCGTGGCATTGTTGCTGCCCGTCTTGTCGTCCGTGCAGGGTACGTAGCGACGCTCGATGAACCCGGGGTCGAGTGACCAGCCGTCGCCGACCCAGTTGGCCTGGTTGTTCGTCGCCGCCGTACGGCCGTCGATCGACTGGGAGGAGTACGACAGGCTCAGGTCCGGGCTGAGGCCGCCGGCCACGTCCGGGGTGTCGATGTCGTAGCTCCAGTTGAACGAGCCGTTGGAGCCACCGGCCGTCCACGATGCCGACGGGGACAGCGGAGTCGCGGCGAAGCTGCCGGAAGGGCCGGAAGGCGCGGCGTCCAGCGCGAACAGAAGCGTGCCGGAGGCGGCGGTCAGCCCGGTCACCGAGCGGGCGCCGCTGACGGCCTTGGACACGGGTTCCGCGCCTGCACCGGTGGCGGCAAGGCTCGCTGAGGGGAGTTCCGCCTCTGCGGATACGGTGTTCGCGGAGGGGTTGTTGCGGCTCTTCAGCATGCGACCGGAGGCGCATCCCTTCGCGCCGGGAGTCGAGAGCGCACAGGCCGGGAGCTGCCGGAGCACGAGTCGCGTGCTCCATGCGCCGCCGTAGGCGCCGGCGAATCTGGAGTAGTCGACCTTGATCTCTGCTTTCGCCTTGGGACCCGCCAGGGGGCGGACGGCGAAGACGACACCTGCGATGCCCAGCTTTCGCGCAGTGTCCTGGTCAAGGGTCTGGATGCGGGCCTGCCGGGCTGCTGTGGAGCGCAGACTGACGGGCAGCGAGCCGGCCTTCGCCGGCTTCTTCGCACCGGACTCGGCGGTCGCGGCGCCGGGCGTGGGCCAGGCGGCCTGGGGCGGCCTGGCTGATGTCGCCCCGCCGCCGTGCGCGGCGACCGGGGACTTTCTTCCGACCTTCTCAACCGGCACGGGATCCGGTTTCTTCAGTTTCAGCAGCGAGAGCTCCGCCGCTGCGGCCACAGGCCCTCCTATGAGGCCTGCAAAAAGGAAGAGCGCCAGCAGACCGGCCATCTGGCGCAGCACTGCGGGCAGCTTTCTTCTGTTCATTCACCCACCCCTGTTTCCCGTCTTCATCCCCCGATTTACCGGCAGCTACGGGGCTGCCGCTCGGGACGGTAACAGGGCCCCTCTCAAGGAAAACCGGATTATTCCGCTCCAGCCAAAAGGAACAAGCCGTATATGCAGTCGACGCCCCGGGCTCTTGCTCTGTTCATCCGCGATCGCCCCGATATTTCTGGCGCCTTTGAGCCATAACAAGGCGACACGCCCGACGCCCCACAAGGTCACACCTGGACCGCAGCGGGGCTGGTGAGGTTGTGTTTTAGGGTGCGAGTTGGTCTGTCCAAACCGGGAGGGGAGCGAATTGTGGAAAACTGGACAATGAGAAGAAAAAAGACCCGGACGGGAGGGTTGGTTTCGGCGCTGCTGGTGGGGGCTTTCATCGCTGCGCCTGCCTTTCAGTCACCGGCCATCGCGAGCGAAGCAGTCTCCGATCCCTCAACGCTCTCAAGCGAAAGCAGGGAGGAATCCGAGGCCGTTGAGAAGGCGGCGGAAACAGGGGTCCGCGTAGAGCTGATGTCCCGGCGCACCGAGACGTCCCAGGTGTTCGCCAACCCCTCCGGCAGCTTCACGGAGCAGAGGTACGCCGTCCCGCAGTGGACCCGTCAGAACGGCAGCCTCGTCGACATCGACACCACGCTCCGCCGCAGCCCCGGCGGCAGTGTGAAGCCGCAGGCGACCACGGTGGGACTGGAGTTCTCCGGCGGAGGCCAGGGGCCCCTCGCGACGATCACCCGTGCCGGGCGCAAACTCGCCCTCTCCTGGCCCGCACCGCTGCCTGCGCCCACCATCGAGAGCGACACCGCGACTTACGCCGAGGTCCTGCCGGGCGTGGACCTGAAACTGCGGGCCGGCTCCTCGGGCTTCACCCACCTGCTGGTCGTCAAGTCGGCCGAGGCCGCGGCCAATCCGGCGCTGAACACCCTCAACTTCTCCCTGACCGCTGACGGAGTGGACGTCTCGGCGGACGAGCACGGCAACCTCCGTGCGCTCAACCCGGCAGGGCAGGAGGTCTTCCGCGCGCCCACCCCGCGCATGTGGGACAGCTCCACCAGCCAGACCGCCGCGTCAGGCGCGAAGGCGGCCGCGCAGTCCGCCCCGAGCGGCACGGAGCAGTCCGCCCCGGCGCCCGCGGACGAGTTCGAGCCCGGCAGCGGGGCCCAGCAGGCGTCCATGGACGTCTCCCTCACCAAGAACCGGCTCACCCTCACCCCGGACCAGGCAATCCTGCGGGGCCCCGGGACGAACTATCCGGTCTACATCGACCCGCCGATCGACGGTGACCTCGTCACCTGGGCCATGACGTACAGGCCGACCCCGAACACCTCCTACGTCAACGGGGCAGGCTGGGTCAACGGCGACGGCACCAACGGGACCACCATCGCCCGCGTCGGCCAGGAGGACTGGACGGACGGCCGCGCCCGTTCCTACTTCACCCTGAAGACCGGCAACCTCTGGAACACCCGCAAGAAGATCACAAAGTCCACGTTCCGGATCAAGAACACCTGGTCCTGGTCCTGTCAGAAGAAGCCGATCATCGCCTTCCGCGCCGGGCCGATCTCCAGCGCCACCACCTGGGCGAACTCCCCTGCCTGGTACGGGCAGCTCGGACCCACCGTCGTGGACGCCAAGGGCTGGAGCAGTTCCTGCCCCGGCGGAAACCTCGCCTTCGACGTCATCAACGCCGCCACCTGGGCCGCGACCAACAAGAAGCCCGACGTGACGATCGGACTGGTCGCCGGGGACGAGTCGGATGTCTACGGCTGGAAGAAGTTCGACGCCAAATCAGCCGTGATGGAAACCGAGTACAACACCTACCCGGACACGCCCAAGGGCCTCTACACCTACCCCGACAGCGGCGACAACTGCGGCACCACCACCCCGTACGAAGTCCTCGGCAGCGGTGACGTCAAACTCATCGCCGGCCGCGTCTCCGACCCCGACGGCGGCACCGTCAACGCCCGCTTCGTTCTGTGGCCCACGGGCCACGGAGGTGCCGACAACGAGGTCAACATCACCGTCGCCAGATCCAGCGGCCAGCCTGCCAGCCTGCTCGTCACGAAAGCCAGACTCGAAGAACTGCTTGGCAAGGCCGGGCTCGGCAAAAACGGCACCTTCACCTGGTGGGTCCGCGCCGAGGACGGCAGCCTGAACAGCAACTTCACTGCCCAGTGCCACTTCACGTACGACGGCGCCGTCCCCAGCCAGCCGCCCGGCATCAACTCCTACGTGTTCCCCGACGGGTCCGACGGCTGGCCCGCTCAGACCGGCCCGGCCCGCACCACGGCCCTGTTCAACCTCACCAACGGCCGCGTCTCGGACATCGTCAAGTACGAGTACTGGACGGACTGGGACCCCACGGTACGGACCGCACTCCGCAAGGAGCACCCCGACGGCTGGGAGGGGATGGCCGACCTGGCGGAGGTCTACCTGAAGCCGCCGTCGGCCGGGCTGCACACCCTTCACGCACGCAGCATCGACGCAGGCGGCAACCGCTCGGTCCGGGCCATCTACTTCTTCTACGCCAACAGCCCCGCCACTCCCGACAAGCCGGGCGACCTCAACGGTGACGGCAACAGCGACCTGTACGCCCTCAAGCCCACCGGCGACCTCCTGCTCTACCCCGGCCAGGGCAACGGCTACCTCGCCCCCGCCACCGTCGCCAGCGGTACCGACTTCACCGATGCACTCATCACCCACCGCGGCGACTGGACCAACGACGGTTTCGAGGACCTCGTTGCCACCACGCCCGGCCCCGAGGGCAAGCGCCAACTCGCCGTGTATCCGAACAACGGTGTCGGCTACGCCTGCACCGCCCGCAATGAACAGGCCGACGGCGCCTCCCAGCAGTGCCTTACGCCGACGGTCGAACTCAAGGTCCACAACGAGGACAACAACCACTGGTACAACGCCGACCAGATCCTCGCCATCGGAGACGTCGACGGGCCTCTGAACACCGACAGCGACCCCGAACCCGAGGTCGCCGGCTATCCCGACCTCCTGGTCAAGCAAGGCAACCAGCTCTGGCTCTACTTCGGCTCCGCCTCCGGCATCCTCGACGCGGAACGCGAGCCAGTCCTCATCGGCAACGGCGGCTGGTCCACCCACGACCTCGCCGCCCCCGGAGACCGCAGCGGCGACGGCCGAATCGACCTGATCGCCCGTGACCGTGCCAACGGCGAGCTCAAGCTCTACCCCGGCACCGGCCCGAACGGCGAAGGACTCGGCTCCGGCAGCGTCTCCACCGTCATCGGGACGAGTTGGACGCCCGCCAGCCGTCCGCTTCTCGCCGCCGCCCCCCACGGCTACGCCGACACCGATGGCAAGCCCGACGCGTGGGCCACCACAGGAGACGGAAAGCTCTACTTCTACCGAGGGATCACAGGGCCCGGCACCGTCGTCGGCACCGGCGGCTGGAACGCCTTCCAAGCCATCGGCTGATCATGAGATGAAAGCCCGAAGGGCCCCCGCCTTTGTCGGCGGGGGCCCTTCCGTTGTGCTCTGGGTGCCGTTACGACCAGGTGATCAGGCGGCGGGGGTGTTCCAGGACGGCGGCGATGTCGGCCAGGAACTTGGAGCCCAGTTCGCCGTCGATCAGGCGGTGGTCGAAGGAGAGGGCCAGGGTGGTGACCTGGCGGGCCTTGACCTTGCCCTTGTGGACCCACGGCTGCGCCTTGATCGCGCCGACCGCCAGGATCGCGGACTCGCCCGGGTTGATGATCGGCGTACCGGTGTCCACGCCGAAGACGCCGACGTTGGTGATCGTCAGGGTGCCGCCCTGCATGTCCGACGGGGAGGTCTTGCCCTCGCGGGCCGTGCCGACCAGGTCGGACAGGGACTGCGAGAGCTCCGCGAGGGTCTTGGCGTGGGCGTCCTTGATGTTCGGGACGATCAGGCCGCGCGGGGTGGCCGCGGCGATGCCCAGGTTCACGTAGTGCTTGAGCACGATCTCCTGGTTCGCCTCGTCCCAGGAGGCGTTGACCTCCGGGTTGCGGCGGACGGCGACGAGCACCGCCTTCGCGATGAGCAGCAGCGGGTTGATCCGCAGGCCCGCGAGGTCCGGGTCGGCCTTGAGCTCCTGGACCAGCTTCATCGTGCGCGTCACGTCGAGGGTGATGAACTCGGTGACGTGCGGGGCGGTGAAGGCCGAGCCGACCATCGCCGCCGCGGTGGCCTTCCGTACGCCCTTGACGGGGATACGGGTCTCCCGCGCGCCGGGCTCCGCGGCAGCGGCCGGAACCGCGACCGGAGCCGCGACCGGGGCCGGGGCGGCAGCCGGGGCCGGGGCCTCGGCGACCGGGGCGGCGGCCGGGGCCGGGGCGGCGGCCGCGTGGACGTCCTCGCGGGTGATGATCCCGCCGGGGCCGGTGGGGACCACCGCGGCGAGGTCGATGCCCAGGTCCTTGGCGAGCTTGCGGACCGGCGGCTTGGCGAGCGGGCGCTCGCCCGCGGCCGCGTGGCCGTTCTGCCCGTTGAGGGTGACCGGGCCGGCGGGGGCCGGGACCACCGGCGCGGCCGGGGCCGGGACCGCCGCCGCGGGAGCCGCAGGAGCGGCGGCAGCGGCCGGCGCACCGGCGGGAGCCTTCCGCGGGCGGCGCTTGGAGGAGCCCTGCTGGACCCCGTAGCCCACCAGCACCGGCTGGCGGCCCTCCGGCTCGGCCTCCTCGGCCGCAGCGGCGGGCGCGGCGGCGGCAGCGGCGGCGGGGGCCGGGACCGCGGCGCCGCCGCCCTCACCGGTGTCCACCGTGATGATCACCTGGCCCACGTCCACCGTGGTGCCCTCGGGGAAGCGCAGCTCGGCGACCACCCCGTCGAACGGGATCGGCAGCTCCACGGCCGCCTTCGCCGTCTCCACCTCGCACACGACCTGGCCGTCGGTGACGGTGTCACCGGGCTGGACGTACCACTTGAGGATCTCGGCCTCGGTGAGGCCCTCGCCCACGTCGGGCATCTTGAACTCGCGGACCGCGCTGTTCGTCGTCATCGTCGTCACGGACCTCTCCTCAGTACGCCAGCGAGCGGTCGACGGCGTCGAGCACGCGGTCCAGGCCCGGCAGGTACTCGTCCTCCAGGCGGGCCGGCGGGTACGGCGTGTGGAAACCGCCGACGCGCAGCACCGGCGCCTCCAGGTGGTAGAAGCAGCGCTCCGTGATGCGAGCGGCGATCTCCGAGCCCACGCCCAGGAAGACCGGGGCCTCGTGGACGATCACCAGGCGGCGGGTCTTCTCGACCGAGGCCTGCACCCCGTCGAAGTCGATCGGGGACATCGAGCGCAGGTCCACGACCTCGACCGACTTGCCCTCCTCGGCGGCGGCCGCGGCGGCCTCCAGGCACAGCTTCACCATCGGGCCGTACGCGGCGAGGGTCAGGTCGCTGCCCTCCCGCGCCACGCGCGCCTTGTGGAGCTCGCCGGGGATGGCCTCGACGTCCACCTCGCCCTTGTCCCAGTAGCGGCGCTTGGGCTCGAAGAAGATCACCGGGTCGTCGCTCTGGATGGCCTGCTGGAGCATCCAGTACGCGTCGGAGGCGTTCGAGGGGGAGACCACCTTGAGGCCGGCCACGTGCGCGAACAGCGCCTCGGGGGACTCGGAGTGGTGCTCGACGGCGCCGATCGCACCGCCGTACGGGATGCGCACGACGACCGGCATCTTGACCTTGCCGAGGGCGCGGGCGTGCATCTTCGCGAGCTGCGTGACGATCTGGTCGTACGCCGGGAAGACGAAGCCGTCGAACTGGATCTCCACGACCGGCCGGTAGCCGCGCAGGGCCAGGCCGATGGCGGTGCCGACGATGCCGGACTCGGCGAGCGGGGTGTCGATGACCCGCTCCTCGCCGAAGTCCTTCTGCAGACCGTCGGTGATACGGAAGACGCCGCCGAGCTTGCCGACGTCCTCGCCCATGATCAGGACCTTCGGGTCCGTGTCGAGGGCCTTGCGCAGCGACTCGTTGAGCGCCTTCGCGATCGACATCTTTTCGATGGCCATGGTCAGTTGCCCTCCTCGAAGGACGCGAGGTAGGCGGCGAACTGGGCGCGCTCCTCGTCGACGAGCGCGTGTCCGTCCGCGTAGACGTTCTCGAAGATGGCCATGGTGTCCGGGTCGGGCATGGCGCGCACGGCCTCGCGGACCCGCTTGCCGAGGGTCTCGCTCTCGGCCTCCAGCTCCTCGAAGAAGGCCTCGTCGGCGCCGCCGGAGGCCAGCAGGTGGCTCTTCAGGCGCTCGATCGGGTCCTTGTGCTCCCAGGCGGCGCGCTCCTCGTCCCGGCGGTACTTCGTCGGGTCGTCGGAGGTGGTGTGGGCACCCATGCGGTAGGTGAACGCCTCGACCAGGGTCGGGCCCTCGCCGTTGCGGGCGCGCTCCAGGGCCCAGCGGGTCACGGCCAGGCAGGCCAGGACGTCGTTGCCGTCCACGCGGACGCCGGGGAAGCCGAAGCCGGAGGCACGCTGGTAGAGCGGGACGCGGGTCTGGCGCTCGGTGGGCTCGGAGATCGCCCACTGGTTGTTCTGGCAGAAGAACACCACGGGGGCGTTGTAGACCGCCGAGAAGGTGAAGGCCTCGTTGACGTCGCCCTGGCTGGAGGCGCCGTCGCCGAAGTAGGCGATGACCGCGGAGTCGGCGCCGTCCTTGGTGATGCCCATGGCGTAGCCGGTCGCGTGCAGGGTCTGCGAGCCGATCACGATGGTGTACAGGTGGAAGTTGTTGCCGTTGGGGTCCCAGCCGCCGTGGTTCACGCCGCGGAACATGCCCAGCAGGTTGGTGGGGTCCACCCCGCGGCACCAGGCGACGCCGTGCTCGCGGTAGGTCGGAAAGACGTAGTCGTCGTCCCGCAGGGCGCGGCCGGAGCCGATCTGGGCGGCTTCCTGGCCGAGCAGGGAGGCCCACAGTCCCAGTTCGCCCTGGCGCTGCAGGGCGGTGGCCTCCGAGTCGAAACGGCGGGTCAGGACCATGTCGCGGTACAGCCCGCGCAGGTCGTCGGCGGTGATGTCGGCGACGTAGGGGGCGAATTCCGAGGACTGTGCGTCCTCGACCCGCTCCCCTTCGGGCGTCAGCAGCTGTACGAGCTGGGGCTCGGCACTCTGGGTGGCAGCGGCGCTCTTGCGGGCGCCCGCGCCCGCCGCTCGCTTGGTGCCGCTGCTGCGTCGCGGCTTGCGCGCGGCAGTGCTCTCCACGGTCACGTGTGCTCCTCCGTCGGTCCGGCACCCGGGGTCGTCCGGGGACCAGTGCGGCTCGCCTGGATCCGTACAGGCGCACGGGGTGGGTGCGGCTTGACGGGAATCAGGCGTGACAGTCGCCCCGGCGAGTGCCCTGCACCAAGCACGTTACCCAGCAGCCCGCAGAACTGCGAAACCCCATCTGACCTGCGTTTTTACTTGGATTTCCAAGTAAATCCGAGGTTTCTGGAACAACCACTGGTCACAGCCTTGCAGGGGGCCGGAACAACGGCACGTTATCCCGGGTAACTGCGGCAGGGAAGGGGTGAGTATGTGAAACTGGCGTAGTGCGCGAAGACGGAAAAATCACTGTATTCCTGCTTGACGACCACGAAGTGGTACGTCGGGGCGTCTATGAGCTGCTGTCGAGCGAATCGGACATCGAAGTGGTGGGTGAGGCCGGCACGGCCGCCGACGCTTTGGTGCGCATTCCGGCCACCCGGCCCGACGTCGCGGTCCTCGACGTACGGCTCCCGGACGGCAGCGGGGTCGAGGTGTGCCGGGAGGTCCGCTCGCAGAACGAGGACATCAAGTGCCTGATGCTGACCTCGTTCGCGGACGACGAGGCGCTGTTCGACGCGATCATGGCCGGGGCCTCGGGATACGTCCTGAAGGCGATCCGGGGCAACGAGCTGCTGAACGCGGTGCGCGACGTGGCGGCCGGGAAGTCCCTGCTGGACCCGGTGGCCACCGCCCGGGTGCTGGAGCGGCTGCGCGACGGCAAGAACGGCAAGGGCGACGACCGGCTCGCGAACCTCACCGAGCAGGAGCGCAAGATCCTCGACCTGATCGGCGAGGGGCTGACGAACCGGGTGATCGGCGAGCGGCTGCACCTGGCCGAGAAGACGATCAAGAACTACGTGTCCAGCCTGCTGTCCAAGCTCGGCATGGAGCGCCGCTCGCAGGCCGCGGCGTACGTGGCCCGGCTCCAGGCCGAGAAGCGCTGACCCGGGATCCGGCCCGGCACACGGGACCAACGTCCCCGATCATGGGGGCGGGCTCCTCTGGCCCGGCGGCCTCCGGCCGGCGGACAGTGGGGGCATGTCCCCCCAGGAGCTCCACGCCATCGAACTGCTGCGCCGGGTGCCGTACGGCCGCGTCGCCACCAGCATGCGCGCGCTGCCGTTCCTCGCCGCGGCCCGGCACATCGTGATCGACGGCCGGGTCGTGCTCCGCATGCACGCGGGCTTCGGCTACCACCAGGCGTGCAGCGGCAGCGTCGTCGCCTACGGGGCGGACAACTTCAACAGCGGCGAGGACCACCTGTGGTCGGTGCAGTTCACCGGGACGGCCGAGACGGTCGAGCCGACCACGGCCGAGCTGGAGCTCTTCGGCCCCGGCCCGCACTACGTGGACGGCGAGCTCTTCGACCCCGTCTACATGCGGATCGAACCCCAGTTCGTCACCGTGCACACGCTGGCGGGCGCGGCCGCTTCGGACCGCGCCTTCCAGCACGCACTGTGACCCGCGCGGCTCAGCGCGTGGTGCTGCCGCCCTGGCCCTCGCCCACCGGGTCGCCGTTGGCACCCGGGCTCTCGCCCGTGTCCGGGCTCTGCGTGGGCGGGGTCGGCTCCGAGGGCTCCGTGGAGGGCTCGGCGCTCTCCGACGGGTCCGTGGTCGGCGGCTCGTACGAGGGCGTCGGCGAGGGCTCGTAGCTCGGCGAGTACGAGGGCCGGCGCGACGGGGTGTACGAGGGGGTGTCCTCGGAGGGCTCTTCCTCCTCCTCGGACGCACTCGGCTTGTCGGGGCTCGGGGTGTCGGCCGAAGGGGACTTCGAACCGGAGATGCCGGGCTGCTTGTTCGGCTGCTCGCTCTTGCCGCCGCTGCCGCCGGCCTTGTCCATCGCGTAGACCACGCCCACCGTGACGGCGAGCACCGCCAGCACCGCGAACAGCCACATCCGCCAGCGTCCGGCGCCGCCGGAGGCCTGGCCGCCGTGGCCGTTGCCGTCGTGGTAGCCGCCGCCCCCGCCGGCGAAGGCGGAGCCGTCGTCCGGGTTCAGCGGGGGCACCATCGGCTGCCCGAACTGCGAGGTCGTGGCGTGCGCGGGGTAGTGCGGCTGCGGGCCCGAGCCGGCCTGGGACATCGCGGCCGTCGGCGCGGGACCCGCGACCTGGCCGTGCGGCAGGGCCATGGTGACCGGGCCGGTGTTCCACGTACCGGTGTGGCCGCCCTGCTCCTGGAGCATCTGGAGCGCGTACTGCACCAGCCCGCGCATCTCCTCGGCGCTCTGGAACCGGTCGTCCGGGTCCTTCGCGAGCGAGCGCATCACCAGGCCGTCCAGCTCCGCCGGCACGCCCTGGGCCACGTGGGAGGGCGGCACCGGCGCGTCCTGGACGTGCTGGTAGACCACCGCGAGCGGGGTCTCCCCGGTGAACGGGGGCCGCAGCGCGAGGAGTTCGTACAGCAGGCAGCCGGTCGCGTACAGGTCGGAGCGGTGGTCCACGGCCTTGCCGAGGGCCTGCTCCGGGGAGAGGTACTGGGGCGTGCCCATGACCATGCCGGTCTGCGTCATCGTCGACTGCGCGCCGTGCAGGGCGCGCGCGATGCCGAAGTCCATCACCTTCACGGCGCCCGTGTTGGTGATGATGACGTTCGCGGGCTTGATGTCGCGGTGCACGATGCCGTGCTGGTGCGAGTAGGCGAGCGCCTCCAGGACGCCCGAGACGATGATGAGGGCCTGGTCCGGTCCCGGCGCCTCGGCGCTGATCAACAGGTCCCGGATGGTCCGGCCTTCAACCAGCTCCATGACGATGTAGGGGACGACGTTCGGTCCGACCCGGTCCTCGCCCGAGTCGTACACGGCGACCACGGCATGGTGGTTGAGGCCCGCGACCGACTGCGCCTCGCGCGTGAAGCGGGCCTTGGAGACCGGGTCCTCGGCGAGGTCGGCGCGCAGCAGCTTCACGGCCACCGTGCGGCCGAGCCGGACGTCCTCGGCGGCGAAGACCTCGGCCATGCCGCCGCGGCCGAGACGGTGCGTCAGCCGGTAGCGGCCCTCGCCGACCAGACCGCCCGCGCCGAACTGCTCCGGAACGTCTGACATCCCGGCGCCGTTTCCCTCGGGTTCGGGTGCCATCAGTCCTCGCCTGTCGTTTCCGGGCCGCTCCCGGCGGGGGTCGCGGTGCTCTTGTGCAGGGTGCTCCGGTGAACGCTACAGCCTTTGCGCCGTGCACCGGTCAGGGATTGCGCCGGGGGCCGCCGGGGAGCCGGCCCGAGGTCGACGCGGCGTCCTGGTGTGGTCACGGAACGGGAACCCCGGCTTGACGTGTGCTAGCCCTCCGGCAGACTGGGCGCCGTAAAAAGCGGATCGCCAGGTCCCGCAGGTGTTCGCGGGGGCCGGCAGGGGTTCGCAGGCATCGCCCGAGGGGAAGCAGAGTCATGAGCCAGGACGGCACACAGGGCCGGTACGCAGGCGGTTCCCTGGCCCGTGGCCGTTACCAGCTACGGGACTTGCTGGGTGAGGGCGGCATGGCGTCGGTCTACCTCGCCTACGACGCATCGCTCGACCGGCAGGTGGCCATCAAGACGATGCACACCGAGCTGGGCCGCGAGCAGTCCTTCCGCGAGCGCTTCCGGCGCGAGGCCCAAGCTGTAGCGAAACTGTCGCACACCAACATCGTGTCGGTCTTCGACACCGGCGAGGACACCGTCTCAATGGGTGGGACGGACTCCGGCGACGGCGCCCCGATGCCCTACATCGTCATGGAGTACGTCGAGGGCCGCCCGCTCGGCTCGGTGCTCCACGCCGACATCGCGCAGCACGGGGCGATGCCCGCGGACCGCGCGCTGAAGGTGACGGCGGACGTGCTGGCGGCGCTGGAGGCCAGCCACGAGATGGGGCTGGTGCACCGCGACATCAAGCCCGGCAACGTCATGATCACCAAGCGCGGCGTGGTCAAGGTGATGGACTTCGGCATCGCCCGCGCGATGCAGTCCGGCGTCACCTCCATGACCCAGACCGGCATGGTCGTCGGCACCCCGCAGTACCTCTCCCCCGAGCAGGCCCTCGGCCGCGGCGTGGACGCCCGCTCCGACCTCTACTCGGTCGGCATCATGCTCTTCCAGCTGCTGACCGGCCGGCTGCCCTTCGAGGCCGACTCCCCGCTGGCCATCGCGTACGCCCACGTCCAGGAGGAGCCGGTCGCGCCGTCGAGCGTCAACCGGGCCCTGACGCCGGCGATCGACGCGCTGGTGGCGCGGGCGCTGAAGAAGAACCCGAACGAGCGCTTCCCGACCGCGGCCGCGATGCGCGACGCGTGCGACCGGGTGCTGGCGGCGGGGCGGCCCGGCGCGCCGGTGATCGTCCAGGGCGGGCCCGTGAACAGCGGGTCGGGCGTCGGCTCGACCGTCTTCCCGCCCGTGGACGCCTCCCTCCAGGCCCCGCCCCCGCAGGCCCTCCAGCAGCCGTACCAGCCGGGGCTGTACGCACCGACCCCGCCGCCGGTGCACACGCCTGCGCAGCACGCACCGCACCCGCAGCATCAGCAGCATCCGCAGCAGACGGGCGGGTACGCGTACCCGCCCCAGCAGGCGTACCCGCAGCAGCAGGTCCAGACCCCGCCGCCGTACACGATCTCCCCGCAGACCCCGCCGGTCGGCGGCCGCGGCAAGTCCGGCGGCGGCCGGAACACCCCGCTGGTCGTCGGCGCGGCCGCGGTCGCCCTCCTGGCGATCGGCGGCCTCGTCTACGCCCTGACCGGCGGCGACGGCGACAAGGGCAAGGACACGACGTCCGGCCCGGGCACGACGGCCTCGGGAGCGGCGAAGCCGGGGCACAAGGACGGGGACACGTCGCGAGTGGTCGAGGAGAAGGTCTGCAAGGAGGCGGACGAGTCCTACAAGGACGCCTCCAAGCTCCGCGCACCGAACTTCCGCTACATGCACATCAACTCGGTGAAGGCCTGCCTGCTGGCCGGCCAGTGGCAGTACAAGGTGGAGACCCGCGACGAGGCGGTCTGGGGCGAGGGCATCGTCCTCGACCAGTTCCCGTCCCCGGGCGACGACTTCGACCCGAAGACGGTCGAATTCACCCTCAGGGTCTCCTCGGGCGACCCGCAGTAATTCCGACCGACCACCCTCGCCCCGACGGGCCGGGGCCCGGGGGCGGAGCCCCCGAAACACCCGGCGGGGCTTGAGGCGCGGGGGTCCGGGGGCAGAGCCCCCGAAACCACCCGACGGGCCGCACCCACCGGGCAAGACGGGGCCCACTCAAGCCCCGCCGGCGCTTGAGGCGCGGGGGCCCGGGGGCAGCGCCCCCGAAACCACCCGACGGGCCGCACCCACCGGGCAAGACGGGGCCCACTCAAGCCCCGCCGGCGATTGAGGCGCGGGGGTCCGGGGGCAGCGCCCCCCGAAACCACCCGACGGGCCGCACCCACCGGACAAGACCGGGCCACTCAAGCCCCGCCGGCGTTTGAGGCGCGGGGTCCCAGGGGCGGAGCCGCTGAGGTGGTCGGTCGCTCGGGCGGGTTGTCCGAGATGCCCGTTTTGGCCGCGCGTGTGAACCTGGGGCTGACACCGCGCCGGCCGGAACGGGAGGGGCATCCCGTGAGTTCACGCTTCCGCGCGCTCGGCTGGGCGGCCACCGCCCTCTGGGCCTGCGGCGCGCTGACGGCCGCCGCCCCCGCGTCCCCCCTCCCCCCACTCGCAACCGCCACCGCGACCCCCGCCCCGGACCGCCTCGCGGGAAGCGCCGCCGGGGTCGGCCGCGTACGCCCCGGCCGGGCGGCCGAGGAGGCGCGGGAGCACCCGGCGGCCGTGCCGGCCGTGCGGGAGGAGGCCCCGAAGGCCGTCCCCGAGCCGGTGGCACCCCCCGCACCCCGCCCCACCCCCACGCCGCCGGCACCCCCCGCCCTCGCGGGCGAGCCGAACTCCCGGGCCGCGGACCTCGCCGCGCACATCGTGCCCCTGGGCGCCGGGCTGGCCCTGATGGGCCTGGGCCTCGGCTTCCTGGGCATGCGCCTGCGCCGCTGACCCCTGCCGCCCCTCCCCCGCGCCCCTCCGGCACCGCCCCCGCCCCTTGTGCTGATCAACATACTCGGTATACATACTCGGTATGTCGATACGCCACGGACTCCTCGCCCTCCTGGAGCGCGGCCCCCGGTACGGCTCCCAGCTGCGGACCGAATTCGAATCCCGCACCGGCTCCACCTGGCCGCTCAACGTCGGGCAGGTCTACACGACCCTGGCCCGGCTGGAGCGCGACGGCCTGGTCGCCCCGGACGGGACCGACGCCGCGGGCCACACCCTGTACGCGATCACCGAGCCCGGCCGCACCGAGCTCCGCTCCTGGTACGAGCGGCCCGTCGAGCGCACCAACCCGCCCCGCGACGAGCTCTCGATCAAGTTGGCGATGGCCGTCGGGGCCCCCGGCGTGGACATCCGCGCCGTCATCCAGGCCCAGCGCCAGGCCACGATCCGGGCGATGCAGGACTACACCCGGCTCAAGGCCCAGGCCCTCGCCGCCATCGAGAGCGGACAGGCCCGCGAGCGCGACGACGTCGCCTGGCTGCTCGTACTCGAACAGCTGATCTTCCAGACCGAGGCCGAGGCGCGGTGGCTGGACCACTCCGAATCCCGGCTGGCGCGGCTCTCCGTCCTGGCCGAACGGGGAGCCCCGACCGCACCGCACAAGGCCGCACCCCACGAGGCCGCGCAGGCCGCCACACCGCCCGCCGCGCCACCGGCCGCACCGCCCGCCGCACCCACCGCCCGCTCCGGGCGCCGCTGACTCCGTCCCAGGGGGGACCCCTCATGCACCATCCGCACCAGGCCTCGGCCTTCGACCCGCCCACCGGACCGGCCGGCGGCGCACCCGCCGCTCCCGTCCTGGAGCTCCGGCAGCTGACCCGCGTGCACGGCAGCGGCGCCACCGAGGTGCACGCACTGCGCGGGATCGACCTGGCCGTGCACCCCGGCGAACTCGTCGCCGTGATGGGCCCGTCCGGGTCCGGCAAGTCCACGCTGCTCACCCTCGCCGGCGGACTCGACGCACCCACCGGGGGGCAGGTCTTCGTCGAGGGCACCGACATCACCGCCGCGAGCCGCAAGGAACTGGCCGCCCTGCGCCGCCGTTCCATCGGCTACGTCTTCCAGGACTACAACCTCATACCGGCGCTCACCGCCGCCGAGAACGTGGCCCTGCCCCTCGAACTCGACGGCACCTCCGCCCGCAAGGCCCGCGCCCAGGCGCTCGCCGCGCTGGAGGAGATGAACCTGCCGCAGCTCGCCGACCGGTTCCCCGACGAGATGTCCGGCGGCCAGCAGCAGCGCGTGGCCATCGCCCGCGCCCTGGTCGGTAACCGCCGCCTGGTCCTGGCCGACGAGCCCACCGGCGCCCTGGACTCCGAGACCGGGGACTCCGTGCTCGCCCTGCTGCGCGCCCGCTGCGACGCGGGGGCGGCCGGCATCCTCGTCACCCACGAGCCGCGCTTCGCGGCCTGGGCGGACCGGGTGGTCTTCCTGCGCGACGGCCGCGTCGTCGACGAGACCCTGCGCACCGACCCCGACTCGCTGCTCACCGGGCGGGGCAGCCGGTGAACTCCTGGTACCACTCCTGGATCGCCGCGATCCGCATAGCCCGCCGCGACGCCTGGCGGGCCAAGGGCCGCAGCCTCCTGGTCCTCTCCATGATCGCCCTGCCGATCATGGGCGTCAGCGCCGTCAGCCTGACCCTGCGCAGCGCCGAGCCCTCCCTCGCCCAGGGCCTGGACCGCGCCCTCGGCGCCTCCGACGCCCGGATCTGGGACTCCGGGCTCGACGAGCCGCTCTACCAGGACCCGCAGGGCGACAGCTACGCCCCGGTCGGCGGCTACGGCGACCAGTGGACCCCGCCGGCCCCCACCCGCCCCGACGTGAAGGCCGCCCTGCCGGCCGGCACCACGGTCCTCGCGGACGTACGCGCCGACGCCAAGCTGCGCACCCGGCACGGCCTGCTGGAGGCCGGGATCCGCGAGCTGGACACCGCCAGCCCGCTCGTCCGGGGACTGCTGACGCTCGACCACGGCCGCTTCCCCCAGCAGTCCGGCGAGGTGGCCGCGACCACGCAGTTCCTGGAGGAGTCCGGGCTGTTCGTCGGCTCCAAGGTCCGCGCCCGCGGCCTGGACCGCCCGTACACCATCACCGGCGCGTACGAGATGCCCGGCGAGCTCAACACCCGGGAGCTGCTGGCACCCCCCGGGAGCTTCCTCACCACGCTCGGCAAGTCCCTCACCGCCTCCGGCCTGGGCACCCTGAACACGAACACCAGCCACTTCGTGCGCGTGGGCGGCGAAGGTTTCACGTGGAACATGGTCCGGAAGGCCAACACCAAGGGCTTCCTCGTCACCTCGCGCGCCGTGGCCCTGGACCCGCCCGCCGACTCCGAGGTGCCGTACTACGCCCAGGAGGGCCACGGCTGGGAGCAGAGCCTGCTGGGCAAGACCTCCGAGATGGCCGCCGCGGCCACCGTCGTCGGCCTCGCGATGCTGGAGATCTGCCTGCTGGCCGGACCGGCCTTCGCGGTCGGCGCCCGCCGCTCCCGCCGCCAGCTGGGCCTGGTCGGCGCCAACGGCGGCGACCGCAAGCACATCCGGGCCATCGTCCTGTCCGGCGGCCTGGTCATCGGCGCCACCGCGGCCGTGATCGGCACGGTGCTCGGCACGGCCCTGACCCTCGCGCTGCGGCCGGTGCTGGAGGACTACCTCGGCGCCCGCTGGCCCGACTTCGACGTACGCCCGCTGGAACTGCTCGGCATCGGCGCGCTCGCCGTGCTGACCGGTCTGCTGGCCGCGATCGTGCCCGCCGTCACCGCCTCCCGGCAGCCCGTCCTGGCCTCCCTCACGGGCCGCCGCGGGATCCGCAAGGCCAGCCGGGTGCTGCCGGTGGTCGGACTCGTCGCCATCGTCCTGGGCTCCGCGCTGGCCCTCTACGGCACGACCACCGACCTGGGCTTCACCGTGGTCGCGGCCGGCAGCGCCCTCGCCGAGCTGGGCGTCGTGGCCCTCACCCCGGTCCTGGTCGGCCTGTTCGGCCGGCTGGGGCGGGTGCTGCCGCTGTCCCCGCGCCTCGCGCTGCGCGACGCCGTCCGCAACCGGGGGCGCACGGCCCCCGCGGTGGCCGCCGTCCTGGCCGCCGTCGCCGGCACGGTCGCGGTGGCCACCTACCAGGAGAGCCGGGACGTGGAGCAGCGGCACGCCTACGTGTCCCAACTGCCCGAGCTCACCGGCCGGGTGCTGGCCACGGACGCGTCCGGCTACCGCGAGATCCCGGCCGTGCGGGCCGCCGTCGCCAGGGAGCTCCCGCTCGCGGCACGCGCCGACCTGGACCGGGTGTACGTCGGGCGGCCCGACTGCGACCCGTACGAGCTCCGCAAGGGCTGCGGGCAGCTCGAACTGGTCGTCCCCCGAGGGCAGGAGTGCCCGCTGTACGACAACCCCGCGGGGCCGGACGACTTCACCAAGGAGGAGCGCAAGAAGTTCAGCAAGGACTGGCGCTGCCTGTCCGTCGCCCAGTTCGTGGAGCACGAGGTCACGGTCGCGGACGAGAAGCTGCTGTCCGTGCTGGGCATCTCCGACCCGGGGGCCGTCCGGGCGCTGAAGGCGGGCACCCCGGTGGCCTTCAGCCGGAAGAACGTGAAGGACGGCAAGGTCACCCTGCTGAAGATCACCGACCCGGAGAAGGCCGAACTGGCCCGGCAGAAGCAGCAGGAGGTCCCCGGCGAGCGCAGGCAGTTCGCCGTGTACGAGGCCTTCTCGGCCCGGTCCTGGGGCGTGAAGCTGATCCTGCCCCCGGCCACCGCCAAGGCCGCGGGCTACCGGACCGTCCCGGTGGGCTCGTACTTCACCCTGGACCGCAGCCCCGGCAGCGCGGAGCGGCAGGCCGCCGAGGGGGCGTTCGACAAGATGGGCGCCGACCCCTCGCTCTACGTCGAGAGCGGCTACACCAGCCGGAACACCATCACCCTGCTGGCCCTGGCGATCTTCGCCGGGGTGGTCACGGTCGGCGCCGCCGGCATCGCGACCGGCCTGGCCCAGGCGGACGCCGAGGCCGACCTGAAGACCCTCGCCGCGGTCGGCGCGGCCCCCCGGGTCCGGCGCACCCTCAGCGGGTTCCAGTGCGGGGTGGTGGCCGCCATGGGCGTGCTGCTCGGCTCGGCGGCGGGGGTGCTGCCCGCGGTCGGGCTGCGGCTGACGGAGCGGCGCGAGCAGATGAACTGGTTCCACGAGACCGTGGACGCCGGCTACGGCCACGGGGTCGCCGTCCCGTACGTGCCGGTCGTGGTGCCGTGGGCCACCCTCGGGGCGCTCCTCGTGCTGGTGCCGCTGGGCGCGGCGCTGCTGGCGGCACTGGTCACGCGCTCCAGCGGGGCGCTGGCCCGCCGGGCGGCCGCCTGAGCGCAGCCCCGGGCGACCGGCGCACGATACGTGCCCCCGTGCAGGGTGGATCACACCCGCACGGGGGCACACCGTGTCTTGACGAAGGTGTGCGAGAGAATGGCGGCATGGAGATGCCGAGGAGTGAACGGTCGCAGGACAGCCCCCCGCAGGTTCTGATCGTGGGCCAGGACGGGATGGCGGTCGGCGGCGCCGATGACGAGTCGCGCGAGGTCCCGGTGACGGAGATGGTCGAACAGCCCGCCAAGGTCATGCGCATCGGCAGCATGATCAAGCAGCTTCTGGAAGAAGTCCGAGCGGCTCCTCTCGACGAGGCCAGCCGGGTCCGGCTCAAGGACATCCACGCCAGCTCCGTGAAGGAGCTGGAAGACGGGCTCGCCCCCGAGCTCGTCGAGGAACTGGAGCGGCTGTCGCTCCCGTTCACGGACGAGGCGATCCCGTCCGAGGCGGAACTGCGGATCGCGCAGGCCCAGTTGGTGGGCTGGCTGGAAGGCCTGTTCCACGGCATCCAGACCGCCCTGTTCGCGCAGCAGATGGCCGCGCGGGCGCAGCTGGAGCAGATGCGCCGGGCACTCCCGCCGGGCGCCGGACACGACGACGAGGACGGACAGCACGGGCCGGTGCGCTCGGGCCCGTACCTGTAGTACGCGCACGCAGCACGCACCCGTAGGACGCGCACCGCAGCACGCACCGGGGCCGAAGGGCCCCGGTGCGTGCTGCTGCACTTCCGGGCCGGGGCCCGCCGTGGAGGTGGGCCCCGGCCCGGCGCCTTCTCCCCCGGATCCCCGCCGACTTGGGGCGAGCGCAGCCGCGGCGAAGGGGACGGCGGGAGGCGGGCGGGAGTCGGGTGGGGCCGCCGGGAAGCCCGATGGGCAATACTCGAAACCATGACCTACGACGCGATCGTGCTCGCCGGCGGCGCCGCCCGGCGGCTCGGCGGCGCCGACAAACCCGGGCTGAGCGTCGGCGGCCGCGCCCTGCTGGACCGGGTGCTCGACTCCTGCCGCGACGCGCGGACCACGGTGGTGGTGGGCGGCCGCCGGGCCACCGGCCGGCCCGTGGACTGGGCCCGCGAGGAGCCGCCCGGCGGCGGCCCGCTGGCCGCACTCGACGCCGGGCTGCGGCGGATCACCGCCGACCGGGTCCTCGTCCTCTCCGCCGACCTGCCCTTCCTGGGCCCCGGCACGGTCCGCACCCTCCTCGGCCGGCTGCACCGCGAAGGCGTCCTGCTGACCGACCCCGACGGCCGCGACCAGCCGCTGGTCGCCGCGTACCGGACCGAACCGCTGCGCCGCGAGCTGGCCCTCATCGCCACCGAGCACGGCACCCTCCACGGACTGCCGCTGCGGCTGCTCACGGCCGAACTGGAGCTCGACCGGACCTCCGCCGAGGCCCCGCTCGCCTCCTTCGACTGCGACACCTGGGAGGATCTCGCGGCCGCCCGGGCCCGGATCAGGGAGCATGGACACGTGCTGGACGAATGGATCACCGCAGTCAAGACCGAGCTCGGCATCGACCTCGACGTCGACATCCCCGCCCTGCTCGACCTCGCCCGGGACGCCGCGCACGGCGTGGCCCGCCCGGCCGCCCCGCTGACCACCTTCCTGGTCGGCTACGCGGCCGCGCAGGGCGGCCTGTCCCTCGACGAGGCCACCCGCCGGGCCGCCGCCCTGGCCACCCGCTGGGCGGCCGAATCCGGGCCCGGCACGGGATGACCCGATGACCCCGCCGGGCCGGGAACCGGCCCCCGGCGGCCCCCGCCCCGCCCAGGACACGGAGGACGCCTTGTCCGTCGTCAACCCCGCCGAGCCCGCCGCGGGCCCGGCCGAGCCCGGCGCCGTGGCCGAGTCCGCCGTGCTGGAGGCACTGGCACTGGTCGGCCGCGGCCCCCGGCCCGCCGCGGCCGCAACCCCCGCCCCGCACGGCTCGACCCCCTGGCCGGAGGCCCGCCGGACCGCCGCGGCCGCAGGCGCCGCCGGACCGGCCCGCCCCCACCGGGTACCGCTGGACACGGCCCTCGGCGAGGTGCTCGCGGCCCCGCTGACGGCACTGACCGACCTGCCCTCCTTCGACACCTCCGCCATGGACGGCTGGGCCGTCGCCGGCCCCGGACCCTGGACCGTGCGCGATGCCGGGCAGGTCCTCGCCGGCTGGGCCCGGCCCGCCCCCCTCGCCGACGGGGAGGCCGTACGCATCGCCACCGGGGCCCGGATCCCCGCCGACACCACCGCCGTCATCCGCAGCGAGCACGCCCGTACGGACCCCGGAGGACGGCAGCTGTACGCCGAGCGGGCCGTCGTCACCGGCCAGGACATCCGGCCGCGCGGCCAGGAGTGCCGCTCCGGGGACCGGCTGCTGCCCGCCGGAGCCCGCGTCACCCCGGCCGTCCTCGGACTGGCCGCCGCCGCCGGCTACGACCTGCTGGAAACCGTCCCGCGGCCCCGCGTGGAGATCCTCGTCCTCGGCGACGAGCTGCTGGCCGAAGGGCTGCCGCAGGAGGGCCTGATCCGGGACGCGCTCGGCCCCATGCTCGGCCCCTGGCTGGCCGCCCTCGGCGCCGAGACCGTCGCCACCCGCCGGCTCGGCGACGACGCCGAGGCCCTCCACAAGGCCGTGACCGGATCCACCGCCGACCTGGTCCTCACCACCGGCGGCACCGCCTCCGGCCCCGTCGACCACGTCCACCCCGTCCTGGCCCGCGCCGGGGCCGAACTGCTCGTGGACGGGGTGGCGGTGCGCCCCGGCCACCCGATGCTGCTGGCCCGGCTCGGCCCCGGACGCCACCTCGTCGGACTGCCCGGCAACCCGCTGGCCGCCGTCTCCGGGCTGCTCACCCTCGCCGAACCGCTGCTGCGGGTGCGCGCCGGGCTCGCCCCCCGGGCCCCGTACACCGTCCCCGTGGACGGGGAGGTCCAGGGACACCCGCACCACACCCGGCTGGTCCCCGTGGCCCTGCACGGGGAGCACGCCGTACCGCTGCACTACAACGGCCCCGCCATGCTCCGCGGGATCGCCGCCGCCGACGGGCTGGCCGTCGTACCGCCGCACGGGGCGCGCGCCGGGCAGGAGCTGGAGATCCTGGACCTGCCGTGGGCGGCCGGAGGATGTTTCACGTGAAACTGCCCGGACACGACGCCATGGCCCGGCAGGCCGACGAAAGCCTGGGCGGCGCTCGGCGCGTGAAACTGCCCAAGCGGGTGGTCGAGAGGCCCCTGCGGCAGGTCACCAAACGGCTGCTGATGGCGCTCATGGTGCTCCTCGCGACCGTGCTGATCGTCTGGCTGGACCGCGAGGGCTACCACGACAACGCCAACGAGAAGGTCGACTTCCTCGACTGCGTCTACTACGCCACGGTCACGCTCTCGACCACGGGATACGGCGACATCGTCCCGTACAGCGACAGCGCGCGCCTGATGAACATCCTGCTGATCACTCCCCTGCGGGTGCTGTTCCTGATCATCCTGGTCGGCACCACCCTGGAGGTCCTCACGGAACGGACCCGGGAGGAGTGGCGGCTGAACCGCTGGAGGAAGCAGTTGCGGGAACACACCGTCGTCGTCGGCTTCGGCACCAAGGGGCGCTCCGCGCTCCAGACCCTGCTGGCCACCGGGCTCAAGAAGGAGTCCGTGGTCATCGTCGACCCGAGCGCGAAGGTCATCGACATCGCCAACTCGGAGGGGTTCACCGGGGTCGTGGGCGATGCCACCCGCTCGGAAGTCCTGCTGCGCGCCGAACTCCAGAAGGCCCGTCAGATCATCGTCGCCACCCAGCGGGACGACACCGCCGTGCTGGTCACCCTGACGGCCCGGCAGCTCAACCGCGGGGCGAAGATCGTCGCGGCCGTCCGCGAGGAGGAGAACGCCCCGCTGCTGCGGCAGTCGGGCGCCGACGCCGTCATCACCAGCGCCAGCGCGGCCGGCCGGCTGCTCGGGCTGTCGGTGCTGAGTCCCAGCGCCGGCGCGGTGATGGAGGACCTCATCCAGCAGGGCAGCGGGCTCGACCTGATCGAACGGCCCGTCACCAAGGCGGAGGCCGGGCACGGGGTGCGCGAGACCGGCGACCTGGTGGTCAGCGTGGTCCGCGGCCACCGGCTGATCCCGTACGACGATCCGCACGTGGGGCCGCTCCAGTTGACGGACCGTGTGATCGTGATCGTGCGGGCCGCGCCGCCTGCGGGAACGCCGGGCCCCGCCGCCGAGTAGTCCCGGCCCCCGCTCGCGTACGCTCCGGGCCATGCATGCGATCACGATTCCCCAGCCCGGCGGCCCCGAAGCCCTGGTGTGGGCGGAGGTCCCCGATCCGGTGCCCGGCGAGGGCGAGGTCCTCGTGGAGGTCGCGGCGAGTGCCGTGAACCGCGCCGACCTCCTCCAGCGGCAGGGCTTCTACGACCCCCCGCCCGGCACCTCCCCGTACCCGGGGCTGGAATGCTCGGGCCGCATCACGGCGGTGGGCCCGGGGGTCACCGGCTGGGCCGTGGGCGACGAGGTGTGCGCGCTGCTCGTGGGCGGCGGGTACGCGGAGCAGGTCGCGGTGCCGGCCGGGCAGCTGCTGCCGGTACCGGCCGGGGTGGACCTGGTCTCGGCGGCCGCGCTGCCCGAGGTCGCCTGCACGGTCTGGTCGAACGTGTTCATGATCGCGCACCTGCGGCCGGGCGAGACCTTCCTCGTGCACGGCGGGGCCAGCGGCATCGGCACCATGGCGATCCAGCTCGCCCGGGCCGTGGGGGCGCGGGTCGCGGTGACCGCGGGCGGCAAGGAGAAGCTGGAGCGCTGCGCGGAGCTGGGTGCGGAGGTGCTGATCGACTACCGCGAGCAGGACTTCGTCGCCGAGGTGAAGGAGGCCACCGGCGGGGCCGGGGCGGACGTCATCCTCGACATCATCGGGGCCAAGTACCTCGACCGGAACGTGCAGGCGCTGGCGCACAACGGGCGGCTGGCGATCATCGGGCTGCAGGGCGGGGTGAAGGGCGAGATCAACCTCCAGGCGCTGCTGGCGAAGCGGGCGGCCATCACGGCGACGACGCTGCGGGCGAGGCCGCTGGAGGAGAAGGCGGCGATCGTGGCGGCGGTCCGGGAGCATGTGTGGCCGCTGATCGAGGCGGGGCTCGTGAAGCCGGTCGTGCACGCGGCGTTCCCCTTTGCGGAGGCGGCCGCGGCGCATCGGCTCGTCGAGGCGAGCGGGCACGTGGGGAAGGTGCTGCTGACGCGGTGACGCGGTGGCGGGGCGGGTCGTCTGCCCTGCGGGGCCGTGCCCCTGCCCGCCCTTTCACCGTTTCCCGGGGCTCCGCCCCGGACCCCAGGCCGCCGGGCGGGGGCGCGGCTTCGGGGGCTCCGCCCCCGGACCCCCGCGCCTCAAACTCCCCCGGCTACCGCTGGGAGGTGCCCCCTGGCGGGGCTGGATTTGCCGGAGGTCGCCGGGGCGTGGGGCCGGCAGTGCCGGAGGTGCTCCCCCGGCGGGGGTGGAGTCGCCCCGCCGGGGGGTTTTGGCGTGCCGGTGTTACAGGGTGCGCAGGAGGACGGCCGGGTTCTCCACGCAGTCGGCGACGTACCGGAGGAAGCCGCCGGCGGTGCCGCCGTCGCAGACGCGGTGGTCGAACGTCAGCGACAGCTGGACCACCTGGCGGACCGCCAGCTCACCGTGGTGGACCCACGGCTTGGGGACGATGCGGCCGACGCCCAGCATGGCCGCCTCCGGGTGGTTGATGATCGGCGTCGAGCCGTCCACCCCGAAGACCCCGTAGTTGTTCAGCGTGAACGTGCCGCCCGTGAGGTCGGACGGGGCCAGCCGGCCGGAGCGGGCCACCTCCGTCAGACGGGCGAACTCCGCCGACAGGGACTCGGGGTTCATGGTGTGCGCGTCGCGCACGACCGGGACCACGAGCCCGCGCTCGGTCTGGGCCGCGAAGCCCAGGTGGACGCCGGGCAGCCGGACGATCTCGTTGGCCGCGAGGTCCACGGTCGAGTTCAGCTCGGGGTACTTCGCCAGCGCGGCCGTGCAGATCCGGGCGAGCAGCGCGAGCACCGAGATCTTCGGCCCGCCCACCGCGTTCATCGCGGCGCGGGCGGCCATCAGCTCGGTGGCGTCCGCGTCCACCCAGCAGGTGGCGTCCGGGATCTCCCGGCGGCTGCGCGAGAGCTTGTCGGCGACCGCGCCGCGCAGGCCCTTGAGCGGGATGCGCTCCGCGGACGCGGGGGCGGTGACGGCGGCCGGCTGCGGGGCGGCGGGCACGGGGGCCGGGGCCTTCAGGGCCGCTTCCACGTCCGCACGCAGGATCAGGCCCTCGGGGCCGCTGCCGCTCAGGGAACGGAGGTCGATGCCGTTGTCCCGGGCCAGCTTGCGGACCAGGGGGGAGATCACGGCCACCGGGCCCGGCGCGGAAACGGGCCGGTCCTGCACCACCGCGGGCGCCGGGGCCGGGGCGGGCGCCGCGACCGCGGCGGTGACGGGCGCAGCGGCCGGGGCCGGGGCTGCGGCGGCGGGCGTCTGCGTCGCGCCGGAGGCCGGGCCCGCCGGGCGGACGCGCCGGCGGCGGGCCGGGCGGGAGTGGTCCGTGCCGTAGCCGACGAGCACGTTGCCCGAGCCCGCGTCGGCCTCCGGCTCCGCCGGCAGCTCGGACGCGCCCACGGCCACCGTGATCAGCGGGGCGCCGACCGGCAGCTCGGTGCCCTCCTCGCCGAAGCGGGCCGTCACCACCCCGCCGTACGGGCAGGGCACCTCGACCATCGCCTTGGCCGTCTCCACCTCGACCACGGGCTGGTCGATCTCGACCACGTCGCCGACGGCCACCAGCCAGCGGACGATCTCCGCCTCGGTCAGCCCTTCGCCGAGGTCGGGCAGCTTGAACTCGAAGACCTGCGGCATCAGTTCTCCCACTGGAGGCGTGCGACGGCGTCCAGGATCCGGTCCACCCCGGGGAGGTGGTGCTTCTCCAGCATCGGCGGCGGGTACGGGATGTCGAAGCCCGCCACCCGCAGCACCGGGGCCTCCAGGTGGTGGAAGCAGCGCTCGGTGATCCGCGCGGCGATCTCGCCGCCCGGGCCGCCGAAGCCGGTCGACTCGTGGACGACCACCGCGCGCCCGGTCCGGCGGACCGACTCGGCGACGGTGTCCTCGTCGAAGGGCACCAGCGAGCGCAGGTCCACGACCTCCAGGTCCCAGCCCTCCTCGCGCGCGGCCTCCGCCGCCTCCAGGCAGACCGGCAGCGAAGGGCCGTACGTGATCAGCGTGGCACTGGTGCCGGGGCGGCGCACCGCCGCGCGGCCGATCGGGGCCACCGGCGCCGGGGCCTCCGGGTTCCAGTCGGCCTTCGACCAGTACAGGCGCTTGGGCTCCAGGAAGACCACCGGGTCGTCGGAGGCGATCGCGGCCCGCATCAGGCCGTACGCGTCCTCCACGGTCGCCGGGGTCACCACGTGCAGCCCGGGGGTGGCCATGTAGTAGGCCTCGGACGAGTCGCTGTGGTGCTCCACGCCGCCGATCCCGCCGCCGTACGGCACCCGGATCGTGATCGGCAGGGGCATCGCCCCGCGGGTCCGGTTGCGCATCTTCGCGACGTGGCTGAAGAGCTGCTCGAAGGCCGGGTAGGCGAACGCGTCGAACTGCATCTCGACCACGGGGCGCAGCCCGTACATGGCCATGCCGACCGCGGTGCCGAGAATGCCGGCCTCCGCGAGCGGGGTGTCCGTACAGCGGTCCTCGCCGAACTCCTTGGCCAGGCCGTCGGTAATGCGGAAGACGCCTCCCAGGGTGCCGACGTCCTCACCCATGAGGTGGACGGAAGGGTCCTCGGCCATGGCATCGCGCAGGGCCCGGTTGAGGGCCTGCGCCATGGTCGCGGGCTTGGCCGCGGTCGCGGTCGCCATCACTGCTCCTCGGCTTCCAGCTCGGCGCGCAGCATCGCGGCCTGCTCGCGGAGCTGTCCGGTCTGCTCCGCGTACACGTGCGTGAAGAGGTCCATCGGGTCGAGGACCGGCTCGGCGTTCATGGCGTCGCGCAGGTCCGAGGCCATCGCGTCGGCCGCGTCGCGGGCCGCCCGGATGCCCTCCTCGTCGAGGAAGCCGCGCTGCGTCAACTCGCGCTCCAGCAGCTGGATCGGGTCGTGGGCGCGCCAGGCCTCGACCTCGGCGTCGGTGCGGTAGCGGGTGGCGTCGTCGGCGTTGGTGTGCGCCTCCATCCGGTACGTGACGGCCTCGATCAGGGTCGGGCCGCCGCCGGCGCGGGCCTTGCGGACGGCCTCGGACAGCACCTCGTGCATCGCGGCGATGTCGTTGCCGTCCACGAGGCGGCCGGGCATGCCGTACCCGACGGCCTTGTGGGCCAGGGAGGGGGCGGCGGTCTGCTTGGCCAGCGGCACGGAGATCGCGAAGCCGTTGTTCTGCACGAGGAAGACCACGGGGGCCTGCCAGACGGCGGCGAAGTTCAGCGCCTCGTGGAAGTCGCCCTCGCTGGTGCCGCCGTCGCCGATCATGGCGAGCGCGACCACGTCGTCGCCCTTGAGGCGGGCGGCGTGGGCCAGCCCGACCGCGTGCGGCAGCTGGGTGGCGAGCGGGGTGCTCAGCGGGGCGATGCGGTGCTCGCGCGGGTCGTAACCGGTGTGCCAGTCGCCGCGCAGCAGGGTGAGCGCCTGCACCGGGTCCAGCCCGCGGGCGACCGCGGCGAGGGTGTCGCGGTAGCTGGGGAACAGCCAGTCCTGCTCCTCCAGCACGTCGGCGGCGGCGATCTCGCACGCCTCCTGGCCGACGGTGGAGGGGTACACGGCCAGACGGCCCTGCCGGGTGAGCGCGGTGGCCTGCGCGTTGTAGCGGCGGCCGCGGACGAGCTCCGCGTACAGCCTGCGCATCAGGGCCGGGTCGAGGCGGTCCGCCGCCGGGGTGCCGAGGACACGGTGGGGCTCGGTGTCCGGGAGCAGCGGGGCGGCGTCGATGCGCGGCCTCCAGGCGGGGGGCGGGGTGGGGCGGTAATCCGCACCGGCACCGGGCAGCTCTTGGACCGTCATGGCGGCGTACACCTCCTCGTGGGAAGCGGGCAGGGCAGCGCGCACGTGTGTGAGGCGCCTCACCTACCGATTGTTCGGTCGTGGGCGCATTTTGGCTACAGGCGCCTCCAGGCTGTGGACAAACGGATGCCCACGCCCTGAGATGGGTGCAGGACGTCCAGGACAGGGAGGCCGGGGGCCGTGACCGATGAACAAATGGCCGAGGCGGCGGCCGGCGCCCCGGAGGCGCCGCTGCCCGTGCCCGCCCCGGATGCCCCGGTACCTGCCGCTCCGCCGCGGCCGCTCGACGCGATCGACCGCGCGATCCTCCAGATGCTCCAGAGCGACGGACGGGCCTCCATACGGTCCGTCGCCGAGCAGGTGCACGTCTCGCGGGCGAACGCATACGCGCGGATCAACCGGCTGATGGACGACGGGGTGATCCGCGGGTTCTCCGCCCGCGTGAACCACGAGCGGGCCGGGCAGGGGGCCTCCGCGTACATCACCCTGCGGATCGTCCAGAACTCCTGGCGGACCGTGCGCGAGCAGCTCCAGGCGCTGCCCGGGGCCGCGCACATCGCGCTGGTCAGCGGGGACTTCGACGTGCTGCTGCTGGTGCACACCCCCGACAACCGGACCCTGCGGGAGCTGGTCCTCACCCGCCTCCAGGCGATCCCCGAGGTGCTCTCCACCCGCACCCTGCTGGTCTTCGAGGAAACGGACCTGGACCCCTTCACGGGCGGCTGACCGGGCGTCCGGGCCCCGCCGCACCCGCCGTGCCCGCTACGCCCGCCCGAGCCCGTCCTCGTCCACCCGGCGGGCCAGGTCGATCTTCGTGTAGGTGGGCCGGCCCGCCTCCTGGTACTTCTCCTTGACCCGGTCCAGGTACCACTTCGCCGTGTTCACGCTGATCCCGGCCCGCCGCGCGGTCGCCTTCAGGGTGAGCCCGGAGGCGTAGTCGAGCAGCACCTCCAGCTCGCGCGGGGCCAGCTGCGGGCGGCCCGCCCCGGCGTCGTGCGCCCAGGCGAAGGCCAGCTCCGCGGAGTGCACGGTGTCCCCGCGGGCCACCGTCTCCACGGCCTCGGCCAGCGCGTCGAGGGAGTGGTCCTTGGTCAGGTAGCCGTCGGCGCCCGCCGCGACCGCGGACACGATCCGGGCCCGGTCGGCGACCGTGCTGACCACCAGCACCCGGCTGCCGGTGGCCCGCACCCGGCGCACGTTGTCCTCGGGCACCGAGCCGTCGCGCAGCACCAGGTCGAGCAGCACCACGTCGGCCGGCCCGCCGGGACCCGCGAGCAGGTCGTCCACCGTGGGCACGGCCGCGACCAGCCGCAGCCGCTCCGCCCCGGCCAGCCAGGAGCCCAGGCCCTCCCTCAGCATGCGGTCGTCGTCGACCAGGGCGACGGTGATCACGCGGGCCACCGCAGGGCCACCCGGGTGCCCTCGCCGGGCGCGCTGTCCACCTCGGCCAGGCCGCCCGCAGCGGCCAGCCGGCCCCGGATGGAGCGCCGCAGGCCGGTGCCGGGCGCCTCGGCCCGGTCCAAGGCCGCGGGATCGAACCCGGCCCCCCGGTCCACGACCGTGACCAGCACCCGGCCGTCCGCCCCGTGCGCGGTCAGGAAGGCGTGTCCGGTCCCGGCGTGGCACCGTACGTTGTTCAGCGCCTCGGACACCGCGGCCGCGAGGGCGTCGGCGACCGGACGGGGCACCGGCGGCAGCGCGTGGTACTGCGCGGTGATCTTCAGCCCCAGGCTCTCCGCGGACCGTACGGCCTCCTCCAGCGCCGCCCCGACCGCCACCGGCCGGACAGCGGAACCGGGCCCGCCGGACCCGCCCAGGGGGGCAGCGCCGGACCCGGCCGCCCGCCCCGACCCGGACCCCGACCCCGACCCGGACCCCGACCCGTGCACGGCGTACTCGGGGTGCACCGCGTGCGCCTCCTGCTCCGCACGCGCGTCGTGCTCCGCGTACTCGTCGTCCTCCCGCTGGATCAGCCGCCGCAGGTACGCCGCCTCCCGCGCGCACCGCTCCCGCACCTGCGGGGCGTTGGCGTCGACCCGGCCGGCGGCGATCGTGGTGAGGGTGGCCAGGACGGTGTCGTGCAGGGCGCGGTGGTGGGCGATCCGCTCGGCCTGCCGGGCCCGCCCGGCCTCCGCGGTCACGGCCTGCGCGGTGGCCTCGTCGAGCAGGGTGCCCTGGCGGCGCAGGTACCACCAGAAGATCCGGCAGATCACCGCCGAGGAGACCACCGAGTTCATGTGCCCGAGCAGGCCGGGCACGACGAGCTCGCCGGGCGCGGCCGCCCACATCCCGGCCGCCACCGGGGAGGCGAGCAGCAGCAGGACGGCGGCGGCCGCCGGTCCGCGCGCCAGCCCGGATCCGGCCACCGCGCTGGCGGACCCGCCGAGCAGGAACATCCAGCCGTACGCGGAGGCCTCGGACTCGGTCAGCGGGTGCCCGGCGGCGACCACGGCGAGCACGGGCAGGACGCAGCCGGTGACCAGCACGTCGCACCAGACCCAGCGCCGGGCGAACCGGCCCTGCACGTGCGCGGCCCCGTACAGCAGCACGCTCACGGCGAGGGCCGCGCCGAAGTAGAGGCAGGAGGCGCGGCCGGCGGGCAGGCCCCGCAGCGCCGCCGCGAGGCCGGCCGTCAGGTGGCTGGCGCGGTACAGCCCGGTCGCGAGGATCATGAACCGCCGGGCGCGCTGGAGCCCCGAACCCACCCCCACCACAGCCTCCGTACTGAACACACCCCCCTGAAAGGGTGGGTACCGGAGGTTCAGTGCATCTCGCTAGCTTCTCGACGTCAAGGTCATCCCTGGTCAGTCGTTTCCGGACAGGTTTCCCGGCGGGACCCCCGTCCGGCGGGAACCGGTCCGGAACGGCGGCCGGGGAGCCGGGGCTGCCCGTGCTACAGGGGAAGCGGCGGTCAGCCCTGGGGGGAGGTCCGGAGGCCGTCGAAGGCGAGAGCCACGACGGCCTCTGCGACCTGGTCCGCATCGGCGGCCTGTTCCGGATGCGGCCGGTACCACTCCACGAGCGAGTTGACCATTCCGAACAGCAGCCGCGTGGCCAGCCGGATGTCGGCGTCGGCGCGCAGGTCCCCTTCGGCCTGGGCGGCCCCCAGCAGGTCGGCGACCCGGTGGTCGAACTCGCGGCGGCGCTCCAGTGCCCAGCGCTCGGTGCGGGTGTTGCCGCGGACCCTGAGCAGCAGGGTGACGTAGGGGAGTTCGGCCACCAGCACCTCGACCGTACGGCGGGTGACGTACTCGACCCGCTCGATGGCCCGGCCGCGGCCGGCGCCGGGTTCGTCGAGGATGCCGAAGAGCCCGTCGAGGGCGCGGCTGACGGCCCGGCGCAGGAGCTCCTCCTTGCCCGCGACGTGGTGGTAGATCGAGGACTTGGAGATTCCGGCGGCCTTCGAGAGGTGCTCCATCGAGGTTCCGTCGTAGCCGCGTTCGTTGAAGACGCGGACGGCCACGGTGAGCAGGGTCTCGGGGGTGTACGTGTCCCTCCGGGGGGCGGTGGTCACGAGCCGCTCACCCCGTGCCCGTCCCCGTCCTCGTCGGCCGCGGCCGCGTAGCCGAGCCGGAACAGGGCCAGCGAGGGCGCGTACCGGCCGCCGGGACAGCGCTCGTCGAGGTGGTGCAGCAGGTCGTAGGCCCAGTCCTGGCCGAGCCGGGCGTGCCATTCGCCGGGGCCGAGGGGGTAGTTGACGCCGAGCCGCATGGCGGTGTCGATGTCCTCGAAGGTGGCGGCGCCCTTGGCGACGGCGTCGGCGGCGAGGTCGACGAGCATGGCCACGGTGCGGGCGACGATCATGCCGGGCACGTCCCCGATGACGCTGACCTTCTTGCCGAGCTTCTGGAACAGGCCGACCGCCTCGGCGAGGGTCTCCGGGCTGGTGTCCTCGGAGGCCGACAGCGCGATCCGGGTGGCCCCGCGGTAGTCGAGGGCGAGGTCGAAGTAGACGACGTCGGTGAACTCGACGGAGGTCTTGCCGTCCGCGAGCACCAGCTGCCCTTCGCTCGGCAGCTGGATGTACGGGCCGCCGGACGGGGCCCGGACCACCTCGATCCCGGCTTCCTCCATGAGGTCCACGAGGACGGCGGCGGGGCCGAGGTCGCCCACCACGGAGACGTGGCCGGGGGCCTCGTCGGGACCGGCCGTGTGCGGGGCGGGGGCCTCGGCGCCGTCCTCGTACGCGTACCAGCCGCGGCCCGTCTTGCGGCCCAGCCGGCCGGACTGCACGAGCCGGCGCTGGGCGAGCGAGGGCAGGAACTTGGGGCTGCGGTGGAAGGACTCCCAGACCGAGCGGCTCACGGCCTCGTTGACGTCCTGGCCGATCAGGTCGGTCAGCTCGAACGGGCCCATCCGGAAGCCGCCGCTCTCGCGCAGGACGGCGTCGATGGTGGCGGGGTCGGCGCCCTGCTCCTCGTACACCGCGAAGGCCTCGGCGTAGAAGGGGCGGGCGATCCGGTTGACGATGAACCCGGGGGTGTCGGCGCAGCGGACCGGGGTCTTGCCCCAGGCCAGGACGGTGTCGAAGGCGGTCTGCGCGGTCCCGGGGGCGGTGGCGGTGCCGCTGACCACCTCGACCAGGGGCAGCAGCGGGGCCGGGTTGAAGAAGTGCAGGCCGACGAAGCGGCCGGGGTGCTTCAGCAGGGCGCCCAGCTCGGTGACCGAGAGGGAGGAGGTGTTGGTGGCCAGCACGGCGTCCGGCTCCACCACTCCTTCGAGGGAGGCGAACAGCTCCTGCTTGACGCGGACGTCCTCGACGATCGCCTCGACCACCAGCGCGGCCGGGGCCAGCGCGGAGAGCTCGGGCACGGCCGTGAGCCGGGCGGCCGCCTCGTCGGCTCCGGCCCGGTCCATCCGGCCCTTGGCCACGAGCCGGTCGATCCGGTCGGCCACGGCCGCCCGGCCCAGCTCGGCGCCGCCCTCCCGGGCGTCGTACAGCAGCACCTCGTGGCCGGCGAGAAGGGCGACCTGGGCGATGCCCTGGCCCATCGTTCCGGCTCCGACGACCGCCACGGTGCGGGACCGCTCGATTCCTGTCATGACCCCGATCCTCTCGCATCAGCTGTCCACAAGGAGCGGCAGGCCCTCTTGTCCCGACCGATCGTTCGGTTACTCTAACTCCAGTCTGCTCTGCCGACGCCGCTGTCGCCTGATCCCGTTCGGAAATCACACCCGATACCGCCCGGCTCAACGAGGAGTTGGTCCCTGATGGCCGCCGAGCTCACCGTCCCCCTGCTCACCGAGAAGCACCGGCCCACCCTCGGCCAGGCCCTGGAAGCGATCCGCAGCCGGGCGTACTGGTCCCCGCACCCCGAGCACCCGAAGGCCTACGGCGAGACCGCCCCGGCCGACGGCCTCGCGGCCCACGAGGCCGTCCGCGGCACCCGCCTCGACCTCGGCCAGCCCGGCACCGACGGCTGGGCCGGCGGCGAGGTCTCCCCCTTCGGACCGGAGCTCGGCGTCGAGTACCCGCATGTGGACCCGGACGTGCTGCTGCCCGCCATGAAGGCCGGCATGGCCGCCTGGCGGGACGCCGGACCCGAGGTCCGCGCCCTCGTCTGCATCGAGATCCTCTCCCGCATCGGCGCCCGCACCCACGAGTTCGCGCACGCCGTCATGCACACCAGCGGCCAGGCCTTCATGATGGCCTTCCAGGCCGGCGGCCCCCACGCACAGGACCGCGGCCTGGAAGCCGTGGCCTACGCCTACGAGGAGCAGACCCGGGTCCCCGGCCGGGCCGACTGGTCCAAGCCCCAGGGCAAGAAGGACCCGCTCAACCTGGGCAAGACCTTCACCGCCGTACCGCGCGGCATCGCGCTCGTCATCGGCTGCAACACCTTCCCGACCTGGAACGGCTACCCCGGCCTCTTCGCCTCCCTGGCCACCGGGAACCCCGTCCTCGTCAAGGCGCACCCGCGGGCCGTCCTGCCGCTCGCCCTGACCGTGCAGGTCGCCCGCGAGGTGCTCGCCGAGGCCGGCTTCGACCCGAACCTCGTGGCCCTGGCCGCCGAGCACCCGGGCGAGGGCATCGCCAAGACCCTCGCCCTCCGCCCCGAAATCAAGATCATCGACTACACGGGCTCCACGGAGTTCGGCGACTGGCTGGAGCAGAACGCCCGCCAGGCCCTCGTCTACACCGAGAAGGCGGGCGTCAACACGGTCGTGGTCGACTCCACCGACGACTACCGCGGCATGCTCTCCAACCTGGCCTTCTCGCTGTCCCTCTACAGCGGCCAGATGTGCACCACCCCGCAGAACCTGCTCATCCCCCGCGAGGGCATCGCCACCGACGGCGGCCACAAGACCTTCGACGAGGTCGTCGCCGACCTCGCCACTTCGGTCGAGAAGCTCCTCGGCGACGACGCCCGGGCCAACGCGCTGCTCGGCGCCCTGGTCAACCCCGGGGTCAAGGAGCGCCTGGAGGCCGCCGCCGGGCTCGGGGAGGTGGCCCTCGCCTCCCGCGAGGTGGCCAACCCCGAGTTCCCGGACGCCGTGGTCCGCACCCCCGTCCTCGTCAAGCTGGACGCGGCCAAGCCCGACGACGCGGCCGCCTACATGTCCGAGTGCTTCGGCCCGGTCGCCTTCGCGGTGGCCGTCGACTCCACCGCCGACGCGCTCGACCTGCTCCGCCGCACCGTCCGCGACAAGGGCGCCATGACCGTCGGCGCCTACACCACCTCCCCCGACACCGAGCGGGCCGTGGAGGAGGTCTGCCTGGAGGAATCCGCGCAGCTCTCGCTGAACCTCACCGGCGGGGTGTACGTGAACCAGACTGCCGCCTTCTCCGACTTCCACGGCTCCGGCGGCAACCCGGCCGCCAACGCCGCTCTGTGCGACGGGGCGTTTGTGGCCAACCGCTTCCGGGTGGTCGAGGTGCGCCGCCAGGCGTGACGGCGGCGGTGTCAGGAGGGGTCCGGCGGCAGGTCCGCCGGACCTCCCCAGTGGAAGAGGGCCATGGCCACGCTCGTGGCCAGGTTGTAGCTGGAGACCTGCGGGCGCATCGGCAGGGACACCAGGTGGTCGGCCCGCTCCCGCAGCTCCGGTGAAATCCCGTGCCGCTCCGAGCCGAAGGCGAGCACCGCGTCGTCGGGCAGGGTGAAGGAGCGGATGCTCTCCCCCTCCGGGTCCAGCGCGAACAGCGGGCCCGGCGGCAGCTCCGCCAGCGGCAGCCGCTCCACCGCCGTGGCGTAGTGCAGCCCGGCGCCCGCCCGGACCACGTTCGGGTGCCACGGATCGAGATCGCCGGTGGTCACCACCCCCGTCGCCCCGAACCCGGCGGCCAGCCGCACCACCGCGCCCACGTTGCCCAGGTGCCGCGGGTTGTCGAGCAGCACCACCGGCGCGGGCCGCGGGGTCCGGGCCAGCTCGGCCAGGTTCGCCTCCCGGTCCCGGCGGGCGGCCAGCGCCGCCACACCCGTCGGGTGCACCTTCAGCAGCAGCTCGTGCAGCACCAGCGCGGGCACCTCGCGCACCAGCTCCGCCGCCGCCGGGCCGACGTCCGGCGCCAGCCCCTCGGCCAGCCGCAGCAGGGCCGCCCGGTCGTCGCAGATCCCGATCCGCACGTCCGCGCCGAAGCGCAGCGCGTGCTTCAGCGCGTGGAAACCGTCCAGCAGCACCGCCCCGCCCTCGGCGGTCAGCCGCCAGTCCAGCACGGCCTGCGCGACCGCCTCCCCGCCACCGTGCCGCTGCGCCCCGCCGTGCTGCTCGCTCATCCCCCCACCCTACGAGCCGCGGGGGCGCCGTCGGGCCAGGTGGGGCGGGGGGCGCGGCGGGACGCGCGCGGCGCGGGCGGTCCCGCCCGCGCGGCCCCCGCCCCGCCCCCTCACTACGCTCGGTACGGCAACCGTGACACCGCACGGCCCACAGAAACGCCCGACGCGACGGAGGCGGATCGTGAAGAAGCTCGTCAACTCCCCGGAGACCGTGGTCGCCGACGCCCTGCGCGGCCTGGCCGCGGCCCACCCCGCCCTGAAGGCGGCCCCCGAGGAGGGCATCGTCACCCGCGCCTCCGGTCCCGTCCCCGGCAAGGTCGCGCTGCTCTCCGGCGGCGGCAGCGGCCACGAGCCGCTGCACGCCGGGTTCGTCGGCCCCGGCATGCTCGACGCGGCCGTCTGCGGGCCCGTGTTCACCTCGCCCGTGCCGGACGCCATCGCCAAGGCCACCGCCGCGGTCGACGCCGGCGCCGGGGTGCTGCACCTCGTCAAGAACTACACCGGCGACGTCCTCAACTTCACGATGGCCGCCGAGGACTGCGAGGAGGCGGGCCTGCGCGTCGCCCGTGTCGTCATCGACGACGACGTGGCCGTCTCCGCCGCCGAGGGCGGCCCCGGACGCCGCGGCACCGGCGCCACCCTGTTCGTCGAGAAGATCGCGGGCGCCCTGGCCGAGGAGGGCGCCCCCCTGGACGCGGTGGCCGCCGTCGCCCGCAAGGTCAACGAACGCTCCCGCAGCTACGGGGTGGCGCTGTCCTCCTGCACCACCCCCGCCAAGGGCAGCCCCCACTTCGACCTCGGCCCCGACGAGATGGAGCTCGGCATCGGCATCCACGGCGAGCCCGGCCGCGAGCGCCGCCGCCTGCTGCCCGCCGCCGACACCGCCCGCCTGATGCTCGACGCGATCCTCGCCGACCTCCCCGACTGCTCCGGCGACCCGGTCGTCCTCCTGGTCAACGGCATGGGGGCGACCCCGCCCATCGAGCTGTACGTGATGCGCGCGGAGGCCGGCACGGTGCTCGCCGAACGCGGCGTCCCGGTGGCCCGCAGCCTCGTCGGCACCTACGTCACCAGCCTCGACATGGCGGGCTGCAGCTTCAGCCTGTGCCGCGCCGACGAGGAACTTCTGCGCCTGTGGGACGCCCCGGTGGACACCCCGGCCCTGCGCTGGGGGCGCTGACGCCCCGGCCGGCCCCGCCGGCATCCGCATCCACGGCCGCGGCCGCTTCCCCGGCCCCGCCGGCATCCCCGTCCGCGTCCGCCCCCGGGCCCGTGTCACCGCGCGGGGAGCTCCGTACCGGCCGCAGCCGGACGCCGAGCGCACCCGCGCGGGCCCCCAGCCAGACCAGGAAGGCGGTCGGCAGGAAGACCGCGTCCGCGGCGATCATGGCCAGGGAGAAGAACGGCAGGCCGAGGACGACCGCGATGCCCGCGTGCTCCAGCATCATCACGGCGAGCAGGACGTTCTTGACCCGCCGGTTGAACAGCGTGAACGGGAAGGCCACCTGGACCGCGACCGTGCCGTACGACAGCAGCATGACCAGCACCCCGCTGCCGCCGAGCAGCCCGGAGAGGGCCGGCCACGGCGAGAAGTAGTCGAGGTTCAGCGGGTAGTACAGCGCCGTGCCGTCCTGCCAGCGCGAGCCCTGGATCTTGTACCAGCCGGCCGTCGCGTAGATCAGGCAGACCTCCGCCATGATCACGAACATCGCGGCGTTGTGCACCACGTTGCCGATCACGTCGAACAGCGCGCGGGCCTCCCCGCGCGGATCGGTGCGCCCGGCGGCCCACCACAGCGCGTGCCCCGTCCACAGGGCGGCGAAGACCATGACCAGGGCGCTGCTGGTGGCCCCCTTCTGGGCGGTCACGACCAGCACGGCGCCCAGTACGGCCCACAGCAGCGGCCCGGCGAGGTCCCGCTCCGGCGGCGCCCCGGGGGCCCGGCGGGCGGCCCGCCGGGCGTCCAGGGACCAGACCTGGGCGCAGCGGGTCAGGACCAGGTAGACCGCCATGAGGTGGATGACGTTGTCCCCGCCGTCGCCCATGAAGACGGACCGGTTCTGCAGGGACAGCACGCCGATCATGAAGAACACGGAGGTGGCCCGGGTGCGCCAGCCGAGGACCGTCAGGGCCGCCGCGAGCACCGCCAGCAGGTAGACCAGCTCGAACCACAGCCCGCTGCGGCCCCACAGCAGCACGGTGAAGGCGTTGTTGGAGGCGACCAGCCGCTCGGCGAGCTCCCAGCTCCAGGGGCCGTCGGGGCCGTACAGCTCGTGGCGGTGCGGGAACTCCCGGAGCAGGAAGAGCAGCCAGGTCCCGGCGAAGCCGATGCGTATGACGGCGCTCTGGTACGGGCCGAGCGCCTGCCCGGTGACCCGCCCGGCGGCCCGGGCGAGGGCGGCGCGCACGGCGGCGGCGGTACGGGCGGGCCCGCGCGGGGGTCCGGCGGGGGCGGCACCGGCGGGTGCGGGCCGGGCAGCGGCGGCGCCGGACGCGTCTGCGGCGGTCCCGGCGGTCCCGGCGGTCCCGGCGGTCTCGGGGCGGATGGTCATCGGTCGGCCTCCGTCACGGTCCACCAGGGCAGCTGCCGGCGGTAGGTCCGGGTGTCGGTCTTCTCGTCGCTCCACGAGGGGGCGGCGACGTTGGTGGTGGCGGAGCGGACCTGCACCCGCAGGACCTCCATGCCCCCGCCGCCGTACCGCTCGGCCATCCGCCGGGCCGCGATCCGGCGCAGGTACTCCTCGGAGAAGGCGCCGCGGTCCCCGGTGGCCCGGTCCTTGTCGTCGTGCGAGCCGGTGTAGAAGTCCCAGGCGCGGCGGAGCTCGTTCTGCTGGACGTGGCTGGGCAGCAGGTTGTGGCGGATGGCCGCGCCGTCGTCGGCGGACAGGTTCCGCCAGGGGGTGGTGACCCGGTTGCCGTCCCGGCCGCGGATCTGGGCGCGGACCTCGACGGCGATGTTCTGCTGGAGCGGGTTCGGGGCGAACAGCTTCCAGTTCTGCTCGAACTCCGGGTAGATCCAGTCGTCCACCGTCTGCGCGTGCCGCTTGGTCAGCGTGTTCGACGGGGCCACGTGCAGGAACACCAGCCCGAGGTGCCAGCAGGCGGCCACGGCGGCGGCCGCGAGGGCCAGGGCGGCGGCGGTCCGGTACGGCCGGGACAGGCCGGCGATGCCGGGTGCGCGGGGCGGCGGCACCGCCCCGGGAGCGGGCCCGCCCGGGGCCTCGTGCTCGTTCGAATCCATCCCGCCCCGCTCCTCGGCCGTCCACAAGGCATCCACAGAGGTTGACACCCTACGGGCCGCCGTCTCACCATTGAAGAGCATGGACCGAACGATCGGTCGGTAGGCACTGGTCACGACAGCGCAGGACATCGGCAGGGGGCCGGCATGGTGGCATTGACCCAGGACGCGGCGGCAGGGCAGGCGCCGGACCCGGCGCTCGTCGCCGCGTTCGACGCGGCCGTGGCGGCCGACGAGCGCGTGGAGCCGCGGGACTGGATGCCCGCGGAGTACCGCGCCTCCCTGGTCCGCCAGATGGCCCAGCACGCGCACTCCGAAATCATCGGGATGCAGCCCGAGGCCAACTGGATCACCCGCGCGCCCTCGCTGCGGCGCAAGGCGATCCTCATGGCCAAGGTCCAGGACGAGGCGGGCCACGGGCTGTACCTGTACAGCGCCGCCGAAACCCTCGGCACCAGCCGCGACGAACTCCTCGACAAGCTGCACGCGGGCAAGCAGAAGTACTCCTCGATCTTCAACTACCCCACCCTGACGTGGGCCGACGTCGGCGCCATCGGCTGGCTCGTGGACGGCGCGGCGATCACCAACCAGGTCCCCCTGTGCCGCTGCTCGTACGGCCCGTACGCCCGCGCCATGGTCCGGATCTGCAAGGAGGAGTCCTTCCACCAGCGCCAGGGGTACGAGCTGCTCCTCGCCCTCTCCCAGGGCACCGAGGCCCAGCACGCCATGGCCCAGGACGCCGTGAACCGCTGGTGGTGGCCCTCGCTGATGATGTTCGGCCCGCCGGACGACGAGTCGGCCCACTCGGCCCAGTCCATGGCCTGGCGCATCAAGCGCCACTCCAACGACGAACTCCGCCAGCGGTTCGTCGACATCGCGGTACCGCAGGCCGAGGCCCTCGGCCTGACCCTCCCGGACCCGGACCTCAAGTGGAACGAGGAGCGGGGCCACCACGACTTCGGCGCCATCGACTGGACCGAGTTCTGGGAGGTCCTCAAGGGCAACGGCCCCTGCAACGAGCAGCGGATCGGGCAGCGCCGCAGGGCCCACGAAGAGGGCGCCTGGGTAAGGGATGCGGCGGCGGAGTACGCCCGCAAGCACGGAGGGGTGAAGGCATGAGCACGACGGAATGGCCGCTCTGGGAGGTGTTCGTCCGCTCGCGGCGCGGACTCTCGCACACGCACGCGGGCAGCCTGCACGCCCCGGACGCCGAGATGGCCCTGCGCAACGCGCGCGACCTCTACACCCGGCGCAACGAGGGCGTGTCCATCTGGGTGGTGCCCTCCGCCGCGGTGACCGCCTCCTCCCCCGACGAGCGGGACCCCTTCTTCGCCCCGTCCGCCGACAAGCCCTACCGGCACCCCACCTTCTACGAGATCCCCGAGGGAGTGCGGCACCTGTGACCACCACCGTGGACAAGACGGCGGCCCTCGCCCTCGGCGACGACGCCCTGGTGCTCGCCCAGCGCCTCGGCGAATGGGCGGGCCACGCCCCCGTCCTCGAAGAGGAAGTGGCCCTCGCCAACATCGCACTCGACCTGCTCGGCCAGGCCCGCGTGCTGCTCTCCCTCGCCGGCGACGAGGACGAGCTCGCCTTCCTCCGGGAGGAGCGCGAGTTCCGCAACCTCCAGCTGGTCGAACAGCCCAACGGCGACTTCGCCCACACCATCGCCCGCCAGCTGTACTTCTCCGTCTACCAGCAGCTGCTGTACGGGGAGCTGGCCGCCGGATCCGGCCCGTTCGCCCCGCTGGCCGCCAAGGCCGTCAAGGAGACCGCCTACCACCGCGACCACGCCGAGCAGTGGACCCTGCGGCTGGGCGACGGCACCGAGGAGAGCCGCCGGCGGATGCAGGCCGCACTCGCGGCCCTGTGGAAGTTCACCGGCGAGATGTTCCTCCCCGTCGAAGGCCTCGGCCTCGACGAGGCGGCCCTGAAGGACCTGGACGCCCGCTGGCTGGCCGCCGTCACCGCCACCGTCGAGCAGGCCGGGCTGACCCTCCCCGAGGGGCCGCGCACCGGCGCCTGGGCCGCGGGCGCCGGCCGCCAGGGCCTGCACACCGAGCCCTTCGGCCGGATGCTCGCCGAAATGCAGCACCTGCACCGCAGCCACCCGGGGGCGTCGTGGTGACCGCCACCCGCCTCGAAGAGGAACTGGCCGCGCTCGCCGGGTCGGTCCCCGACCCCGAGCTGCCCGTCCTCACCCTGGCGGAGCTGGGCGTGGTCCGCGGGGTCCGGATGCTCGGCCCCGGCCGCGCCGAGGTGGACCTCACCCCCACCTACACCGGCTGCCCGGCGATCGAGGCCATGTCGGCCGACATCGAGCGGGTCCTCCACGACCACGGCATACCCGAGGTCTCGGTGCGCACCGTCCTGGCCCCGGCCTGGTCCACCGACGACATCACCGCGGAAGGGCGGCGCAAGCTCGCCGAGTTCGGGATCGCCCCGCCGCGGCCGCACACGGCGGAGGGGCCGGTGCCGGTCATGCTGTCGGTGCGCTGCCCGCACTGCGGCTCCACCGACACCGAGCTGCTGAGCCGCTTCTCCTCCACCGCCTGCAAGGCCCTGCGGCGCTGTGCCTCCTGCCGCGAACCGTTCGACCACTTCAAGGAGTTGTAGATGGCTGCGGCCCGCCACGGCGCGTTCCACCAGCTGAAGGTGGCGGCCGTCGACCGGCTCACCGAGGACTCGGTCGCCCTCACCCTGGAGGTGCCGCCGGAGCTGCGCGAGGAGTACCGGCACGCCGCCGGCCAGCACCTGACCCTGCGCCGCCGGAGCCCGGAGGGCACCGAGGTCCGGCGTACGTACTCGATCTGCTCGGCCGCCCCCGGGGCGGCGGGGCCGGCCGCCCTGCGCGTGGGCGTCCGCATGGTCGAGGGCGGCGCGTTCTCCACGTACGCGCACAAGGAGATCTGCGCCGGGGACGAGCTCGACGTGATGGTCCCGGCCGGCCGGTTCGTCCTCGAACCGCGGCCCGGGCACTTCGCCGCGATCGTCGGCGGCAGCGGGATCACCCCGGTGCTGTCGATCGCCGCGACCCTGCTGGCCGCCGAGCCCGAGGCCCGGTTCTGCCTGGTCCGCGCCGACCGCACGGCGGCCTCGGTGATGTTCCTGGACGAGGTGGCCGACCTCAAGGACCGCTACCCGGACCGCTTCCAGCTGGTGACCGTGCTCTCGCGGGAGGAGCAGGAGGCGGGCCTGCCGTCCGGGCGCCTCGACGAGGAGCGGCTGACCGGGCTGCTGCCCGCACTGCTGCCCGTGGAGTCCGTCGCGGGCTGGTTCCTGTGCGGGCCGTACGGGCTGGTGCAGGGCGCCGAGCGGGCCCTGCAGGGCCTGGGCGTGGACCGCGCCCGGATCCACGAGGAGATCTTCCACGTGGCGGACGAGGCGGCGCCGGCCCCGGCCGCGGGCGCCGCGGCCCCGGCCCACAGCCGGGTCACCGCCAAGCTCGACGGCCGCTCCGGCAGCTGGCCCGTCCAGGCCGGGGAGTCCCTGCTCGACGCGGTGCTGCGCAACCGGGCGGACGCCCCATACGCGTGCAAGGGCGGGGTCTGCGGCACCTGCCGGGCCTTCGTGGTCTCCGGCGAGGTCCGCATGGACCGCAACTTCGCCCTGGAGGACGAGGAGACGGAGGCCGGATTCGTACTGGCCTGCCAGTCGCACCCGCTGACGGACGAGGTGGAGATCGACTTCGACCGCTGACCGCTGCCGCTGACCGCGGCGCAGGCCAGGCGGAGGCCAGGCACAGGCCCGGTGCAGTCCCGTCCGAGGGCTGCGCCGGGCCTGTGCTTTTTCCAGAACCTGTTCTATCTTGACGGACCGTCAGATCAAGCCGGTTCCGGTGCACGCGGGAGGACAGGCAGTGGACTTCACCTTCACCGAGGAGCAGCAGGCCGCCGTCGAGGCGGCCAGGGCCGTGTTCGCCGACGTCGCCCCCGACCGGGTCTCCAGCCCCGCCCTGTCCCCCGGCGCCGTCGCCGACGACTTCGACCGCCCCCTGTGGGCCACCCTGGCCGCCTCCGACCTGCTCGGCCTCACCACCGCCACCGGACACGGCGGCGCCGGCCTCGACACCGTCGCCCTCTGCCTGCTGCTACGCGAATCCGCCCGGGTCCTCGCCCGCGTCCCCCTGCTCGAACACTGCGCGACCGCCCTGGCCGTCCAGACGCACGGCAGCCCCGCCCTCGCCGCCGAACTCCTGCCCCGCGCCGCCCGCGGAGAACTCGTCCTCACCGCCGCCGCCTCCGGCCGCACCGGCCACGACCCCGCCGAACTCGCCGTCACCGCCCGCCCCGAGGGCACCCACTGGGTCCTCGACGGACTCCAGACCGCCGTCCCGTGGGGCCACACCGCCGACCTGATCGCCGTACCCGCCCACACCCCGGCCGGAGCACCCGTCATCGCCCTCGTCGCACCGGGCACCCCCGGACTGGGCGCGGCCCGCCAGTACTCCACCAGCGGGGAACTCCTCGCCGAACTGGCCCTCGACTCCGTACGCGTCCCCGCCGGCCGGGTCATCGACGCCGACGGCGCCTGGGAACGGCTGCGCCAGACCCTCACCACCGGAACCTGCGCCCTCGCCCTCGGCCTCGGCGAACAGGTCCTCGCGATGACCTCCGCGTACACGGCCAAGCGCGAGCAGTTCGGCTTCCCCGTCGCCACCTTCCAGGCCGTCGCCGTCCAGGCCGCCGACCGCTACATCGACCTGCGGGCCATGGAGGTCACCCTCTGGCAGGCCGCCTGGCGGCTCGACAGCGGAGCCGGCGGCCCGCTCCCCGCCGCCGGGGACGTGGCCGTGGCCAAGATCTGGGCCTCCGAAGGGGTCCGCCGCGTGGTGCAGACCGCCCAGCACCTGCACGGCGGCTTCGGCGCGGACACCGACTACGCCCTGCACCGCTACCACGCCTGGGCCAAGCAGCTGGAGCTCTCACTCGGGCCGGCCGCCGCCCACGAAGAGGCCCTCGGCGACCTCCTGGCCGCCCACCCCCTGGCCTGAGCGGCACCGGCCGGCCCGGCCGGCACCACCCACCACGCCCACGGCCACGGCCACGGCCACGGCACGGTGGCCCGGTACGGCCACGGCCCGAAGGCCGGGTACGGCCACGGCCCGAAGGCCGGGTACGGCCACGGCCCGAAGGCCGGGTACGGCCACGGCCCGAAGGCCGGGTGCGGCTACAGCACGAAGGCCGGGCTGCCGCCGTCCGCCACCATCGGACGGCCGGCCGCCTCCCACGCCTGCATCCCGCCGTCGATGTTCACGGCGTCGATCCCGTTCTGCAGCAGGTACTGCGTCACCTGCGCGGACCGGCCGCCGACCCGGCACATCACGTGCACCCGGCGGCCGTCCTCGACGGCCTCCGTCAGCTCGCCGAAACGCGCCACGAAACCGCTCATCGGCAGGTGCAGCGCGCCCTCGACGTGACCCGCCGCCCATTCGTCGTCCTCCCGGACGTCCAGCACGAAGCCGTCGGCGGGCACGGCGGCGGCGTCCACCGAAGGGAGCGGACCGAAGTTCATAACGCCTTCTCTCGTAAAGGGCCCTCGCAACGGGCCCCGTAACAGGCCCGGTGAAGGGCTCGGACTGCCCCGAACCTATCCGACCCGTCCGCCCCGCCCCACCGGACTACGAGACCAGCCCCGCCAGCTCGCTCTCCCGCTCCGCGACCTGCGCCAGCAGCTGCTCGGCGATCTCCTCCAGCAGCCGGTCCGGATCGTCCGGCGCCATCTTCAGCATCGCACCGATCGCACTCTGCTCCAGCTCCGCGGCCACCAGCGCCAGCAGCTCCTTGCGGCGCGCCAGCCACTCCAGCCGGGCGTACAGCTCCTCGGCCTCCGTCAGCCGCGCCTCCTCCGGCTCCGGACCCGCCGCCCACTCCTCGCCGAGCGCCAGCAGCTCCGCCTCGCTGCCCCGGCCGTACGCGGCGTTCACCCGCACCAGGAAGGCGTCCCGGCGCTGCCGCTCCGCCTCGTCCCGGGCCAGGTCCGGATGCGCCTGCCGGACCAGCTCCCGGTACAGCCGGCGGGCCTCCTCCGAAGGCCGCACCCGCTCCGGCGGCCGCACCGACTGCTCGGTGAGCATCGCCCCGGCATCGTCCGAGATCCCGTCCGAGCCGAGCCAGCCGTGGAACAGCTCGTCCACCCCCGGCATCGGCATCACCAGGGACCGGGCCTCCGCCGCCCGCCGCAGATCCTCCGGATCCCCGGTACGGGCCGCCCGCGCCTCCGCGATCAGCGCGTCCAGCTCGTCCAGCCGCGTGTACATCGGGCCCAGCTTCTGGTGGTGCAGCCGGGAGAAGTTCTCGACCTCCACCCGGAAGGTCTCCACCGCGATCTCGAACTCGATCAGCGCCTGCTCGGCCGCACGCACGGCCCGCCCCAGCCGCGCCTCGGGCTGCTCGTCATCACTCACCCGACCAGCCTAGGGCCTGCCCCGCCCGGCCCGGCATCCGGCGGACCCGCCCCGTCCGCAGCAGGCCCCGCAGCCGATCATGCAGCCGGCCCCGCAGCAGCCGAGGTCGGACGCCCTCCGGGCTGCCGCCGAGGTCAGCCCCCCGCCGCCGCAGCAGCCGAGGTCAGACCCCCTCCTCCGCCGCCACCCGGCCCGCGCGGACCGCCGCCACCAGATCCGCGTGATCGGCCTCCGTCACGTCCGCGTACGCCACCGCGAAGCCGGCCACCGCCTCGTCCAGCTCCTCGTTCTTGCCGCAGTAGCCCGCGATCAGCCGCGGATCGGCACTGTGCGCATGCGCCCGCGCCAGCAGCGCGCCCGTCATGCGCGCGTAGTCGTCCAGCTGGTCCGGGGCCAGCGCCGCCGGGTCCACGCTCCCCTTGCGGTTGCGGAACTGCCGCACCTGGAACGGCCGCCCCTGCACCGTCGTCCAGCCGAGCAGGATGTCCGACACCACCTGCATCCGCTTCTGCCCGGCCACCACCCGCTGCCCCTCGTGCTCCGCCGCCGCCCCGCCGAAGCCCACCGCCGCCAGATGCGGCAGCAGCACCGACGGCCGCGCCTCCTTCACCTGGAGCACCAGCGCCTCCCCCCGGTGGTCCAGCAGCAGCACCACGTACGAGCGCGTGCCCACACTGCCCGTCCCCACCACCCGGAACGCCACGTCGTGCACGGCGTACCGGGCCAGCAGCGGCAGCCGGTCCCCCGGCAGCGTCTCCAGGTACGGGCCCAGCGACGCGGCCACCGCCGCCGCCTCCGCATCCCCCACCCGCCGCAGCACCGGCAGCGCGTCCACGAACCGGCGGCCGCCGTCCGGCCCCGCCTCGGTCGACTTCGCCGCGAACCGCGCGCTCGTGTTGTTCCGCGCCTTCGCCGACACCCGCTCCAGCAGCCCCACCAGATCCCGCGCATCGGTGTGCGAGACCAGCTCCTCGTCCGCGATCGCGTTCCACGCGTCCAGCACCGGCAGCTTCGCCAGCAGCCGCATCGTCCGCCGGTACGCGCCGGCCGCGTCCTGCGCCGCCGTCCGGCACACCTCCTCGGAGGCGCCCGCCACCCGTCCGGCCAGCACCAGCGAGGCCGCCAGCCGCTTCACGTCCCACTCCCACGGCCCGTACACGGTCTCGTCGAAGTCGTTGAGGTCGATCACCAGCCGGCCGCGCGCATCCCCGTACAGCCCGAAGTTCGCCGCGTGCGCGTCCCCGCACAACTGGGTGCCGATCCCGGTCACCGGAGTGCCCGTCAGATCGTGCGCCATCAGCCCGGCCGCACCCCGCAGGAAGGCGAACGGGTTCGCGGCCATCCGCCCCACCCGGATCGGGGCCAGCTCCGCCACCCGGCCCGCGTTCGACTCCTCGACCGCACGGACCGCGTCCGGCCGCCCGGGAACCGGCCCCAGCTCCGCGTGCGCCTTCCGCGGCACCCGGGTCCGCAGGGCCCGGCCCTCGGCGCGCGCATCGCCCTGCGCCGTACGCGGTGCGAAACCGGCCACCCCAGGTATGCGCTCACCCATCGTCAGACCCCGCCCTCGTCACCCGCCCGTACCCGCGTACGGATCGGCAGACCAACAGATCAACAGATCAACAGCGCACGACCGTACCCACCGAGGCCCCCGCACGGAAGCTCCGGGCCCGGCCCCCGGCCGCCGCCCCGCACCCCGGCCCACGGCCGAAACCCGACGACCGCACCCCGACGCCCCCGTCCCGAAGACCGGAACCGACGCCCGCAATCCCCGGCGCCCGACCCCCACGACCCGCCCTACAGCCCCGCGTCCCGCGCCAGCAGCGCCGCCTGCACCCGGTTCTCGCACCCCAGCTTCGCCAGGATCCGGCTCACGTACGTCTTCACCGTCGCCTCGCTCATGTGCAGCCGCCGCCCGGCATCCGCGTTCGACAGCCCCTCGCCCAGCAGCACCAGCACCCCCCGCTCCCGCTCGCTCAGCTCCGCCACCCGCCGCCGGGCCTCCTCCGCCCGCCCGCCGGCCACCCGCCCCGCCCCCGAAGCCAGCTGGTCCACCACGTGCCGGGTCGCCGCCGGAGACAGGTACGCGTCCCCGGCCGCCGCCGCCCGCACCGCACCGATCAGCTCCGCCGGCGCCGAATCCTTCAGCAGGAAACCCGCACCGCCCTCCGCCAGCGCCCGCAGCACGTTCTCCTTCTCCCCGAACGTGGTCAGGATCAGCGCCCGCGTCCCCGGCGCCGCCCGCCGCAGCTCCGCCAGCGCCGTCAGCCCGTCCATCACCGGCATCTGGATGTCCAGGAGCACCACGTCCGGCGCGTGCGCCCGCGCGAGCTCCACCGCCGCACGCCCGTCGGGCGCCTCCGCAACCACCTCCACCCCCGGATCCGAGGTCAGGATCATCCGGATCCCCGCACGGATGAGGGGCTCGTCATCGGCAATGACCACCCTGACCACACCGCTCGCCACGCCCGCTCCTACCTGTCCACCTCGTACGCCGACTTCTCGACCAGCTTGCCGTCCTTGAAACAGAAGCGGAAAACCCGGTCCGTCCGCATGTCCGACGCATACGCCTCGTCCAGCAGGAACAGGCACTCCGCCCCCGCCGGCCGCGCCGGACCACCCTCCTCCAGCCCGGCGGTCACGAGATCGCTGCCCTCCGGCAGCCGCCCCCGCACCACCTCCTCCGAGGTGCCCACCTTCTGCTCCTCGTACGTCTCCTCCCCCACCGTCGCCTTCTGCGCCGCGCCCATCACCATGAACAGCAGCACCCCCGCCGCGATCACCAGCAGCACCAGCGCCGCCGCCGCGATCGCGCAGCCCAGCGCCACCCCCCGCAGCCGGCTCCGGCCCACCTGCCCGGCCAGCTCCCGGTCCACGGCGGACCAGTCCACCGGCCCCCCGCCCCGCAGCCCCACCGGCTGCGCCTGCTGCCCGAAATCGTCCGCCGCATCCACCGGCGCCACCGCCGGACCCGCCGGCTCCGCCCCGTACGGCAGCACCCCCGCCACCCGGAACCCGCCGTCCGCCGCCGCCCCCGCGTGCACCATCCCGCCGACCAGCCGGGCCCGCTCCCGCAGCCCCGTCAGCCCCTGCCCGCCGCTGACCACCTCGCCCGCACCCGGCCCGGCGGCCGGCCCGTTCGCGATCTCCACCACCAGCGAGTCGTCCTCGTACCGCAGCTCCACCGCGATCGGCGCCCCCGGCGCATGCTTGTACGCGTTCGTCAGCGCCTCCTGCACGATCCGGTACGCCGCGTGGTCGCACGCCGGAGCCAGCGGCCGCTCCGCACCCGTCCGTGTCAGCCGCACGTCCGTCCCCGCCGCCCGCGCAGCCTCCACCACCCCCGCGATGCCGGCCACCCCGCGCGCCACCGGCCCCGTGTCCTCCGCCTCCGCAGGCGCCTCCACCCCGTCCCGCAGGATGCCCACGACCTCCCGCAGCTCGTGCATCGCCGACACCGAGGCCTGCCGCAGCACCCCCACCGCCTCCCGCTGACGGTCGGTCAGCGCCGGATCGACCTCCAGCGCCCCCGTGTGCACCGCGATCAGCGCCAGCTGGTGCCCCAGGCTGTCGTGCATGTCCTGCGCGATCCGCTGCCGCTCCCGCAGCCGCGCCTGCCCCGCCACCATCTCCCGCTCGCGCAGCAGCTGCGCGTTGCGGTCCTGCATCGCGTGCAGCAGGGTCCGCCGCTGGTTCCAGTACCGGCTGGCCAGACCCGGGAACACGGTCGTCGCCAGGTACAGCAGCGTCGCGAAGAAGACCATCTGGAGCGGCCGCAGCTGCTGCCCGTCCACCAGCAGCCCCACCCCGATGCTGAGCACGAACCCCAGCGTGAACGCGAACAGCGCCCGCACCACGCCCACGATCCGCCGCCCGGCCGTCCAGCCCGCAAGGATCGTCACCGGCGCCATCCCCGGCAGCCAGCCGCCCAGCGCACACGACGCGACCAGCACCCCCGCCGGCAGCCGGCGCCGCAGCAGCGACAGCAGCGCCGCACCCACCCCGCTGACCGCCACCTTCCAGGCGGCGTCCTGCGCCAGATCGGCCACCCCGGCCGCCATCAGCGCCAGCGTCCCCGCGAGCACGGCCTCGCCCGCGATCCGGCGCCGGGACCACGCATCGGGCCCCTTCAGCCAGTTCCAGCCCCGGCCCAGCTCTGCCTTCACGTCCACGCCCCGACCCTAGGCACCCGATCCACCGCCGTCCGCTCTCTTTCGTCGCGCCCCGCCCGACGAAAGTCGCAGAGTGACGGCCCCCACACCCGGACCCCGTCCGGCCCCCGCCCGACCCGCACCGGCAAACCCGTACGCACCGCACGACACAACACAAGAAGCCCCGCGGATCTGTGATCCGCGGGGCTTCCGCTGTGGGCGAGGGGGGATTTGAACCCCCACGTCCCGAAGGACACTGGCACCTGAAGCCAGCGCGTCTGCCGTTCCGCCACTCGCCCGAGTAGCTACCTGGGGGCCTTCCCTTTCGGGCCGTTCCCCTGGCGACACCGGAACATTAGCACGTCGGACGGGGTGCAACCGAATCGCTTTCCCGCAGCCCCCCGCACCGCCCCCCGGAAGGGCACGCACCGGGGGTTCGCCCCTCCCCTCCCGCTGTCACCGCCAGGTGCGGGACACTGGTCCGGGGCCGCCTCTACGATCCCTTGTGAGGGGCAACACTCGTCTGCTGGACAGATAAGGGGAACCAGCCGATTTCCCCACGCGTGGATACGATCAGTAAGCAGTACAGGGCGACAACGACGGAGGAGGTGCCCCATGGGAGTCCTGAAGAGGTTCGAACAGCGACTTGAAGGCTTGGTGAACGGCACCTTCGCCAAGGTGTTCAAGTCCGAGGTCCAGCCCGTCGAGATCGCCGGCGCCCTCCAGCGCGAGTGCGACAACAACGCGACCATCTGGAACCGCGAGCGCACCGTCGTCCCCAACGACTTCATCGTGGAACTCAGCGCCGGGGACTACGAGCGGCTCAGCCCGTACTCCGGACAGCTCGGCGACGAGCTCGCCGGCCTCGTCCGCGACTACGCCAAGCAGCAGCGCTACACCTTCATGGGGCCCATCAAGGTCCACCTGGAGAAGGCCGACGACCTCGACACCGGCCTGTACCGCGTCCGCAGCCGCACCCTGGCCTCCTCCACCTCCCAGCCGCAGCCGGACCCCCAGCCGGGCCCCGGCGGATACGGCTACCCGCCCGTCGCCGCCCCCCCGATGCCCGCAGGCCCGCCCCCCGGCGGACCCCAGCGGCGCCCCGGGCACGGCGGACCGGCCCCCGCACCCGGAGGCGGCGACCGCCTCCGCCGCTGGATCGAGATCAACGGCACCCGCCACCAGATCTCCCGCCCGACGCTGGTGCTCGGACGCAGCACCGAAGCCGACGTGCGGATCGACGACCCCGGCGTATCCCGCCGGCACTGTGAGATCCGGACCGGAACGCCCTCGACGATCCAGGATCTCGGGTCCACCAACGGCATCGTGGTGGACGGGCAGCACACCACCCGCGCTACGCTCCGCGACGGCTCGCGGATCGTCGTGGGCAGCACGACCATCATTTACCGGCAAGCCGAAGGGTGAAGCGGGGGCAATGTCAGAGCTGACCCTGACGGTCATGCGGCTGGGTTTCCTGGCCGTTCTGTGGCTGTTCGTCATCGTGGCCGTACAGGTCATCAGGAGTGACCTGTTCGGCACGCGGGTGACCCAGCGCGGTTCACGCCGCGGCGGGGCGGACACCCGCACGCAGCCGCAGGGAGGCCGCCAGACCGCGCCCCCGCAGCAGCGCCAGCGCCGCGGCGCACCCACCAAGCTGGTCGTCTCCGAAGGCACCCTCACCGGCACCACGGTCGCCCTCCAGGGGCAGACCATCACCCTGGGCCGGGCCCACGACTCGACCATCGTGCTGGACGACGACTACGCCTCCAGCCGCCATGCCAGGATCTACCCCGACCGGGACGGCAACTGGATCGTCGAGGACCTCGGGTCGACCAACGGCACCTACCTCGACCGGGCCCGGCTGACCGTCGCGACACCCATTCCGCTGGGCGCCCCGATCCGCATCGGCAAGACCGTCATCGAGCTGCGGAAGTAGTACGAGAATGAGCGAGCGGAGCGAGCGAGCCGCGGCGGTCCCCACAGCGGACCCGAGCGCGCTCCCGACCGGAGGGTGGGCAGTGTGGCTCGAGACCGGCTGTACCCGGAAGGCTTGTCGACTGGGCAGGTGCACATGAGTCTGTCCCTGCGGTTCGCCGCCGGTTCGCACAAGGGCATGATCCGCGAGGGGAACGAAGATTCCGGTTACGCCGGACCCCGCCTCCTCGCCATCGCCGACGGCATGGGCGGCCAGGCGGCCGGCGAGGTCGCCAGCTCCGAGGTGATCTCCACCCTCGTGCAGCTCGACGACGACGTCCCGGGCTCCGACCTCCTCACCTCCCTCGGCAGCGCCGTCCAGCGCGCCAACGACCAGCTGCGCGTCATGGTCGAGGAGGACCCCCAGCTCGAAGGCATGGGCACCACGCTCACCGCCCTCCTGTGGACCGGCCAGCGCCTCGGCCTCGTCCACGTCGGCGACTCCCGCGCCTACCTGCTGCGCGACGGCGTCCTCACCCAGATCACCCAGGACCACACCTGGGTCCAGCGGCTCGTCGACGAAGGCCGGATCACCGAAGAGGAAGCCACCACCCACCCCCAGCGCTCCCTCCTCATGCGCGCCCTCGGCAGCGGGGACCACGTCGAACCCGACCTCTCCATCCGCGAGGTCCGCGCCGGCGACCGCTACCTCATCTGCTCCGACGGCCTCTCCGGCGTGGTCTCCCACCAGACCCTCGAAGAGACCCTGGCCGGCTACCACGGCCCGCACGAGACCGTCCAGGCGCTCATCCAGCTCGCCCTGCGCGGCGGCGGCCCCGACAACATCACCTGCATCGTCGCCGACGTCCTCGACAACGGCAGCGTGGACACCCTCGCCGGCCAGTTCACCGACACCCCCGTGGTCGTCGGCGCGGTCGCCGAGAACCAGCACCAGCTGTTCGACGGCGGCGCCATGCAGACCCCCGCCGGCCGCGCCTCCGGGCTCGGCCGCCGCCACCCCGCCCCCCCGGCCGCCGGCTTCGGTCCGCCCGGAAGCGGCGAGACCCCCGGATACGGCGCCGCACCCGAAGGCCCGTACGGCAGCTTCGGCGACCACGAGGGCTACGACGACTTCGACGACACCGAGGACGAGTTCGCCCCCCGCAAAGGGCGGAAGTGGCTCAAGAGGTCCCTCATCCTCCTCGTCGCCGCCGGAGTGATCGGCGGCGGCCTCTACGGCGGCTGGCGCTGGACCCAGACCCAGTACTACGTCGGCGTCCAGGAGCAGCACGTCGCCCTCTTCCGCGGGATCAGCCAGGACCTGGCATGGATCAAGCTGTCGAAGGTCGACCAGGACCACCCCGAGATCGAACTCAAGTACCTCCCGCCGTTCCAGCAGAAGCTCCTCAAGGAGACCATCAGCGGGGGCAGCCGCGAAGGCGCCGAGAAGAAGATCGACGAACTGGCCGTCCAGGCCTCCGCCTGCAAGAAGGACGAGCAGCGCCGCAAGGCGGAGGAGACCGCCAAGCCCGCCCCCGACGGCGGCACGGCCACCCGGAAGAACCCGACGCCCACACCCGGCCCCAGCCTCACGCCAGAAGAGCAGAAGCTGGTCGGACTGTGCGGGAAGCAGTAGGAGCCGCAACTCAAGCGGCAAGCGGGCGCAGGGGGCCTGCCACACCATGAGCGTTGTCACCAACACGACCACCATCGGCGCCATCGAGCTGCCGAGCCGGCGCAACACCGAGCTCCTGCTGCTCGCGTTCGCCGTGGTCATCCCGATCTTCGCCTACGCCAACGTGGGCCTCGCCGTCCACGGCAAGCTGCCCCCTGGCATGCTCGCCTACGGACTCGGCCTCGGCCTGCTCGCAGGCATCGGCCACCTCGTCGTACGCCGGTACGCCAAGTACGCCGACCCGCTGCTGCTGCCGCTGGCCACCCTCCTCAACGGACTCGGCCTCGTCCTCATCTGGCGACTCGACCAGTCCGAACGGCTCCAGAACCTCGCCAAGCGGCAGTTCGGCGCCTTCTCCCCCTCGGCGCCCAACCAGCTCTTCTACACCGCGGTCGGCATCGCCCTCTTCGTCGGCGTCCTGCTCCTCCTCAAGGACCACCGCACCCTCCAGCGCTTCACGTACATCTCCATGGCCGCGGCGCTGGTCCTGCTGATCCTCCCCGTCGTCCCCGGCCTCGGCGCCGACGTCTTCGGCGCCAAGATCTGGATCAGCGTCGCCGGCTTCTCCATCCAGCCCGGCGAATTCGCCAAGATCGTCATCGCGGTCTTCTTCGCCGGCTACCTCATGGTCAAGCGCGACGCCCTCGCCCTCGCCAGCCGCCGCTTCATGGGCCTCTACCTGCCCCGCGGCCGCGACCTCGGCCCCATCCTCATGATCTGGGCGATGAGCCTGCTCATCCTCATCTTCGAGAACGACCTCGGCACCTCGCTGCTCTTCTTCGGCATGTTCGTGATCATGCTGTACGTCGCCACCGAGCGGACCAGCTGGATCGTCATCGGCCTCCTGATGTCCGTCGCCGGCGCCGTCGTCGTCGCCGGCTTCTCCGGCCACGTCGAAGCCCGCGTCAACGCCTGGCTCGACCCCTTCGCCTGCTACACCACCTCCGGCGCCTGCGAGCAGGTCGGCCAGTCCCTCATGTCCTTCGGCTCCGGCGGCGTCCTCGGCACCGGCCTCGGCCAGGGCCACTCCGACCTCATCCTCTTCGCCGCCAACTCCGACTTCATCTTCTCCACCGTCGGCGAAGAACTCGGACTCGCCGGAGTCATGGCCTTCCTCCTGCTCTACGGCCTGATCATCGAACGCGGCGCCCGCACCGCCCTCGCCGCCCGCGACCCGTTCGGCAAGCTCTTCGCCATCGGCCTCTCCGGCGCCTTCGCCATCCAGATCTTCGTCGTCGCCGGCGGAGTCATGGGCCTCATCCCCCTCACCGGCATGACCATGCCCTTCCTCGCCTCCGGCGGATCCTCGGTCATCGCCAACTGGGCCCTCATCGGCATCCTCATCCGCATCAGCGACACCGCGCGCCGACCCGCACCGGCCCCCGCCCCGTCCCCCGACGCCGAAATGACCCAGGTGGTCCGACCCTCATGAACAAGCCGCTGCGCCGCATCGCGATCTTCTGCGGACTGCTCATCCTCGCCCTGCTCGTCCGCACCAACTGGCTCCAGTACGTCCAGGCCGAGGAACTGAGCACCCGCAAGGAGAACCGCCGGGTCGCCATCGCCCAGTACGCCCAGGAGCGGGGCAACATCATCGCCAACGGGAAGCCCATCACCGGCTCCACCGTCACCGACGGCAGCGACTACAAGTACAAGCGCACCTACATCGACGGCCCCATGTGGGCCCCCGTCACCGGGTTCGCCTCCCAGGCCTTCGGCTCCACCCAGCTCGAAAAGCTCGAAGACAAGATCCTCACCGGCAACGACGACCGGCTCTTCTTCGACCGCACCATCGGCATGTTCACCGGCGAGAAGCGCCAGGGCGGCAACGTCGTCACCACCCTCATGCCCGCCGCCCAGAAGGCCGCCTTCAAGGGCCTCGGCAGCAACAAGGGCGCCGTCGTCGCCCTCGACCCCCGCACCGGCGCCATCCTCGCCCTCGCCAGCGCCCCCTCGTACGACCCCTCCTCCTTCGCCGGCAACTCCAAGACCGACGAAAAGGCCTGGGTCGCACTCAAGGACAGCAAGAACAAGGAACTCGTCAACCGCGCCCTGCGCGAGACCTACCCGCCCGGCTCCACCTTCAAGGTGGTCACCGCCGCCGCAGCCCTCGAACACGGCGTCGTCACCGACGTCGACGCCCCCACCGACACCCCCGAGCCGTACATCCTCCCCGGCACCCGCACCCAGCTGATCAACCAGCACGGCGGCTGCAAGGGCGCCAGCCTGAACAAGGCGCTCGAGGTGTCCTGCAACAGCGTCTTCGCCAACATGGGCGACAAGGTGGGCCGCGACAAGATGGTCGAGACCGCCGAGAAGTTCGGCTTCAACGACCCCGAGATCGACACCCCGGTCCGCGCCTTCGCCAGCGTCTACGACAAGACCATGAGCCGCGACGGCAACGCCCAGTCCGCCATCGGCCAGTTCAACACCGCCGCCACCCCCCTCCAGATGGCCATGGTCGCCGCCGCCGTCGCCAACGACGGCAAGCTGATGAAGCCCTACATGGTCGACCAGCTCACCGCCCCCAACCTGGACGTCATCGAGCGCACCGAGCCCGAGGAGATGAGCCGCCCGCTCTCCCCCGAGAACGCGCAGAAGCTCCAGGACATGATGGTCAACGTCGTCGAGAACGGCACCGGCGAGCGGGCGCGGATCCCCAGCGCCACCGTCGGCGGCAAGACCGGCACCGCCCAGCACGGCGAGAAGAACAAGAAGCGCCCCTACGCCTGGTTCATCTCGTACGCCAAGACCGACAAGGGCGCCGTCGCCGTCGCCGTCGTCATCGAGGACAGCGACGCCACCCGCGAGGACATCAGCGGCGGCGGCCTCGCCGCCCCCATCGCCAAGGACGTCATGCAGGCGGTCCTCAAGGCACAGGGGTGACGCAACTCACGCCGCCGGGCCACCGGCGGCAACGGGTACCGGTCCGGTATCAGCCTGCGGTCACGGACGGCAGACACAGCCGCGGCCGGTAGCCTTTTGCGCGAACAGCACACCGCCGGACCACACACGGGTGCGGTCGGGACTGACGGAGAGGGCTGGAACGTTATGGAAGAGCCGCGTCGCCTCGGCGGCCGGTACGAGCTGGGCTCGGTGCTCGGCCGTGGTGGCATGGCCGAGGTCTATCTCGCGCACGACACCCGGCTCGGCCGCACCGTCGCCGTGAAGACCCTCCGGGCGGACCTCGCCCGCGATCCGTCCTTCCAGGCCCGGTTCCGCCGCGAGGCCCAGTCGGCCGCCTCGCTGAACCACCCGGCGATCGTCGCCGTCTACGACACCGGCGAGGACTACGTCGACAACATCTCCATCCCGTACATCGTGATGGAGTACGTCGACGGCTCCACGCTCCGCGAACTCCTGCACTCCGGCCGCAGACTGCTGCCCGAGCGCACCCTGGAAATGACCATCGGCATCCTCCAGGCCCTCGAGTACTCGCACCGCGCCGGCATCGTCCACCGCGACATCAAGCCCGCCAACGTCATGCTGACGCGCACCGGCCAGGTCAAGGTCATGGACTTCGGCATCGCCCGCGCCATGGGCGACTCCGGCATGACCATGACCCAGACCGCCGCCGTCATCGGCACCGCCCAGTACCTCTCCCCCGAGCAGGCCAAGGGCGAACAGGTCGACGCCCGCTCCGACCTGTACTCCACCGGCTGCCTCCTCTACGAGCTGCTCACCGTCCGGCCCCCGTTCGTCGGCGACTCCCCCGTCGCCGTCGCCTACCAGCACGTACGGGAAGAACCCCAGCCGCCGAGCAACTTCGACCCCGAGATCACGCCCGAGATGGACGCCATCGTCCTCAAGGCCCTGGTCAAGGACCCCGACTACCGCTACCAGTCGGCCGACGAAATGCGCGCCGACATCGAAGCGTGCCTCGACGGCCAGCCCGTCGCCGCCACCGCGGCCATGGGCGCCCCCGGCTACGGCGGCTACGGCTACCCCGACCAGGCCCACGGCCACCCCGGCTACGACCAGCCCACCACGGCGCTGCGCACCGCCGACCCCGGCCAGACCTCGATGATGCCGCCCATGCCCCCCGGCGCCGACGGCGGCTACCCGCCGCACGGCTACGACGACGGCGGCCGCGCCGGCCGCCGCCAGAAGAAGAGCCGCGCCTCCACCGTGCTGCTCGCCGCCGCCGCCATCCTCGTCCTGATCGGCGCGATCCTCATCGGGAGCGCACTGACCAGCAAGACCGGCAGCAACACCTTCGCGGCCCCGAACCTCGTCGGCACCACCTTCGACCAGGCCGTCAAGAACGGCGACAACGTCGGCCTCAAGGTCGTCAAGTCGAAGGACGAGCCCTGCGACGACCAGCCCAAGGGCAGCGTCTGCAGCCAGGACCCCACGGCCGGCACCGACGTCTCCAAGGGCGACACCATCAACGTGGTCGTCTCCGCCGGCGCACCGAAGGTCCTCGTCCCCGACGTCATCAACGTCTCCTTCGACGAGGCCGAGAAGACCCTGAAGGACAAGGGCTTCGCGGTCGAGCGCAAGAACGAGGAGTCCGACCGGACCCCCGGCACCGTCCTGCGCCAGACCCCGAAGGGCAGCTCCTCCGTCCAGAAGGGCTCCACGGTCACCCTGTGGGTCGCCAAGGAGGCGGAGAAGTCCACCGTCCCGGACCTCACCGGCAAGACCGTGGACGACGCCAGGAAGGCCCTGGAGGACGAAGGCCTCAAGCTCGGCAGCGTCACGGAGATCGAGTCCAGCGCCACGCCCGGCACGGTCGTCGAGCAGAGCCTCGCGCCGAACGTCGAGGTGGCCAAGGACTCCACCGTCAACATCAAGACGGCGAAGGCGGCCTCCAAGGTCAAGGTGCCGAACCTCGCGGGCAAGACGGTCGCCGAGGCCCGCCAGATCCTCCAGCGGAAGAACCTGACCTTCGGCTCCGTCCTCTCCGGCCCGCAGGACGAGAACGCGATCATCGCGGCCTCGGACCCGCTCCCCGGCAACGAGGTGGACCCCGGCACGGTCGTCAACGTGGTCACCACCGCGGGCCAGGGCGACCAGGGCGGCCAGCAGGGCGGCGGCTTCCTCGGCGGCCTCCGCGGCAACTGATCCGACCGGACAACGAAGGAAGGCCGGGCCCCGAACGGGGGGCCCGGCCTTCCGGCGTATCAGAACCGAGCTCCTTCAAGGAGCCCGGCTCCACACCCGTCACCCGCGCAGTTCCGCCGGCGGCGTCCGCCCCGCGTCCACCTTCTGGGTCCGCACCAGTTCACCCCACACGATGTACCGGTACTTCGAGGTGTACACCGGGGTGCAGGTCGTCAGGGTGATGTAGCGGCCGGGGGTCGTGCGGCCCGACTGGCGCGGGACCGGAGCCAGGACCTCCGTGTTGTACTTCGACGTCTGGCGCAGCTCCGCGAACACCTTGTACACGTACCAGGTGTCACGGGTCTCGAAGACGATCGCGTCCCCGTCCCGCAGCCGGTGGATGTTGTGGAACTTGGCCCCGTGCCCGTCCCGGTGCGCCGCCAGCGTGAAGTTGCCCTGCTCCTCCCACGGCAGCGCCGACTTCACCGGCTGCGTGTAGTAGCCGGCCACCCCGTCGTTCAGGACCTCGGACGAGGTGCCCTTCTTGACCAGGACCTCCCCGCCGCCCATCGCCGGCACGTGCAGGAAGCCGATCCCGTCCTTCGTGTCCAGCGCCCCCGGACCCGCCGCCACCGGCGCCGACCGCCAGGTCTCGCGCACCGCGTCCCCGCGCGCCGAGGCCTCCCGGTCCGCCAGCACGTTCGTCCACCACAGCGAATAGACCACGAACAGTCCCAGCACCAGACCCGCCGTGATCAGCAGCTCCCCGGTGAGGCTGAGCACGGCCGCGACCCGGTTCCGCGTCCGCCTGCGTGTGCCCGACACCTGCCCACCGTCCCCTGACTGCTGCTGCTATCCGGCCAGCGCGGCCGGCACGCCCTTGCTGCGCGGCCTTTCGTCGACCATCCTGCCCCACACCACCATCCGATAGGTGCTGGTGAACTCGGGCGTGCACGTGGTCAGCGTCAGATAGCGGCCGGGCCGGGTGAAGCCCGAGCCCTCCGGAACCGGCTTCAGCACCCCCACGTTCGCCGGCGAGGTCTGCGGCAGGATCGAGGTCATCTCGTACGTGTAGTAGGCCTCGCGGGTCTCCACCACCACCGGGTCCCCCGGCCGCAGCCGGTTGATGAACCGGAACGGCTCCCCGTGCGTGTTCCGGTGCCCCGCCACCGCGAAGTTCCCCGTACGGTCCCCCGGCATCGCCGTCTTCAGCGAGCCCTGCCCGTAGTGCCCGACCAGCCCCCGGTCCAGCACCTTCGGCTTGCTGACCCCCTCGGCCACCGGCACCTTCACGTCCAGCTTCGGGATGTACATGATCGCGAACCCCTGGCCGGGCTCGAAGGCCTGCGGCACCGCCGCCGCTCCGTCGTCCCGCGCCCAGTGCTCCCGGAGGCTGCCCACCGCCCCGTCGGCGTTCCGCCCGGCCAGCACGTTGGTGTACCAGAGCTGATAGGCGACGAAGAGCAGCATCAGCACGCCCGCCGTGATGAACAGTTCCCCCGCGACCCGCCCGGCGACCACCAGCGGACCCCCGCGGGCCCGCCTGCGCGCCCGTCTGGCGGCCTCCTGGGCTGCCCGGCGCCGCGCGGCCCGCCCCCCGGTGGGAGCGGGCGGCGCGAGGGCCGTCACGCGACGGCCTTGCCCACCACCGGCGCCAGGCCCGCCGACCGTCCCACGGCCCCCGGGTCGCCGCAGCGCACCAGCCAGTTCGCGAGCATCCGGTGGCCCCACTCGGTCAGCACCGACTCGGGGTGGAACTGCACGCCCTCCACGTCGTGCTCCCGGTGCCGCAGGCCCATGATGATCCCGTCCTCGGTCCGCGCGGTCACCTCCAGCACGTCCGGCAGGGTCTGCGGCTCCGCGGCCAGCGAGTGGTAGCGGGTGGCGGTGAACGGCGAGGGCAGCCCCTCGAAGACGCCCTTGCCCTCGTGGAGCACCGGCGAGGTCTTGCCGTGCAGCAGCTCCGGAGCCCGCCCGACCACACCGCCGTACGCCACGGCCATCGACTGCATGCCCAGGCAGACGCCGAAGACCGGCACCCCGGTGTCCGCGCAGTGCCGGACCATGTCCACGCAGACCCCGGCCTCCTCGGGGGTCCCGGGCCCGGGCGAGAGCAGCACCCCGTCGAAGCCGCCCTCCTCGCCCGCCTTCGGCGAGGAGGGGCCGGGGACGTGGGCGAGCGCGACCTCGTCGTTGCGCAGCACCTCGCACTCGGCGCCGAGCTGGTACAGGTACTGGACCAGGTTGAAAACAAAGCTGTCGTAGTTGTCCACGACCAGAATGCGCGCGCTCACCGGGTGGCTCCCGATCCTTCGTCGACGGTCACATCGTTGAACGGAAGCAGCGGCTCGGCCCACGGGAAGACGTACTGGAACAGCACGAAGACCACGGCCAGGACCAGTACGAGGGAGATCAGCGCGCGCACCCACGCGTTGCCCGGCAGATGCCGCCAGATCCAGCCGTACATGCCGTCCCTTCCGTTCCGTATCGAGCAACAGACTACGGGCTGGCCTGCCGCGCGGGCCGGGTCTCGGAAAGTTCCGCCCACACGATGAGACGATGGCTGTGCCCCCACTCCGGATCGCAGGTGGTGAGGGTCAGGTACCGCCCCGGCCCGGTGAACCCCGACTTCACCGGCACCGGATCGAGCACGGCCGTGTCCCCCGGCACCGTCCGCACCGGGCCCGTCCGCACCGTGTACGTGTACGTGGCCGCCGGGTCCTTGAGGATCACCGCGTCGCCGGGGCGCAGCCGCGGGAAGTCCTTGAACGGGTCCCCGTGGGTGCGGCGGTGTCCGGCGACGGCGAAGTTCCCGGTGCCGCCCGGCGGCGCCGTGCCCTCGTAGTGGCCCAGCCCCCGCCGGAGGACCCCCGGCCCGGTCCCCTCCAGCACCGGCTTGTGCCAGTCCGCCCCGAACCGCGGCACGTACATCTCGGCGAACGCCCGCCCCGGCGTACGGGCGGCCGCCTCCGGCCCGGACTCGGGCGGCGGCGGAACCTGCGACGGGGGCGGGGCCTGGGACCGGGGCGGGGCCGGGGCCCGGGGCGCCGCCGCGGCCTCCCGCGCCCAGCGCTCGTGCAGCCCCGCCAGCTCCGCTTCCATCGCCCGGTCCGCCTCGACCCCGGTCCAGAAGAGCACGTAGACGACGAAGAGCAGGATGAGCGTGCCGGCGGTCAGGCACAGCTCGCTGAAGGTGCGCACGGCCAGCCGCAGCACCGCCTCGGGGCGCGGGCGGCCCGGACCGGGGCGGGGCTGTTCAGGAACGGCTCTCCACGGGCTTCGCATAGTGGAGGTCCACTGTGCCGGAGTACCCCGGCAGAGTCAGCGCCTTGTGGTCCTCCACTTTCCAGCCCAGCCCGTAGGCGTTCACGTAGAGCTGGTAGTTCTGGATGGCCGGGGAGTCGGCGAGGGCCTGCCGGAGCGCCCCCGGGTCGCCGACGGCCGTCACCTTGTACGGCGGGGAGTAGACCCGGCCCTGGAGGATCAGCGTGTTGCCCACGCAGCGCACGGCGCTCGTGGAGATCAGCCGCTGGTCCATGACGCGGATCCCGCGGGCCCCGCCCTGCCAGAGGGCGTTCACCACGGCCTGCAGGTCCTGCTGGTGGATGACCAGGTCGTTGGGCTGCGGCTCGGGCACGTTGGGGATGCGGGCCTTGGCCCCGGGCGGGGCGTCGTTGAGGGTGACGGTGACGGCCCGGCCCGTGAGCGGATCGGTCCCGGCGGCCTTCTGGAGGGCCTTGAGCTTGGCGTCCTCGGCCCGGGTGCTGCCGTCGTCCCGCTCGGCGAGGGCGTCGACCTGGCGGCGGACGGCGCTGGTGCTGTCCTCCAGGCCCGCGTTCTTCTGGCTGCGCTCGTGGATCAGGTCCGACAGTTTCAGGAGCGAGTCGTCGGTCCGGATGTTCGTACCCTTGGAAGTGTTGAAGCTCGTGACGAAGATGAGTCCGGCGAGCGCGAACACGGCGAGGGTCAGGAGCCGGACCGGCCTCCGGTGGGAACGGTCGGAATTGCTCAACGTACCCTTCTCCTTCAACGCCTCAAGAACCACTACGCTAACGGACGCCCGGGGGAGGAAGAGTCCCCAGCGCATCGACAGGAGAGACCCTCGTGCCGAAGTCACGGATCCGCAAGAAGACCGACTACACGCCGCCGCCGGCCGCCCGGCAGGCCCAGGCGATCAAGCTGACGAACCGCAGCTGGGTCGCCCCCGTGATGCTGGCGATGTTCCTCGTCGGTCTGGCGTGGATCGTGATGTTCTACGTCACGGACACGCGCCTGCCCGTCGAGGCCCTCGGCAACTGGAACATCGTGGTCGGTTTCGGCTTCATCGCAGCCGGCTTCGGCGTCTCCACGCAGTGGAAGTAGCGGGGGGCTGTCAAGCTCTCCCCAATGTTATCCACAGCGCTATCCACAGCTGAGGAAAAGACAGAAGATCTGTGGATAACTTGGACCCAGGTTGACGCCGGTGTGATTGATACCGCCGCCGACCTGGGTCCTTGCACGTGAGCACCCCACCGCCCCACATGCACAAGATCCACCCCGGTCTGTGGACAACTCTCGGCGCTCAGGTGAGCGCGGCCGTCCTCAGGAGCACGGTCAGGACCACCGCGGCGAGCACCAGCCCCACGCTCCCCCACTGCCACAGGCCCCGCCGTTCCCGCGGGGCGTGGACCATCCCGAAGCCGATGACCGCGCCGCCGACCAGGCCGCCGATGTGGGCCTGCCAGGAGATCCCGCCCCAGCCGAAGGTCAGCACGAGGTTCAGCACGAGCAGCGCGATCATGGGGCGCATGTCGTAGCGCAGCCGGCGCATGAGCACGGCGGTGGCGCCGAACAGGCCGAAGATGGCCCCGGAGGCGCCGAGGGTGAGCTGCTGCGGGGATTCCAGCCAGTACACGAGGGCGCTGCCGGCCAGCCCGGAGCCCAGGTAGAGCGCCAGGTAGCGGGAGCGGCCGAGGGCGGCTTCCAGGGGCGGGCCGAGGAACCACAGGCTCAGCATGTTGAAGCCGATGTGGACGATTTCCTGGTGGAGGAACATCGAGGTCAGCAGCCGGTACCACTGTCCTTCGGCGACGCCCTCCCACGTGCCGGAGGCCGGGTCGAAGTACTGTCCGGCGAGCCCGAGGGCGTCGACGAAGGGCTGCTTGTAGACGAGCGCTCCGAGGAACACCGCCAGGTTGGCGGCGATCAGCAGCTTGGTGACGAGGCTCGGGTCGGCGGCCGGGGTGCCGCCGGCGAGGGTGCGCGGCTCGGTGGCCTGCGGGCTGTGGCCGGTGCCGGAGCCGGTGCGCACGCATTCGGGGCACTGGAAGCCGACGGAGGCGTCGACCATGCAGTCGGGGCAGATCGGCCGGTCGCAGCGGGTGCAGCGGATGCCGGTCTCGCGGTCCGGGTGCCGGTAGCAGACCGGCAGGCGCTCGGTGTCCATGGCCCCCGCCCGGTTCAGCGCGTCTCGATGACGACGGACTCGAGGACGACGTCCTCCAGGGGCCGTTCGGTGCGCGGGTTGGTGGCTGCGCCGGCGATGGCGTTGACGACGGCCTGGCTGGCCTTGTCGGCGACCTCGCCGAAGATCGTGTGGCGGCGGGTCAGCCAGGCGGTGGGGGCGACCGTGATGAAGAACTGGGAGCCGTTGGTGCCCGGGCCGGCGTTGGCCATGGCGAGCAGGTAGGGCTTGGTGAAGGCGAGGTCGGGGTGGAACTCGTCGGGGAACTGGTAGCCGGGGCCGCCGGTGCCGTTCCCGAGGGGGTCGCCGCCCTGGATCATGAAGCCGCTGATGACCCGGTGGAAGACGGTGCCGTCGTAGAGGGGTGCGGTGGACTTGGCGCCGGTTTCGGGGTCGGTCCACTCCCGCTTGCCGGTGGCGAGCTCGACGAAGTTCCTGACGGTCTTCGGTGCGTGGTTCGGCAGCAGCTCGATCTCGATGTCGCCGTGGTTGGTCTTGAGGGTGGCGTAGAGCTTCTCGGCCACGAATCTGCCTTCCATAAGTCCATCTGAGTCCCTCGATCCTCGCATGGACGAACCACGGACACCCAGATGCACGTCCGCGCATGCCGTGCGGGGTTATAAGGGGCATGATCCTGCAATGGGTGGAAAGGTGAACTGTGTCCGCCACCGAAGAGGAGTGATCACGTGACCCGCACGGAAGGCCTGCTCGCGGCAGCCGGCACGGCCAAGGAGAGCGTCCGGAGCGCTGCGGAGGCGGTGGCCCCGTATGCCGGGACGGCCCGGGACGCCGCTCTGCACTATGCGCACGAGGCCAATGAGCGGCTGGCCCCGAAGGTGTCGGGCGCGGCGCACGAGGCCGCCCGGCAGGCGCGTGTCCAGTACGGGGCCCATGTGGCGCCTCGGCTGGTGCAGGCGCGCGGGGCGCTGCCGCCGCAGGTGGACGAGACCGCGGTGAGGATGGTGCGCGGGACGCGCAGGGCCTGCCGGCATGCGGCGGACTACGCCCAGCCGCGGATCGAGCAGGCGGTGGCGGCCGGCCGGCCGGTGGCCGAGGAGGCCGCTTCGCGTTCGGCCGCGGCGCTGGCGGCGCTGCGGGGCCAGGTGTCGGCCAAGGAGGTGCAGCGGCTGGTGCGCCGGCACGAGCGGCGGGCGCGGAACCGGCGGATGTTCAAGGGGGTGGCTCTTGCCGGGCTGTTGACGGGTGCGGCCTTCGCTGCGTGGAAGTGGTGGGACCAGCAGTCGAATCCGGACTGGCTGGTGGAGCCGCCGGCGGCGACGGAGGTGGCGGACCGGGGTTCGGTGGGTTCGGTGGACGGCAGCGGCCCGGAGCGCTCGCTGGACGATGCGGCGGAGGAGGCGGCCGAGGAGGCGGAGGCCGCGGCTTCGGAGCGGGAGCAGGACGGGGGGCGCTGACGGGCCGTTCCGGCCAGGTGCGGGCCCGGTCCCCGGTGGGGTCCGGGCCCGCCGGTTTGCCCGGAATCTGCGTTGCGCGGGGGCGGGGCCGGACGGTTTCATGGCTGCTCGGCACCGATTCCGCAGGAGTTCAGCATGGTCCAGGTCCAGCGCATGTCCCGGTTGATGGCGAAGACCCTGCGCGAGGACCCGGCGGACGCGGAGACGCTGAGTCACCGCCTGCTGGTGCGGGCCGGATACGTACGGCGGAATTCGGCCGGGGTGTGGAGCTGGCTGCCGCTGGGCCGCAGGGTGCTGGAGAACGTGTCGCGCGTGGTGCGCGAGGAGATGGACGCGATCGGCGGGCAGGAGGTCCTGCTGCCGGCCCTGCTGCCGAAGGAGCCGTACGAGGCGAGCGGCCGCTGGTCGGAGTACGGGGACCTGCTGTTCCGGCTGCGGGACCGCAAGGGTGCGGAGTACCTGCTGGGTCCGACGCACGAGGAGGTCTTCACGCTGCTGGTGAAGGACCAGTGCACCTCGTACAAGGACCTTCCGGTGATCCTGTACCAGATCCAGACGAAGTACCGGGACGAGGCGCGGCCGCGGTCGGGTGTGCTGCGGGGCCGCGAGTTCCAGATGAAGGACTCGTATTCGTTCGACACCACCGACGAGGGGCTGGCGGAGGCGTACGCGCTGCACCGGGAGGCGTACCGGCGGATCTTCACGCGGCTGGGGCTGGACTTCCGCATCTGCTCGGCGGTGTCGGGGGCGATGGGCGGTTCGGCTTCGGAGGAGTTCCTCGCGCCGTCGGCGGCGGGTGAGGACACGTTCGCGGACTGTCCGTCGTGCGGGTACGCGGCGAACACGGAGGCGGTGACGTTCCCGTTGCGGCCGGCGGGGGCGGACGGGCTGCCGGCACTGGCGGAGGTGGCGACTCCGGACACCCCGACGATCGAGGCGCTGGCGGCCCACATGGGGGTGCCGGCTGCGGCGACGCTGAAGAACCTGCTGGTCAAGGTGGACGGGCAGATCACGGCGGTGGGTGTGCCGGGTGACCGCGAAGTGGATCTGGGGAAGCTGGCGGAGCATCTGGCGCCCGCGGTGGTGGAGCTGGTGACGGAGGAGGACTTCGCGCTCCGTCCGGACCTGGTGCGCGGGTACGTGGGTCCGCAGGGGCTGGACAAGGTGCCGTACCTGGCGGATCCGCGGGTGGCACCGGGCACGTCCTGGATCACGGGGGCGAACCGGCCGGACACGCATGCGCGGAACGTGGTGTGCGGCCGGGACTTTGCGGTGGACCGGTACCTGGACGTGGTGGTCGTGGCGGACGGCGACCCGTGCCCTGCGTGCGGGGGCGGGCTGGTGCTGGACCGGGCGATCGAGGTGGGCCACATCTTCCAGCTGGGCCGCAAGTACGCGGACACCTTCCGGCTCGACGTGCTGGGGCCGGAGGGGAAGCCGGTGCGCGTGACGATGGGCTCGTACGGGATCGGGGTCTCGCGGGTGGTCGCGGCGCTGGCCGAGCAGTCCGCGGACGAGCGGGGGCTGTGCTGGCCGGCGGAGGTCGCGCCGGCGGACGTGCACGTGGTGGCTGCGGGCAAGGCGGTGCAGACGGGGCTGGCGCTGGAGGTGGCGGAGCTGCTGGCGGGCCGCGGGGTGCGGGTGCTGGTGGACGAGCGTGCGGGGGTGTCCCCGGGGGTGAAGTTCGCCGATGCGGAGCTGATCGGCATCCCGAAGATCCTGGTCGCGGGGCGGCGGGCGGCGGAGGGCGTGCTGGAGCTGAAGGACCGCCGGACCGGTGAGCGCGAGGAGCTCCCGGTGGCGGAGGCCGTGGCGCGGCTGGTGCCGGGCGGGGGCGTCTGACGCCTTGCTCGAGAGCCGCCGGAAAAGCGGTGGCGAAAGGGGTTCACAGGTGGGTTCTTCCTGGCACACTGCCGGGAAGGGCCCACCTTTTCTTTACCTTCGGCGGCGGCCGCGAAAGAATCTTCACCGGTCGGCCGATTTCCGGCCCGGCGACCGGTTCCGGGATCACCGGCAGATTTTCTGGTTCTGTCCGCATTGCGCCTTTCATTCACTCGGCAAAATGCGCATCTCCACAATGCGACACATGACACCGGCACCCTCGGGAGGCTTGCTGCCCGAGGATGGAGGGGTCGTGAAGAACGGTTCTCCGCCGTTCCGGCCGTACCGCGCCGCAGTGCCCTGCGCCGCCATGGAAGTGGAATCAGCAATGAAGCGAATCGCCGTCACCTTCGTCTCCGTTGTGACCCTCTCGACCGGTCTGATCAGCCTGGTGGGCCTGGGTGCCACCGGCTCCGCCGACTCCTCCGGCTCCGGTTCCCCCCTCGTCACGTCCGCCGCGGACGCCACGGGCAAGAAGGACCTCGGCTGGGGCTGACATAAAAATTCCGTGAATTCTCGCGGAAGTTGGCCTGCACCCCGGTACACATTGCCCAAAGGAGCATGAGCAGGATGTCCGAAAGCCGCCGCCCCGTCGTCCTCATCGCCGAGCAGCTGAGCGAGGCGACCCTCGATGCACTCGGCCCAGAATTCACGATCCGGCACTGTGACGGTGCCGACCGCGAGGAACTCCTGAAGGCCGTTGCGGATGCCGACGCCCTGCTCGTGCGTTCCGCCACGAAAGTGGACGCGGAAGTCCTGACCGCGGCCGACCGGCTGAAAGTCGTCGCCCGGGCCGGAGTCGGCCTCGACAATGTGGACGTGAAAGCCGCCACCGCGGCCGGCGTCCTCGTCGTGAACGCGCCCACCTCCAACATCGTGAGCGCCGCCGAGCTCGCCATCGCCCTCCTGCTGGCCTCGGCGCGCAACGTCGCGGCGGCCAACTCGGCCCTCAAGGGCGGCAAGTGGGCCCGCTCTCAGTACGGCGGGGTCGAGCTCGCGGGCAAGACCGCCGGCATCGTCGGCCTCGGCCGGATCGGCGCGCTCGTCGCGCAGCGGCTGGCCGCCTTCGGCCTCGGCCTGATCGCGTACGACCCGTACGCGGCGCCCGAGCGGGCTGCGGAGCTGGGGGTGGAACTGGTCACCCTCGACGAGCTGCTGCGCCGCTCCGACTTCATCACCGTGCACCTGCCGCGCACCCCGGAGACCATCGGGCTGATCGGCGACGAGGCCCTGCGCAAGGTGAAGCCGAGCGTGCGGATCATCAACGCCGCCCGCGGCGGGATCGTGGACGAGACGGCGCTGGCGCTCGCCCTCAAGGAGGGCCGGGTGGCCGGCGCGGGCATCGACGTCTTCGAGTTCGAGCCGACCACCGAATCCCCGCTGTTCGACTTCGACTCGGTGGTCGTGACCCCGCACCTGGGCGCCTCGACCGGCGAGGCGCAGGAGAAGGCGGGCGTGTCGGTGGCCGAGTCCGTGCGCCTGGCGTTCGCCGGGGAGCCGGTCCCGGACGCCGTGAACGGGTCCTCGCTGGCGGACCTCGGCCGATGACGGCCTCCTCGGCGGCGCTCGGCACGGCCGGTCTCCGGACCGGGCCCACGCCGGGCGACGCCGCCATCGCCGGGCCGTACGTGGCCGGGGACGTGCTCAGCCGCTTCCTGCGCGCGGAGGCCCGCAGCGCGCTGTACGGGCCGGCGGCCGCCGGGTCCTGCGCGGCCGGGGCCGGGCGGCCGGCGACGGCTGCGGGCCCGGCCGCCGGGCCGGTGCCGGGTGCCGGCCGGGTCGTGCGGCCGCGCCGGGACCCCGGCCACGAGCAGGCCGTGATGGCCTGTTTCCGGCGGCTGTACGACGCGGGTCTGATCGTGGCGCGCACGGCGGACCTGCCGTACTGCCGGGGCTGCGAGCGCTGGCTGTCCGGTCCCCGGGTGGTGGGCGGCTGTCCCGGCTGCGGGGCGGCGTCCGACGGCAGTGCGTGCGGTTCCTGCGCCCGGCCGGTCGATCCGGCGGAGCTCGCCGGGCCGCAGTGCGCCCGGTGCGGCGCGCCTGCGCAACTGCGGCCGTACGAGCGGCTGTACGTCCGGGCCCCGCGCGGAGCCGCCGCGCCCGGGCGGTCCGGTGGCGGTGGGCTGCGGCCGGAGCTGCGGGTGCCGCGCCATGTGCGGGAGCTGTTCGGGGAGTCCGCTGCGGGCGGGGGTGCGGCGGTGGCCGTGACCCGGCCCGCGGAGTGGGGCGTCCCGGTGCCGGTGGTCGGCTTCGAGGACCAGCGGATCGCCGTCCGGTTCGAGGGGCCGCCCGGGTCGGTGTTCGCGGCGGAGCCGCCGGCGGACCCGTCGGCCAACGTGGGACCGGACTTGGGGGCAGCCCGGGCGGCGGTCCCGCCGTCCGACCCCGAGGCGGTCCCGCCGTCCGACCCCGAGGCGGTCCCGCCGTCCGACCCCGAGGCCGACCCCGAGGCGGGCCCCGAGGCGGATGCCGTCCGCGGATACCGGGCGGACGCGGGCCCGGGCGGTCCGGCCGGCGGGGACCTCCTGCGCTACCACGTGTGTGCGCAGCTGCCCCAGGACCGTGAGGACGGCACCGGCATGCCCGCTCTGGCGGTGAGCCGGCGGCGGCTGGACGGGCTGTGGAACGCCTGGCTGGACGGCCTGTTCACGGCCGTCCGGGAGGAGTGCGGGGGCCGGATCCCCGCGGAGGAGCCGGCCGGGGCCGCCTGGGAGCGGCTGCGGGAGCGACTGCTCGGGTCGGTGGCGCAGCTGCGCGAGGCGTACGGCACGGCGGGGTTCGATCCGCGGCGTGCGGTCGCCCTGCTGGACGGGGTGGTCTCGGGCGCGGCGGAGTTCGGCCGGCTGCACGCGGCCGGCCGGGACGGCGACGCCGGGCCGAAGGCGCGCCGGGCGGCGCTGGCCGGCCAGCTCGCGGTGGCCGCCGCGCTGTCGGCGTGGGCGGCCCCGCTACTGCCGGAGGGTGCGGCCCGGCTGGCCGCCGTACTCGGGGTGCCGGCGGACCGGCCGGTGTCCGCGGCGGCACTGGTGGTGCCGCGGACCTCCGGCCGGCTCGCCTCCTACGCGGGGCCGGTCTTCGGCGCCTGACCGGCCGGTCTGCCGGGGCCTGACCGGCAGACCGGCCGGAGACCGGTCGGGGCCCGGGTCACGCGGAATTCCGCGTCCCGGGCCCCGTGTCGTCCGAGGCGACGATGCCCGAGGGAATCCGGCCCTCGTACTCGCGCAGGATGTATCCGGCGTGGACCCGGCTCTTCGCGCCGATCCGTTCCATGATCTTGGCGATGTGGCGCTGGCAGGTGCGGACGGTCATCCCCATGCGCCGGGCAATGACCTTGTCCGGCTCACCCAGGAGAAGCAGCCGGATAATATCCTCCTTCGCTTTGTCCGAGGCAAAAATAGCCTGGTCCCGGCCATGACTTGTCGGAAATTCTTCGGCCTGGCCCCACATGCGCTCGAAGGTCGCGACGAGAAAACCGACGATATTCGGCTCGCGGATCACGAGCGCCCCCTGCGGGTTGCCGCGCAGTTCGATGACCACCACCTCCTGGTCGAAGGCGATCATCCGCATGAAGCCGTCCCCGAGGGTGCGCACCTCGGCGCCGAGCTCGGTGACGATGTCCACGTACGAGGTGGTCGTCGCGCTGAACTGGGCGGTGGACTGGTAGAGCGTCCGCATCCGCACCCCCCGTCCGAGGAGTTCCTCGGTCCGCGTCATGGCCTCCTGGAGCACGTCCTCGTCGCGAGCGCCCCCCGGCTGCGACGTGAGCACCTCGAAGGTGGCCTGAGCTGCGAGTCTCGTCAGCTGGTCGCGGACGGCCGCCACGCTGTGGAGCTCCTCGACCGGCGGCCGGCGCAGCCTGCGCGCGAGGCCGCCCTCGTACACCGGGGTGAGTTCGTCGCGCAGCCGGTCGGCGGCGCTGCGCAGCTGCCGGGCCTGCTGGGCGACGGGGTGCACGAGCGCGTCGGAGGCGGCGTCCGGGGACGCGGCGACGTAATGCGGATCCGGGGTGCCCACCGCCAGCAGCAGCCGTCGCTCGACGAGGCTCTCGACGGCTTTTTTCACATCCCCCTGCGGAATGCCCTCCAGTGTGAGAGCCTCCACGTCCCGTATCCCGGAGCTCTCCACCGCGTGTGTATAGACGGCCAGTTCTAAAGAACTGAGCGGCGCGAGCAGATCAATGCCCGGTATGTCGCGTTCGTCCATTTTATTCACCCCTCCTGATGTAGCTCGTGCATATAAGCATGCCTGGCCGCAGCGGCACAGACAGGGGTGGGGATGGCAGGGTGGAAACATCGTTCCAGGGGGTTGCGAAGGGTTCGGCAGCCATAACGAAAGCAAGAGAGACGTGGATATACAGAGCACTCTTTTCCTGTCGTTTCTGCTGGCTGCCACAATTGTTTGCATAACCCCCGGCCCCGATATGCTCTACGTGATGTCCTACGGGGTTTCCCAAGGTCGTACGGGCGGCGTCTCGGCCGCCGCGGGAGTCGCCGGCGGCATGTTCGTGCACGCCGCCCTGGCCGCCCTCGGAGTGGCCCTCCTGATGTCCCAGTACCCCTGGCTCCTCATGATCTTCAAGGGCATCGGAATCGCCTATCTCGTCTATCTCGGCGTATCCATCCTCCGGGACAAGTCCGATCTCTCCGTGAATGCGGACAGATCCCGCCGGTCCTACGCGAAAATCGCGTACAAGGCGATGATCGTGAATCTGACGAACCCCAAGGTGATCGTCTTCTACGTGGCATTCCTGCCGCAATTCACCTCGCCTTCCGGATGGCCCGTACCGGTCCAGCTGTTCGTTCTCGGCGCCATCTTCGTGAGCATCGGCTTCGCCGCCGACGCCGCCGTCGGCGTGGCCAGCGGGGCGCTGAGCAAGCGTTTTGCCGACAGCAAGACCTTCACCCGGCGCGTCAACGTGTCCTGCGGAATCGTCATGTTCTTGCTCGCCGCGATTCTCCTGCTCGACATCTGAGCCGGCGCGCCCCGCCTCCGGACCACTTCCACCAGCTTCCTCACCCAGGGAATTCCCGTGTCCGTTGCAGAAACCCACACCTCCTCCGCGCCGGCCGCCACCGGCGCGCTGCGCCCCCGGGTATGGCCGACGACAGCAGTGCAGGACACCGACGGCGTGCTGAACATCGGCGGCGTGTCCGTGACGGAAATCGCCGAACGGTTCGGCACCCCTGCCTACCTCTTCGACGAAACCGATTTCCGGATGCGCTGCACCGAATTCCGGACGGCCTTCCACGATTTCGACGTGTACTACGCGAGCAAGGCCTTTCTGACCCGTACCAGCGCCCGTCTCGCGGAAGAGGCCGGGCTCAGCCTGGACGTCTGCACCGAAGGCGAACTGGCCTACGCCAAGGCCGTGGACTTCCCCGCCGAACGCATCCTGATGCACGGCAACAACAAGTCGGAGGCCGAGCTGGCCGCCGCCCTCGACTACGGGGTGGGCCGCATCGTGGTCGACTCCCGCGAGGAGCTGGACCGGCTGGAGGCCCTCGCCCCGCAGTTCCCGGGCACCCGCCCCAAGGTCCTGCTGCGCGTCACCGTCGGCGTGCGCGCCGACACGCACGCCCACATCGCCACCGCCCACGAGGACCAGAAGTTCGGGTTCTCGCTGGTCAGCGGCGAGGCCGAGGAGGCCGTCCGCCGGGTGGCCCGCGGCGGGCTCCTCGAACTGCGCGGCCTGCACAGCCACATCGGCTCCCAGATCCTCACCACGGCCGGCTTCGAGGCCGCCGCCCGGCGGCTGCTCGGCCTGCGCGCCAAGCTCATGGCCGAGGGGATCGAGCTGCCCGAGATCGACCTCGGGGGCGGCTTCGGCATCGCCTACACCGCCGAGGACGAGCCCACCCCCGCCGCCGAGATGGCCCGCATCCTGCGCACGGTGGTGGCGGAGGAGTGCACCGCCCTCGGCACCGACGTCCCCCGGCTCGCCATCGAGCCCGGCCGCGCCATCGCCGGCCCCTCCGGGGTCACCCTGTACCGGGTCGGGACCGTCAAGGTCCGCGAGGGCCTGCGCACGTACGTGGCGGTCGACGGCGGCATGAGCGACAACGTCCGCACCGCCCTCTACGACGCCACCTACTCGGTGCAGCTGGCCGGCCGGACCTCGCAGGCCCCGCCCACCCTGGTCCGCGTCGTCGGCAAGCACTGCGACGCCGGGGACGTCGTGGTCAAGGAGGACCACCTGCCCTCCGACGTACAGGCCGGCGACCTCATCGCGGTGCCCGGCACCGGCGCGTACTGCCGCAGCCTCGCCCACACCTACAACCAGATCCCGCGGCCGCCCGTGATCGCGGTCGCCGGCGGCCGGGCGCGGGAGATCGTGCGCCGCGAGACCGTCGAGGACCTCATGGCCCTCGACCTCGGATGACGGCCGCCCCCTCAGCCTTCCGCCCGGCGGTACCCACCAAGGAGCACGAGCCAGCATGACGAAGCACCGCACCCAGGACGCGTACACCAACAGCATCGAGTCGCCGACCTACCAGAGCGCCTCGTACTACTTCAACAACGCCGAGCACGTGAAGGCCGGGCTGCACGACCGCTCGGAGCCCGCGGGCCGCTACGGCCGCTACTCCAACCCGACCTGGATCGAGGTCGAGAACAAGCTCAGCGAACTGAGCGGCGCCGAGAGCTCCCTGGTCTTCGCCTCCGGCATGGCCGCCCACGTCACGGCCTTCCTGACGCTGCTGGAGGCCGGCGACGAGGTGGTCCTGCCCTCCGAGTCGTACCGGCAGGTCCGCAACGTCTTCCACCACATCCTGCCGAAGTTCGGCGTGAAGGTGCACGAGTTCTCGATCCGCAACCCCGAGAAGTTCGTCGCCGACATCGCCGCCCTGCGCGGGAAGATCAAGCTCGTGCACCTGGAGATGCCCTCCTCCCCGCACATGTACCTGATCGACGTGGAGAAGGTCCGCGAGGCCGTCGGCCCGGACGTCATCCTCACCCTCGACAGCTCCTTCTCCCCGCCGCCGAACTTCCACGCCCTCCAGCACGGCGTGGACCTGGTCCTCTTCAGTGCCACCAAGTACCTCAGCGGCCACGGGGACATCGTCTGCGGCGTCGCGTCCGGCCGCGAGGAGCTCATCGAGAAGCTCCGCTGGTACCGCGACACCACCGGCCCGATCACCGACGGCAACACGGCCTTCCTGCTCCGCCGCAGCCTCTACACCCTCCAGCTGCGCATGGAGCGGGTGAACGCCATGGGCCTGGAGGTGGCCCGCTACCTGGAGGGCCACCCGGCCGTCGACCGCGTCTACTACAACGGCCTCGAAAGCCACCCGCACCACGAGCTGGCGCAGAAGTACCTCAACGGCTTCGGCGGGGTCATCACCTTCGAGCTGAAGATGACCGAGGAGCAGACCGCCGAGGTCGTCGACCGCCTCCAGGTGCCCTTCATGGCCTCCAACTTCGGCGCCCCGCACACCCTGGTCGAGCAGAGCACCTTCTTCACGTACTTCGAGTACTCGGAGGAGGAGCTCGTCAGCATCGGCGTCCCGCGCGGCACGGTCCGCCTGGCCCTGGGCTACAGCAACGACGTCACCGCGATCATCAAGGACCTGGACCAGGCCCTGTCGCACGTCCAGGCCCAGGCGTGACCGACCGGGTCCACGACCTCGGTGACCCGTACGCCTTCCTGACCCTGCCCGGCTACGTCCCGCACGTCCGGACCACGCTGAAGCTGGAGGCCCTCAACCCGGCGGGCTCCATCAAGCTCAAGACGGCCCGCGAAATGCTGGCCGCCGCCGAGGACGAGGGCCTGCTCGGGCCGGGTTCCGCCCTGATCGAGTCCACCTCCGGCAACCTGGGCATCGCACTGGCCACCCTGTGCGCGGCCCAGGGCCTCCGGCTGACCCTCGTCACCGACCCGAACACCCCGGCCCAGAGCCTGCGCCACATGCGGGCCCTCGGCGCCGAGGTGGTCGTGGTGCGGGAGCGGGACCGCAACGGGGGCTACCTCCAGACCCGGATCGACCTGATCCGGGACCGGCTGCGGACCACCCCCGGCCTGGTGTGGCTCAACCAGTACGCCAACCCGGCCAACTCCCGCGCCCACAGCCGCCACACCATGGCGGAGGTGCTGGACGGGTACGGCGTCCCCGACTGGCTGTTCGTCGGGGTGGGCAGCACCGGCACTTTCATGGGCTGCCTCCAGGCGGTCCGCGAACGGCAGCTGCCCACCCGGGTGGTGGCGGTGGACGCGGTCGGATCGGTCACGTTCGGCGGCGCCCCGGCCCGGCGGTACCTGCCCGGCCTGGGCGCCAGCCGGCGGCCCGAGCTGTTCACCGACGACGGGTCCTTCACCAAGGTCCGCGTCCCGGAGGCGGACACCGTCCGCACCTGCCGGCGGGTGGCCCGTACGTACGGGCTGCTGCCGGGGGCGTCCACCGGGACCGCCCTGTCGGCGGTGTCCGCCCTGAGCGCGGACATCCCCGCCGGCAGCCGGGTCCTCGTCATCGCCCCCGACCTCGGCGACCGCTACCTCGGCACGCTCTACGACGACGAATGGGTGGCCGCGACCCTCGGGCCGGACGTGCTCGAACCCGGCACGGACCTGCCGGGGAGCGGTGCCGACCTGCCCGGGACCGGTGCCGACCTGCCCGGGACCGGCGCCGCCGGACCCGGGGTGCCGGGATCCGGGCCGCTCGGGCCCTGCGCCCTCCAGTCCACCCGCTGACCCACGAACCACCGGAGCCCCCGCCCCATGCCCGAATTCTCCGTACTGGCCGGCAAGGACATCGCCGAACTCCTCGACGGACGGGAACGCCAGGTCATCGACTGGGTCGAGCAGGCCTACCTGACCCACGACGCCGGGCGCACCGTCAACCCGGACAGCTACTTCCTGCGCTTCCCCGAGAAGCCGGACGCCCGGATCATCGCCCTGCCCGCCTTCCTGGGCAGCGGCACGGACGGCAGCGGTGCGGAGGGCGAAAGCCCCGCCGGCGCAGGCGCGGAAGGCGCAGGCGCGGAAGACGCAGCCGCGGAAGACGCAGCCGCGGAAGGGGAGGGCACCGGGGTCGCCGGGATCAAGTGGATCAGCAGCTTCCCGGCGAACGTCCGCGACGGCCTGCCCCGCGCCTCGGCCGTGCTGGTCCTCAACGACTACCGCACCGGCTACCCCTTCGCCCTCCTGGAGTCCGCCGGGATCAGCGCGGCCCGCACCGCCGCCTCCGCCGCCCTGGCCGCCACCGCCCTGGGCGGCCGCCGGGCCGCCACGGTCGGCGTGGTCGGGGCCGGGGTGATCGCCCGGACGGTCTGCCGGTACCTGGACGCCGCCGGGATCGCGCTCACGGACGTGGTCTGCCACGACCTGGACGCGGACTCGGCCGCAGCCCTCACCGGGCACCTCGCCGAGCGGCACGGACCCGGCACCGTCCGCGCCGGCAGCCTCTCCGAGGCCCTCGCCGCCGACCTCGTCGTCCTCGCCACCACCGCCCTGCACCCGTACATCGGCACCGAGCACACCCTGCGTGCCGGGCAGGTCGTGCTCAACATCTCGCTGCGGGACATCAAGCCGCAGCTCCTGCTCACCGCGCAGAACGTGGTGGACGACGTGGAGCACTGCCTCAAGGCGGACACCTCGCCGCACCTGGCCGAGCAGCTCCTCGAAGGGGACCGGGCCTTCATCGACGGCACCCTCGCCGACGTGCTGCGCGGCCGGGTCGCCGTCTCGCCGGACCGGCCGGTGGTCTTCTCCCCCTTCGGCCTGGGCGTGCTCGACCTCGCCGTGGGCCACCGGCTGCACCGGCAGGCCCGCGAGCGCGGCCGGCTGCTGCCGGTCCCGGGGTTCTTCGGCGAGGTCCGCCGCTGGTGACCCGCGGGTGAACCGCCCTTCCCCCGCCCCTTCCCCTGCCCCCTCTCCCCGCTCCCCCCGCTCCCCCTGTTCTTCCAGCCCGTCAGTTCGCCGTACCGCCCCGAAAGGACCTTGCATGTCCCTCGCCGAGACCGAGACCCCCACCGACAACGGATTCGAGAAGCGGGTCCTGGAACTGGCCGAGTCGGTCTACCGCCACCCCGCACTCAACAACGCCTTCTACGACCTGTGGCGCTCCACCGAACTCCCCGCGGAGAAGGTCGAGATCGTCGCCCGCAACTTCTTCGCCCAGGTCGCCCCGACCGTCAACCGCCTCGCCCTCGTCTTCCTGCGGATGTCCCCGGACGACCTGGTCGCCCGCTCCGAGACGGTCGAGAACCTCAACGACGAGATGGGCAACGGGGACCCGAAGAAGGTCCACACCGTCCTGCTGAAGAACTTCTTCTCCGTTCTCCTCTCCCGCATCCAGGGCTTCGAGGTCGCCTTCGACGACATCGACCCGACCGTGCTGCCCGCCACCCAGCGGGTGGTGGACGAGGGCGCCAAGCTCTTCGGCCACGAGAACGTCAAGGTCGGCTGCGGGGCCCTGCTCGCCCAGGAGTGGCACGCGTACGCCCAGCTCGTCTACCTCTACGAGGGTGCGCGCAACTACATGCGCCACTTCGCCCTGGAGGACTTCCACGAGCACTGCGAGTTCTTCTACCTGCACATCGGTGCCGCGGAGAAGGAGCACAAGCTGCACGCCGTCTCCAGCTCGGCCGCCCTGTGCCGCACCGAGGAGGACCTCGCCGCCCTGGAGTACGGCTTCACCGCCTACCTCGACCTGCTCGCCGCGTTCTGGCAGGAGCTCGCGGTGGCCGCGGACCCCTCGGGCGCCGCGGCATGACCGCCGTGCCCCGGTCGGTGGTGGTGATCGTCGATCCCCTGCGCGCCGGCATCAAGCTCGCGCAGCTGTTCAACGGGCTCGGGTACCGCTGCGTGGCCGTGCTCAGCCGGGAGAGCGACTCCGCGTTCTGGCGGGACTCCTTCCGGCCGCAGGACTTCCTGCTGGTCCTCCACGAGGCGGACGGGTTCGACGCCCTGGTCTCCGGCCTGGGCGCGTACGAGGTGGCCTGCCTGGTCCCGGGCGGCGAATCGGGCGTGGACCTCGCCGACCGGCTCACCCCGCACTTCCCGGGCGTGCCCGGCCTGGACCCTCGGACGGCGCACGGCCGCCGGGACAAGTTCCACATGGCGGAGCTGCTCACGGCCAACGGGATCGCCGCCATCCCGCACCTGCGCACCGCGGACCCGGACGCCGCCGTGGACTGGTACCGGACCAGCACGGACGGGCACGCCGTGGTCAAGCCGCTGGCCGGCACCTCGGCGGAGGGCGTGCGCTTCTGCTCCTCGGCCGCCGAGGTGGCGGCCGCCTTCGCCGAACTCCAGGGCACGGTCAGCCTGTTCGGCAAGGTCAACGCGGAACTGCTGGTCCAGCAGGACATCGTGCACGCCGGCGGGGTGGAGTTCACCGTCAACTCGGTCAGCTCGCGCGGCCGGCACCACGTGACCGACGTGTGGCGGATGCACCGCCGGATGGTCGGCGCCACCGCCGTCTGCACGTACTCCGAGCTGGTGCATCCGCACGAGTCCGACTACGGGCTGCTGGCCACCTACCTCCAGGACGTGCTGGAAGCCCTCGGCATCGACAACGGCACCGCGCACAGCGAGATCATGCTGACCGCGCAGGGCCCGGTGCTGATCGAGACCGGTGCGCGCATCGAGGGTGCCTGCGACCCCGGCGCGGCCCTCACCCTCACCGGCCGCAGCCAGAACTCCCTGCTGCCGCTGAGCTATCTGGACCCGCAGGGGTTCGAGCACGCCATCACCCGGCCCCGGCCGGTGCCCGAGCTGCACTCCCGGCACGTGTACCTGCTCAGCCCGGTGGAGGGGAAGGTGGTCCGGGCCCCCGATCTGGGCCCGATCCGCCGGCTGCCCAGCTTCTACGGCATGGACACCACCCTCGACTCCGTGGACGTGCTCGAACGCACCGTCAACCTCGCCACCTGCCCCGGCAACCTGTATCTCGTCGCCGAGAGCAAGGAGCGGCTGGAGAAGGACTACGAGACCCTGCGGAGGCTGGAGACCCGGCTCTACGCGGACATGCTCGGATGAAGCAGTACCGGCAGGTCCTGAGGGTCCCGGGGGTCTGGCAGACCGTCGCACTGGGCTGGTTCGTGAAGCTGCCGGTGATCGCGGTCCCGGTGGTGCTGGCCCTTCAGGTGACCCTCGGGCTCGGCCGCGGCCTGGGCTCCGCGGGTCTGGTCACCGGAGCCTGGATGCTGGGCGCGATGACCGGATCCCCCTTCCTGGGCCGGGCCATGGACCGGCGCGGACTGCGGCCCGTCCTGCTGGTGAGCGCCGCCGCCCAGGCGGTGTTCTGGGCGGTGGCGGCCCTGCTGCCGCACCCGGTGCTCGTCGGCGGCGCGCTGCTGTCCGGGCTGCTGCTGGTGCCCGGCTCGACCGTGGTCCGGCTGGTGATCGCCCAGCAGGTGCCGGCAGAGCACCGGCAGGCGGGCTTCGCGCTGGACTCGGTCTCCAGCCAGGTCTCGTACCTCGTGGGGCCGGGAGTGGCCGCCGTCCTGGCCACCCAGCTCTCCCCGGCCCTCACCACCCGCGCCCTGGGGGCCGTCCTGGTCCTCGGCACGACCGCCCTGGCCCTGCGGGTGCCGGGGCCGGGGCAGTCCGGCGGCCCGCGGGACACTCCCGCCCCGGGCCGTCCGGGCCTCGCCCTGATCCTCCTGCTGGCCTGCACGTTCGCCACCGGGGTGATCTCCTCCGGCTTCGAGATCTCCCTGCTGGGCGTGCTGCGGGCCGAGGGGGACGTGTCCTGGGTGGGCCTGCTCATCGCCATGACCGGCGGCTACGCGGTGGCGGGCGGCTTCCTCTTCGGCACCCTGTCCGTTCCGGTGCCGGCCTGGATCCCGGTCTCCCTGCTCGGCCTGGTCACCGTACCGCTGGCGCTGGCCTCGGACTGGCGGGTGCTGCTGGTGGCCGTGGCCCCCGCGGCCATGCTCTCCGCCGCCTCCTTCGCGGCGACGGCCACGGCCGTCAGCGAGGCCTCGGACGCCGACTCCCGCGGCCGGGCGATGGGCCTGTACGGGTCCGCAGTGGCGGGCGGCAACGCCCTGGGGGCCCCGCTCGCCGGACTGACCGCCGGCTGGGGCGGGCCCTCCGCAGGATTCGTGGCGGTCGGCTGCTTCACCGCAGCCGTGGGCCTGACCGCCTGCCTCGGCCTGCGCGCCACGGCCCGCCGCAGACCGGACCGCCGTCATGTTTCACGTGAAACATCCGCCCGGGCAGGGAGCACCGCCGGGGCCGGTGTTTCACGTGAAACACCGGTTGTTTCACGTGAAACACCGCCGCCGGCCGCCACCCCCGTCACCGATCCCGCAGGAAAGGCAGACCCGACATGACCGCTTCCCCGTCGCCCGTCATCGCGCTGGTCGACACGTACGGGCTGTCCAAGACCCTCGCGGACGAGTTCCAGAAGCAGGGCGCCACCCTGGTGCGGGTGCAGTCCACCGAGGAGGTGCCGACCGCCTACCGGGGCGCCTTCGACCTCTCCCCGTACGCCGAGAACATCGTGCACCGCGGGGACCTGGCCGCCACCGCCCGCGCCGTGGCCGCCCACCGCCCGGCCGCCGTGGTCGCGGGCGGGGAGATCGGGGTCGAGCTCGCCGACGCCCTCAGCGAGCACCTGGGGCTCCCCACGAACGGCACCGCACTGAGCGCCGCCCGCCGCGACAAGTACGTCATGGTGGAAACGGTCAAGGCGGCGGGCGTACCGGGAGCCCGCCAGCTGCTGGTCCACTCCGCGGGCGAACTCGCCGACTGGCACCGCGAACACGGCGGCCGGGTCGTGGTGAAACCCCTGCGCAGCGCCGCCGGAAACGGCATCCGGTTCTGCGACACCCCCGAGCAGTCCGCCGCCGCCTACGCGGAGATCGCCGGACAGGAGAACGTCTTCTCCCAGCGCAACGAGGGCGCCGTCGCCCAGGAGTACCTGCGCGGCACCGAATACATGGTCAACACCGTCAGCCGGGACGGAGTGCACCGGGTCTGCGAGATCTGGCGCACCACCCGCATCACCGCCAACGGGGTGCAGGACCTCTCCGACACGGTCTACCTGATGCAGCGCACCGGCCCCGTGCAGGACGTGCTCACCGCCTACGCCCACCGGGTGCTCGACGCCCTCGGCATCGCCCACGGCCCGGCCCACGTCGAGATCAAACTGACCGACGCCGGACCGCGGCTGGTCGAGGCCGGGGCCCGCATCTGCGGGGCCAACCTGCCCCTGCACGCCCAGCAGGCCCATGGCAGCTCCCAGCTCGACTGGACCGCCGAGGCCTATCTGCGGCCCCAGCACTTCCTCACCCACCACGCCGACCCCACGCCCCCCGGCCGCTTCTGCGCCTTCGTCGGCCTGGTCTCCCCGGTCTCCGGCACCCTGCGCGACTACCGCGGGCTCGACGCGATACGCGCCCTGGAGAGCTTCACCGAGCTCAAGGTGTACGCCCGGCCCGGCGGACCGATCTCCCGCACGGTCGACGACCTCAGCTATCCGGCCGTGGTCGTCCTGATGCACGAGAACGAGGAAACCGTGCTGCGCGACGCCAACACCATCCGCTACCTCGACGGCCCGTCGTTCTACGACGTCGAACCGGCCGCCACCGCCTGAACACCCCCGAGGACACAGGAACACGCCATGACTTCCGCATCCGGCTACGCCGCCACCGCCCGCGCCTGGGTGGACCGCTGGGACCGCCAGCAGGAGACCTTCCTGCCCGAGCGGGAAGAGCAGTTCACCGCCCTCATCGACGTGGTCGAGGAGATCAGCGGCCGGCCCGACCCGCTGGTCCTCGACCTCGGCTGCGGCCCCGGCTCCATCGGCGTACGGCTGCTGCGGCGCATCCCCGCCGCCACCGTGGTGTCCGTGGACGCCGACCCCCTCCTCATCGAACTCGGCCGCGCCGCCTACGCCGACGTACCCGGGCTGCACTTCGCCGACGTGGACCTGCGCGACCCCGACTGGTCGGCCGCACTGGGCCTGGAGCGCCGCCCCGACGCCGTCCTGAGCACCACCGCCCTGCACTGGCTGGCACCCGAGGTGCTGGAATCCCTGTACGGCGGGCTCACCACCCTGCTGCGGCCCGGCGGGATCCTCGTCAACTGCGACGAGCTCGAACGCGACCGCGCGGGCTCCCCCGTACTGTCCCGCCTCGACCGCGCGCTCCTGCGCCGCGAGCGGGACCGCCGGGCCACTGCCGAGGCCGCCGACAGCTGGTACGGCTGGTGGGAGGAGGTCAAGGCCGAGCCCGCGTTCGCCGCCGCCGTCGCCGAACGCAGCCGCCGCGGCTACGACGGCGAGAACCACAGCGACCTGTCCGCCGCCTTCGCCATCCACCACGAAGCCCTGCAGAAGGCCGGGTTCGCCGAGGTCGGCACGATCTGGCAGCGCGGCGAGGTCCGGCTGCTGTGCGCCGTCACCGACTCCCCCGACAACGCCCGCGCCGCCGAGGAGCCCCACACCCACAACCACGCCCCGGCCGGCCACGCCCATGACTGAGCTCCGCCCGCTCGGGCCCAACCCGCGCAACAGCTGGCGGGCCTCCGCCACGGAGGTGGACCTGCGCCGCCCGCTGCGGCCGCACCGCCCCGTGGCCCTCCCCGCCGCGCCCCAGCACCTCACGCTCGACCTGGCCCGGACCGCGCTGCTCGTCATCGACATGCAGAACGACTTCTGCCACCCCGACGGCTGGCTCGCCTCCATAGGGCTCGACGTCTCCGGAGCCACCGCCCTGGCCGAGTCCATCGGCGCGATGCTGCCCCCGCTGCGGGCCGCGGGAGTCCCCGTGATCTGGCTGAACTGGGCCTCCCGCCCCGACCGGGCCAACATTCCGCCGAACGTGCTGCACGCCTACGACCTGGCGGGCACCGGCGGCGGCATCGGCTCCCGGCTCCCCGGCATCCCCACTCCGGTCCTGGAAGCAGACAGCTGGGGGGCCGCCGTGGTCTCCGCCCTCACCCCCGCCGCCGGGGACCTCCACCTCACCAAGCAGCGGATGAGCGGCTTCCACGACACCCGGCTCGACTCCGTGCTGCGCAACCTGCGCGTGGACACCGTCCTGTTCACCGGGGTCAACGCCGACCAGTGCGTGATGGCCACCCTCACCGACGCAGCGTGCCTGGGCTACGACGCCGTCCTCCTGGAAGACGGCGTCGGCACCACCTCCCCCGGCTTCTGCCTGGACGCCACCCTCTACAACGTCCGCCACTGCTTCGGCTTCACCGCCCGGGGAGAGGACCTCGTCGCCGCCCTCGCAGCCGGGCAGGCCGCCGTACCCGCCGCACCACCGGCCTGACACGGCGCGGGACGGGACGGGGCACCGGGACGGGGGACCCCGGCAGGACAGGGCACCGGCACGAGAGGAACGGATCGGGACCGGACGGGGAACGGCGGCGCCGACCATCAATGGCGACCCCGCTCGACCACCCTGTCGACAGGAGACCCGACGTGCTGAACCTGATGACCCCGGACGAGACGAGCCTCGCCGTCTACCGCGCCCGGGTGGCCCACCCGGCCGCCACCGCGGCCGAGCTCTGCCGTCTGCTGGCCGTGGCCCCCGAGGAGCTGGAGCGCGCCGACGAGGCGCTCGCCTCCCTGCACCTGCTGCGCCCGGCCGCCCACGGCGGCTGGGTGGCGGTGAGCCCGGAGACCGCCTCCGACCTGCTGCTCGCCGAAACCGAGCAGCAGCTGCTGGTCCAGCGCGCCGCCGTGGCCGACACCCGGGCCAGCCTCACCGCCCTGACCGGCGAATACCTGGAGGCCCGCAGCCAGCGGCCCACCACGGGCGGAGTGGAACGGGTCGAAGGCGAGCAGGCCCTCCAGGTCCTCCTGGAGGAGCTCAGCCGCTCGTGCAGCTCCACCGTCGACGCCATGGTCCCGGTGGGCGGCCGCAGCGACCGCACCCTCCTCCCGGAGATCCCGGTCGGCCTGGCCATGCTGGAACGCGGGGTCACCATCCGCACCCTGTTCCAGCAGGCCGGCTCCTCCCACCAGAACACCGCCAGCTACGCCCGGGCCATCTCGACCGCGGGCGCCCAGGTGAAGAGCCTGACCCTGCTGCCCGCGTTCCTCCTCGTGTACGACGCCAAGACGGCCGTGGTCCCGGTGGGCCCCGGCCCCTCCGGAGCGGACGCCGTCGTGATCCGCGACCCCGCGGTCGTCCAGGTCCTGATGAGCCTGTTCGAGCACCACTGGGAGCAGGCCGGCGACTACGCGGTCCCCGAGCAGGAGCCGGTCGCGGGCCCGACCGATCTGGAGCGGGCGGTCCTGCGGCTGATGGCGGCCGGCAAGAAGGACGAGGTGATCGCCCGGCAGATCGGGATCTCGGCCCGGTCCATCAGCCGGGTCGTCGCCACCCTGATGGACCGGCTGCAGGCCGCCAGCCGCTTCCAGGCCGGGGTCCGGGCCGCCGCACTCGGCTGGCTGGCCTGACCCCGTCCGGCAGCGGCCGGCGGCCCGCCGGCCCCGCGTCCCGCCTCAGACCCGCTCCCGCGAGGGCCAGCGGCGCATCGCGGGCACGAACAGCAGGGCCACCACCAGGTTGATCAGACCGCCGACCACCCACGGCGCGCGCAGCCCCCACTCGGCGGCGACCAGGCCGCCGGTGGCGGCACCCAGCGGGATCGCACCGAAGCAGATCATCCGGGTGCCGGTGCCGACCCGCCCCCGCAGCTCGTCCGGAACCAGCCGCTGGCTGGTCGACTGCGCCATCACGTTCCACAGCGACAGACCGGCCGACCAGATGCAGAACAGCGCGGCCACCACGACCGTCCCCCGGCCGAACAGGCCGATGGCCAGCAGGCTCACCGAGCCCGCGGTGGACACCGTGATCGCCACCGCGCGGGCCCCGCACCGGGCGACCACCCGGCTGCTGCCCAGCGCGCCGACCACCCCGCCGATCGCCATCGTCGCGAGCAGTACGCCGTACCCGCCGTCGCCCACGCCCAGCACCTCGGACGCGAACAGCACGAGCACCGACTGGCCCATGGTGACGCAGAAGTTGCTGGCGGCCGCGAGGACCACGATGGCCCGCAGCACCGGGTGGCGGAACAGCAGCCGCAGCCCCTCGGTCGCCTCGTTGACCAGGGCGCCCGCCCCCCGCTCGGCCGCGGCGGTGCGCTCGGGACGGAACCGCCCGCCGGTGCCCCGGATCCGCAGGAGCAGCAGCAGCGACACCGCGTAGGCGGCCGCGTCCAGCCAGAACGGCAGCGGCAGCAGGAACGCGAACAGGGCCGAGCCGAGCGGCGGGCCGACGAACTGCCGGCCCACGGTCTCCGCGGTGACGCTCCGCCCGTTGGCGGTCTCCAGCGCGGCACTCGGCACGATGCTGGGTATCACCGCCCGGCTGGCGCCGGTGAACAGGATGTCCCCCGCGGTGAGCCCGAAGGCCAGCACGTAGATCATCCAGATCCGGGCGAGGTCGAAGGTCGCCAGTACGGCGATGGCGAGCAGCAGGAACACCTGCACGGCCTGGGTGCCCACCATGAGCCGCCGCCGGTCGAACCGGTCGACGATCACCCCGCCCGGCAGGGCGAGCAGCAGCCAGGGCAGCCCCTCGGCGAGCACCACCCCGGAGATCAGGCGCGGGTCGTCGGTCAGCCGGCTGGCCAGCAGCGGCAGGGTCGCGAGCAGCACCCCCTCGCCGAGGGTCTGCACCGAGTAGGCGGACAGCAGGTAGCGGAAGTCCCGTCCGGGCTTCGGCTTCGCGGCCCCGGCCGCGGCGGGCCCGGGTGCGAGATCGGCGGTCTGGGCCATGGGGGTCAGCTCCCGTCGGAGTGAGTCGGCTCGGGGTACAGGTAGATGCCGGCGAGCCGCTTGCGCGTCGCGTCGAGGGTGAACGGCTCACCGGAGGGCACCAGTCGGCTGCCGCCGCCGGCGAAACCGGTGGGCATCCAGTAGAGGCCGAGGCAGGAGTCCCACGACTCCGTCTCGCCCGTCGCGAGGTTCAGCACCGGCTCCTCGCGCGGCACGACCCGCTCCTGGACGATCGCGCCGACCTGGGCGGCCTGGCCGAGCGCCTCCTCCCAGCGGGCCTCGTCGACCAGCCAGCCGCAGGTGATGCCCGATCCGGCGAAGCCCTCGTTCAGCTTGAGGATCAGGTGCTCGCGCCGCGCGCGGCACTGCTCGACCATCTCCCGGCCGGTGGCCGCCGAACCCGGGTCGAGCATCCGGGTCCAGGGCAGCACCCGGTCCACCATCAGCTGCTCTTCGGCGCTCATGTGCCCGCGCAGCCGCGGGTCGGAGAGGTACGCCATCCAGCGCTTGTTGGCGTGCAGATCGGTCTCCAGCGGGCTCCACAGGACCACCCCGCCGTCCCGGTGCGCGTCGCGCAGCTGCTCGGTCAGGGCCCGCCCGTCCGGGTCGTCGACCACCTGGTCGAGGTCGAACACCCGGTAGACCACGTCCACCGGCGCGCCCTTGAACCGGACCCGGCCGCCTTCGACCTTCAGGTCGCCGATCTCGCCGAGGTGGCACTCCAGCCCGTGGCCCCGCAGGATGTTCTGCAGCGGCCGCCAGGCGTGCCCGTACAGGGCCATGCCGCCCGGCCCCTCGACGAGGGCGACCACCGGATCCGCGCCGGAGGTGACCTCCGCGGCCGCCTCGCGCAGCGAACGGGCCAGCACCTCGGTGGTGTCCACGTGGTGCAGGCCGTGGGCGCCGGCGAAGGAGCGGAAGCCGTCGAAGTCGAGCATCCGGCGGGCCACCGGGCCCACCCACTCCTGACCGCCGGTCTGGCTGGAGGCGTTGAACTCCAGGATCTTCAGCGACTCGCCGTCGTGGTAGGCGTCGATCCGGCCGAACCGCGGCGGCTTCTGCTTCTGGAAGGCGCCGACCAGGTCCGCCTTGGACCTGCTCAGGCCGAGCGCCTCGCAGACCCGGTCCACGTCACCGTCGAACAGCCGCTCGGGCAGCGAGGTGAGCAGGTCCACCACGCCGAGCAGGTCGGCCTCGAAGCGGCGGATCTCCTCCTCGGGGAAGAACATCGGCCGGTTCAGGTAGCGGTAGCCGAGCGCGTCCAGCTCCGGGAAACCGCCCGCGTCGAGGTCGATGTCCCGCAGCGGGCTGCCCGGACGGGCGAGTTCCCGGTTGAACAGCCGGGTGATCTGGTCAGTCATGGGATTTCCGTTCTGCGTCCGACCGGCACGTCGGACCGGGGGTGTCGGACCGGGGTGTGGGACCGGGGATGGGGGACCCGGGTAGGGAACCGGGGGTGGCCCGGGGGGTACGAAACCGAGGCCTGGGACCGGACTCGGGGACCGGCCGCGCGCCGGCTACGCCAGACGCCCGTCGATGACGGTCTTGATCTTGCCGCTGACCGCGTTGCGGGGCAGCTCGCCCTCCGCACGGCACTCCACGACCAGCTCGAAGGGGGTCAGCGAAGCATCGAAGGAGTGGTAGTCGCTCAGCACCTCGAACTGCTCGCCCAGGTGCGCCCGCACCGCGAGCGGGTCCAGCTCCTTCGGCGACTCGGTGCGCACCGTCACCGTCTCCTTGTCCCCGTGGGAGTTGATCTCCACCTGGAGCTGGGAGACACCGAACGGCGCGAGCGCCGCCATGATCTCGCCGTACAGGACCGTCCGGCCCTTGACCTTGATCTGGCCGTCCGAGCGCCCCAGGTACTCCAGCACCCGGCCGGTCACACCGCAGCCGCACACGTGGTGCGTGATCCGGCCCATGTCCCCGATCCGGTAGCGGATCAGCGGACCCTCGAACTTCTGCATGCTCGTCACCAGAAGCTCGCCCGCCGCGCCCTCCGGCAGCGGCACGCCCTGCTCGTCCACGACCTCGATCAGGTTGTAGTCCTCGCACAGGTGGTGCAGGGTGCCGCCCAGCTCACTGCACTGGTAGCCGAGCTGCGCACCGTCGTTGGCCGCCAGGATGCTGGAGACCACCGTGGTGCCGAGCTCCTCGCGCAGCCACTGCTTGTCCGACTCCTGCATCGGCGTACCGCCGTAGATGACCTTCTCGATCCGCAGCTTCGGATCGCGGGCCTTCGCCTCGCGCAGCACCGGCAGCACCAGCGCCGGCTGGCCGAGCACCACGTTCGCACCGAAACTGCCGGCGAGCATCAGCACGTCGTCCGGAGTGACCATCTGCGCCGTGCTGTACGCCTCCACGGGCATCCGGGCCAGTTCCATGCTGCTGGTCACCAGACCGCCGTACAGACCGCCGCCGAACAGGGTGTTGATCACGCGGTCGCCGGGGCGGATGCCCAGGGCCCACAGCAGCGGCACGGCCTCGCGCATCATGTTGTTCCAGTCGGCGCGCGAGTAGACGATGTACCGCGGCGGGCCGGTCGTCGCCCCGCTGCGCAGCACCTCCCCGCTGGGCCGGGCCCCGCTGCACAGCGCCCGGGAGGCCGGCAGGGAGTTCTTCTCCAGGTCCCCCTTCTCCAGCACCGGCAGGGCCGCCAGGTCGGCGCGCGCGCCGATGCGGGGCAGCTCGCGGTAGTGCGGGGCGCGCCGGGCCTGCTCGACCAGGAACCGCAGCTTCGCGGCCAGCCGCTCGTCCTCGTGGGCCGCGTCGGCGGCGCGGGCGTCGGACAGCCGCGTGCCCTTCAGGTACTCGCTGCGCTGCAGGGCGCCGACCCACCCCGAGCGGCAGTCCAGCCGCAGCGCACCCGCCGTCAGGGCCGCCGCGCCGGCACCGGCCGCCGCACGGATCCGCAGGACCGGCACGCCGGCCCGCGGCTCCTCGCCGGTGACCACCCCGTCGGCGAGACCGGCGGGCACCAGCAGGTCGGGGACGGTGACGTGGTGCCAGTCGGCGGCGGTCTCCGCACCCGGCTCGGCCGTACGGGCGGCCGGCAGCGGGAACCCGAAGCCGTGCAGCAGCGCGGTCAGCCGGTCCCACAGCTCCGGACGGCCGGTACGGACGACCACCTCGTTGCCGGTCGCCCAGCCGAGCAGCAGACCGCGCAGGGTGTTGCCCGCCCGCTCGTCGTCGATCACCACGGTGCCGACGGGCTCGTAGGCCACGACGTCGTCGGAGTCGACCAGCGAGTGCCACGGGTACTGGCTCAGCCCGTCGAAGAACTCGTCGAGGCCCTCGGCCAGTTCCGCCGCGTCCCACAGGCCGGCCAGCCCGGCACCGGTGACCAGCCGGGCCAGCTCGGAGTCCGGGCGCTCCGCGAGCTCCCGCTCGGCCTGCTGGACCGCGAGGACCAGGTCGGTCGGATAGAAGCGGACCGTGCTCATGCCGCCGCCCCCGCCAGGACCGCCTCGGTCACCGTGATCTCGGCCGCGCACCGGGCCAGGAAGGCCTGGAGCCGCTCCGGGTCCTCGTCCGAGGCCTCGATGAACACCGGCACCTCCCATTCCTGGTAGGTGACCGATCCGCTCGCGACGGCGTCCTCGGCGTCCAGCACGTACAGCCGGTCCACGGCCGGGTGCTCCCGCAGCTCGTCGGGGATGGTGACCTCGACGCGGGTGCCCTGCGCCATCTGGTGGCCGGGGAAGATGAAGAACCCGTGGTACCGGCCGCTCGGCCGGGCCGGCTCGGGACGCTCGAAGCCCAGCCGGACCGCGATCTCGTGCGAGGGCAGGTGGACGCCCGTGTGCCGCAGGTGGGAGTCGACGATGCCGCCGCCGCCCAGCCGGTTGGCCACCTCCAGGAAGACCAGCTCGCCCTCGGCGGTCTCGAAGAACTCCAGGTGCAGGCAGCCCTCCTCGATGCCGAGGGCCTCGATCACCTGCTTCACGAACGCCTCGTACCGCTCCGAGCGGGGCAGCTGGCCCGAGCCGATCGGGCGGCCCGAGGCGAAGTCCACCGGCTTGCCGACGTACCGGCTGACCACCAGGTCGGAGAGCTCGCCGGCGGCGATGATGCCGTCGGCGTGGAACAGCTCGCCCTCGATGTACTCCTCCAGCTGGAACTCGCCCGGCTCCTCCAGCGTCCGGTGGAACTCCACCGCCGCACGCGCGGTCTCGTGGATGGTGACACCCTCGCTGGACGCGCCCTGACGGGGCTTGACCACCGTCTTGCCCGTCCACGGCAGCGGCTTGCACACCGGCGGCGCGGCCACGAACCGCGGGTGCCGCACCCCGGCGTCCACCAGCGCCTGCTTCATCGCGACCTTGTCGCGCACCCGCTCCAGCTGCTCCAGCGACGGCCCCGGCAGGCCCAGGTGCTCGCGGATCCGGTGCGCGCCCAGGATCCCGGACTCGGACAGGGCCAGCACCGCCTCGAACCCGTCCGCACGCGAGGTGCGGGCGATGACCTGCTCGGTCAGGTCCTGCGTCGGGTCGATCAGCAGCCGCTCGCACCGCAGGTCGCGGGGCAGCTGCGCGTCGCCGATCGGGCCGCAGACGTAGGTCACGTCGTGCTTCTCGTGGTCGATGCCCAAGTGGTACTGGATCTTCCGGTACGGCACCTGATTCATGATCAGAATCTTCATCGTCGGTACTCCAAGGCTGTGATTCCCCAGCTGAAGCCCATGGCGCTGGTGGCCAGGAGGATCAGCTCGCCGCCCCGCAGCCGCTGCTCGTCCCGCAGCCCGCCGAGGGCGATCAATGTGTCGGCTCCGCCCATGTGGCCGAGCCGGTGGTAGTTGAAGACGCTCTTCTCGGCCGGAATGCCGAGATGTTCCAGCAGGCGCCGGTGCATGTCCTGGTCGCCCTGGTTGATCAGCAGGTGGTCGACGTCACCGGGCTTCGCGCCGATGGCGTCGAGGGTCTCGCCGACCAGTGCGGTGAAGTTCTCCACGTACGCGGCCGCCAGGCCCTTGCGGTGGGCGGCCCGGCGGATCGCCACCTCGCCGTCCCGGAACTCGCCGGCGTAGTAGTCCGACCAGCTCGGATCGGTGCGCATCGCCGTGTGCAGCAGCCTGAACGCGGTGTCGCCCCGGGAGACCAGCATCGCCGCGGACGCGTCCCCGAAGTTGAACAGCGCCTTCGAGGCCGGGTCGCTGCGGTCCACCATCCGGCTGAGCCGGTCCCCGACGAGCACCAGCGCGTGGCCCTCGCCCGTGAGGTCGAGCCGGTCGGCGGCCACCTTGAGGGCCGCCATGCCCGCGTTGCAGAAGTTCGCCACCTCGAAGCAGTGCGCCCGGGTGATGCCCAGCTCGTGCGCCACCTTGGCGGCCGGGGACCAGAAAGGCCGGTCCCACTGCCCGGACCCGGCGTAGATCACGTACCGGATCTCCTCGGGGGCCACCGGCGTACGGGCCAGGACCGTGCGGGCCGCGTCGAGGGCCAGCTCCCACGCCGTCTCGTCCTTCCCCAGCGCCGGGAAGTGCCCGGCGTGGGTGACGGCGAGGATGTCGGTCAGCGGGACCCCGGAGGCGGCGTGCAGGTCGTGCACGTCGACCCGCCCCCGGGGGAACGTCACGGCGAAGTCGGCAACGCCGCTCACTGCACCTTCTCTTCGACGGGGCCCACCTCGGCCTCGGCCGACTCGATGCTGACGCGGTGCACGGTGCGGCCGACGCCGGGCTCGACCTCGGTGGCGATGTGGAAGGCCGTGCGGGTCTTCCAGATCACGAGGTCCTTCGGGCTCCACACGTGGGTGTAGACGTGCTCCTCGTCGTGGATGAGCGAGTCGACGAGCTGGAAGAACTCCTCGTTCTCGTTGAGGTCGAAGCCCTCCACCCCGTCCATGTACTCGCGGGAGCCGTAGAGGTACTCGCGGCCGGTGAACTCGTCCTTGCGGATGAGCGGGTGGCGGACCTTGGGGTGCTCGACGTCGATGAGCGCCTTGAACTCGGCGACCGACAGGCCGACGTGCTCCGGACGGATGCGCAGCCGCTTGGAGACGGTGTGCACGCCGATCCGGTCGGCGAGGCGGGCCTTCCACTCCTCGGGCAGCCGGTCGTAGACGTGGGCCGCGTTGGCGAACTTGGTGTGCCCGCTGGTGGAGGGCACGTTGACGCCGTAGAGCATGGTGTACGGCGGCGGCTCGGCGATGAAGGTGGAGTCCTGGTGCCAGAAGTTGCCCACGCGGGCGACGCCGATCGGCTTGCCGTCCTTGGACTCGTTGGAGGAGATCATGATCTCCTCGATCTCCGGGTGGCGGTACTTCGTGAGGACGAACGGCACCGGGCGGCCGAGCCGGCCCGCGAGCTCGACCTGCTGCTGCGGGGTGAGCTCGATCCCCCGGACGACGACGAGCTCGTGCTGCTGGACGCCCTGGACCACCTCGTCCCACACCTCGGGCTGGTCCAGGTCGGCGTACTCGACTCCGGATATCTCCACGCCGATGAAGGGCGTGATCTTACGGACGTTCATGCATCTCTCCGCTTGTCGCTGACAGGGCTGTGTACGTGGGGGGCGTGGGGGTGGGGGTGGAGCGCGGCCGGCCGGAAGGGGTCGGTCAGCACTCGTTGAGGCACTGCTTCATCGCCTCGGCGAACTCGGCGATCTGCTCTTCGGTGCGGAACGGCGCCGTGGTCACGCGGAACCGCTCGCCGCCGCGCGCGACCGAGGGGAAGTTGATGGGCTGGACGTAGATGTCGTGGCGCTCGCGCAGCATCTGGGCGACCTTGCGGACCCGCTCGCCGCCGGGCACCATCACCGGCACCAGGTGGCTGTCGGCGTCGATGAAGTCGATGTTGCGCGCCCGCAGTTCGGCCTTCATCAGGGCCGCCTTGCGGTTGAGCTCCTCGCGCATGTCGGTGGCCTTCTGGACGATGTCCAGGCTCTTGAGCGTGGCCTCCATGACCGCCTGGGGGAGGGCGGTGGTGAAGATGAACCCGGGGGCGTGCGAGCGGACCACGTCCAGCGCCGCGTCGGGGCCGGCCACGTAGCCGCCCACGGTGCCGAGGGCCTTGCCGAAGACGCCCTGGATGAAGGTGGCGCGGTGGTCGTCGAGCTCCTCGCTCAGACCGGCGCCGGTGGCGCCGCGCACGCCGATGGAGTGCGTCTCGTCGAGGAAGGTCAGCGCGTTGTACTTCTCGGCCAGGTCGAAGATCGCGCTCGCGGGCGAGGTGTCCCCGTCCATCGAGTAGACGGACTCGAAGACGATCAGCTTCGGCCGGTCGAGGTCGTAGAGGGCGAGCTTCTCCTCCAGGTCCGCCAGGTCGTTGTGGGCGAAGACGTGCTTCTTGGCCCCGGAGCGGACGATGCCCTCGATCAGCGAGCGGTGGTTGAGGGCGTCGGAGAAGACCACCACGTCGTCGATCGCGGCGATCAGCGTGCTGAGCGTCTCGAAGTTGGCCACGTAGCCGCTGGAGAACACCAGCGCCCGCTCGGTGCGGTGCCAGGCGGCCAGCTTCCGCTCCAGCTCCACGTGCGCGGTGCTCGTGCCGGCGATGTTCCGGGAGCCGCCGGTGCCGGTGCCGTGCCGGTAGGTGGCGTCCACCTGGGCCGCGATCACGTCCGGGTGCTGGCTCATCCCGAGGTAGTCGTTGCTGCACCAGACCTGGATGGTCCGGCCCTCGTGGCGGGTCTGGCCGCGGTCGGCGGCGAGGTGGCCGACGGGGAAGAACTCGCGGTACAGCTCGGCCTGCTTGAGCTCCTCGATCTTCTGCTCGAAGGACTCAAGCACCGGGCTCTGCCGCGTCGACATGGTTGAAATGGACATGACATCTCTCCGGACGTTCCGAGCCGCTACGGACTCTGCTGGGGATTCGGACTGGGGAGCGGATCGGCCCCTCACTGAGATCAATCCTGGACGACGCCTCGACCCGAACCAACGAAATCCGCTGGCGTGGGCTCGCCTGGCTCACTCACGCCAGCACCCCGCCCACCGCCGGCCGACCGGGGGGAGAAACACCTCGCACCCCCGGGCACACCCGTACGCCGCCGGGTGCGAAAAAACGCCCTCCGGCCCGCGTATACGCAGGTCAGAGGGCGTTTCAAAAGTGGAGCCTAGGGGAGTCGAACCCCTGACATCTGCCATGCAAAGACAGCGCTCTACCAACTGAGCTAAGGCCCCGTGCAGCGAAGGCGGCCGCCGCGGAACCCCGCACGGCCACTTCCGCAGACCAGAGTACCGGGTTACCCCCCCGATACCGCAAAATGATAGGGACTCCCGGTCCGCGACCACGCTCCGTAAGATGCTCGCGAGGTTCGCACCAGCGAAGGGGAGTAGTAGTGGACGCAGTGCAGCAAGAGGCCACGGCGAGAGCCAGAGAGCTTCAGCGCAGTTGGTACGGGGAGCCGCTCGGCGCGCTCTTCCGCCGGCTCATAGATGACCTCGGCTTGAACCAGGCCCGCCTCGCTGCCGTGCTCGGCCTGTCGGCGCCCATGCTGTCCCAACTCATGAGCGGACAGCGGGCCAAGATCGGGAATCCGGCCGTCGTCCAGCGCGTCCAGGCCCTCCAGGAACTGGCGAGCCAGGTCGCCGACGGCAGCGTGAGCGCGGCGGAGGCCACGGACCGGATGGACGAGATCAAGAAGACCCAGGGCGGCTCGGTGCTCAGCAACACCGGCCAGACCACCACGAGTTCCGGTGCCCCCACCGTCAAGCGGGTGGTCCGCGAGATCCAGTCGCTGCTGCGCTCGGTCGCGGCGGCCGGCGACATCATCGACGCGGCGGACACCCTCGCCCCGACCCACCCGGAACTGGCAGAGTTCCTCCGGGTGTACGGCGCCGGACGCACCGCGGACGCGGTGTCCCACTACGAGGCGCACCAGGGCTGATCCGGACGGGGAGCGGGCGCAGCGCAATGGGAGAGGTCTTCGCCGGTCGGTACGAGCTGATCGACCCGATCGGGCGGGGAGGGGTCGGGGCCGTCTGGCGGGCCTGGGACCACCGCCGCCGGCGGTACGTCGCCGCCAAGGTCCTCCAACAGAGCGACGCCCACGCCCTGCTGAGGTTCGTGCGGGAACAGGCCCTGCGCATCGACCACCCCCACGTGCTGGCCCCGGCCAGCTGGGCGGCGGACGACGAGAAGGTCCTGTTCACCATGGACCTGGTGAGCGGCGGCTCCCTCGCCCACGTCATCGGCGACTACGGGCCGCTGCCGCCCCGGTTCGTGTGCACGCTGCTGGACCAGCTGCTCTCCGGACTGGCGGCGGTGCACGCCGAGGGGGTGGTCCACCGGGACGTCAAGCCCGCCAACATCCTGCTGGAGGCCACCGGGACCGGGCGGCCGCACCTGCGGCTGTCCGACTTCGGGATCTCCATGCGCAAGGGTGAGCCCCGGCTGACCGAGACCCACTACGTGGTCGGCACCCCCGGCTATTTCGCCCCCGAGCAACTCATGGGGGCGGAACCCGACTTCCCGGCCGACCTCTACGCCGCAGGGCTGGTCGCCCTGTACCTCCTGGAGGGCCGGAAACCCGACTCCCAGGCCCTGGCCGAGCTCTTCCTGACCCGCGGCACCCCGGCGGCCCCGCAAGGGCTCCAGGAACCCCTCTGGCAGGTCATAGCGGGCCTGTTGCAGCCCGACCCCGCCCTGCGCTTCCGTACGGCCACCGGGGCCCGCAAGGCCCTCGCCGAGGCCGTGGAGCTGCTGCCCCCGGCCGCCCCGGACGAGGAGCCCGTCGAGGTCTTCGACCAACTGGGCCCGCTGCCGGAGGGATTCGGCCCGGCAGGCCCCCGGCCCGCCCGTCCCCCGCACCCGGCCGCCCCCGCACCCGCGCACCCGGCAACCCACCCCGCCACCGCTCCGGTGGCGCCGCCCGCCGCACCCGCCCCGGGCACCCCGGCCGGCCCTCCCGTCACTCCCACGGAGCCTCCCGCCAGCCCCGCCAGCCCCGCCAGCCCGGCGGGGCCTGCCGCGGCCCCCGCGGCCCCCGCGGCCCCGGCCGCCCCGCTCCGGCCCCCGACCGCAGGCCCGACGGCAGCAGCGCCCGCGGGCCCGGACACAGGCTCCCTCCCCGTACCGCCTCCGGCAGCCCCCGCAGCGCCCCCAGGCCCGGCCATGCCCCCGCCGGACGGCCCGCCGACGCTGTGGACCCCCGGTGAGCCCACCCGAACGGCGCTCGGGGGTGTTTCACGTGAAACATCGCCCCCGGCCCCCGCCGCGCCACCGTCGCCGCACGCGTCCGCCTCCGCCTCCGCCTCCGAGACCGGCAGCTTCCACCTGGCCCCTCCGGAGCCCACCCGGCCCTACACGGCCCCGCAACCGCTCCCCGCGCCCGCGCAGGCCCCGCAGCCGCACCAGGACCCCGCGGCCGTCCGGGAGCCCGCCGCGGCACCGGAACGCCGGCCCGGCCCCCCGGCCAAGGTGGCCGTCCCGGTCCTGGTGCTCGCCCTGCTGTGCTTCGCCGTCGGCTTCTGGGCCCTCAGCCAGACCTGAGACCCGGCCGCCGGGCGAGCAGTGCCCACCCGCCGAGGCCCAGCAGCAGCGCCGTCCCGGTGCCGATCCCCCCGGCTGCCACCACGCCCAGGCGCGAGCGCCGCTCGGCGGCCTGCCGGGCCTCGACCGCGGTCAGCCCCTCCCGGGCGGCGTCCAGATCCGCCTCCGCGAGCCCGAACCCCGCCTTGACGGCGTCCTCCCGGTACGGCGGCGCCGCGGCCGGCTCCCCCTCGGTCCGCACCCGCAGGGTCAGCGGGATGGCCTCGGCATCGGCCACGAACTCGCCGACCTTCCGGTCCACGGTGACGGCGAGGTAGTACCAGCCCGCGAACCGCACCGGCCGCATCCGGGCATCGTCCGAGAAGCGGTTGTCGTAGGCGACCGGGGGAGTCTTCCCGAAGGCCGCCATGGCCTGCCTGCCGTCGTACGGGGCGGTCTCGGTGCCGACGAGCGCCCGGGCGGGGTTGTAGAGGCTCACGGACAGCCCGTAGGCCGCCGAGCCGTACTCCTTCGTCATCCGGGGGGCCTTCGCCAGCTCGGCGCTGACGCTCAGCTGCCGTCCCCACCCGACGGGGATCCGGTAGAACCGGGTCCGGCCCGGGTGCATCCCGTCCCGCCAGGCTCCCGTCTCCAGGGCCCGGGCGTCGTTGAAGCCCGTACCGCCCTCGCGCACCCGCCCGATGCCGGGCGGCCGCACCGGCTCGGCCGAGGGCCAGGTGCTGGGCCGGGCCGCGGGGGGCGCACTGCCGGTGCTGAGCCCCGGCTCCCGCATGACCGTCAGCTCCACCGGCCACGGGGCCTGGTCCGAGGCCTTGTCGGAGGTGCGGACGAGCTTCACGTAGTACAGGCCCGCCTGTTGGCAGTCCCCGTCCTCCTGGAGCCGCCGCACCGCCACGTCGGTGATCGGCCGGGCCTGGTCCGAGGAGAAGGTGCCGCGCTCCGCGCGGCCGCACTCCTTGCCGGCCGCGGTCATCAGCACCACGTCCACCCCGTCCCCGTAGGCCACCGCGGCCCCGGGGTCCGGCCGGACCACCGCCGAGACGTAGACGCTCGACTCTGCGTCCAGGGACAGCTGGTAGAAGCGCTCCCCGGGCCCCAGGACGTCCTCGTAGCCGCCGGTCTCCAGCGTGGGCGCGGTGGCCGTGCTGGACGCCCCCTGCACGCTCCGGGCGCCCGGAGCGGTCACGTACGCCGGCCCGCTCCCGGGAGGAACCGCCCCGGGGAGCGCCCCGGCAACCGCCTCGGGCACCGCCTCAGGAGCCGCAGCAGCCCCCGGAACCCCCGCCAGCAGCCCCAGCCCCGCGCCCGCCACCACCGCCGCCGCCGCCCGGATCCGACCCCTCACGACCCACCCCGAATTTGCCAGCGCAACTCAAACTTTGCAAACCAGAACTTTTCGTGTCAGAACAGCACAAAGCCCCGGCCGCAGCGGCAGCCGGGGCTTCATGAACTCAGCCTTGGGTCTCACACACCGGAACCGGACGGCACGGAGTCGGTCGCCTCCGTCCACAGGTCCTGCTCGGCGCGGTCCGCCTGGATCTGGCGGTACACGAGGAGCCCGCCGATGGCGGCCAGTGCGACCAGGAGCAGCTTCTTCACCGCGCGACCTCGTCTTTCGTTGACGTAGGGGACTTCTGGCGCCCGACTATACACACCGACCGATACCGATTGGTTATCTGGGAAGCACCCGGATGCCACAACGGCAACGGCCCGGCGGAGAATCTCCGCCGGGCCGTTGCCGTTCTGTGGGGCTAACAGGATTTGAACCTGTGGCCTCATCCTTATCAGGGATGCGCTCTAACCAACTGAGCTATAGCCCCTCCGCGCTGCGCGCTGACTCCTGAAGATTAGCGCACAGACCCGGGAGTTCCCAAATCGCAGGTCACAGGGGCTCGAGAGCCCCTACTCGTCCTCGGCGAGCGTCAGCTCGACACCGCCCACGAAGCCCGCGGACAGGTTGTAGATGAACGCCCCGAGGGTCGCGAGGGCCGTCGCCAGCACCACGTCGATCACCGCGATCACCGAGGTGAAGATGATGACCCGCGGCAGCGACAGGAACGACTGCAGATCGAAGCCGTTGCTCTCGTTCGAACCGGTGGCCTCGCTGATCGTGCCGCCGACCGTCTCGAACACGCCCATCGCGTCCATGACCATCCACAGCACCACCGAAGCCACGATGGTGCACACGCCCAGCGCGATCGACAGCAGGAAGCTGACCTTCATCACCGACCACGGGTCGGCCTTCGCCACCCGCAGCCGCGCCTTGCGCGTACGCGGCTGGGTGCGCGAAGCACCCACGCGCACCCGCTCCCCGCCCCGCGGCGCCGCCGGGCCGCTGCCCGGGGCCGCATACGCCTGCGGCGGGTGGTACGGCTGCGACCGGTCGGCCGACTGCTGCTGCGCCTGCGGCTGGGCCTGGGGCGCTCGCGGGTCCGTCACAGTTCCCCCCTTGGAGTCCGCGGCGGGGCCACGGGCACCGTTCGCTCCAGACGTGGCCGATCCGGCGCCCGTGGCTCCACTCACGCTCTACTCCTCGTGCTCCGCGGCCGGGGCTTCGGTGCCCTCGGCGGCCTCGACGGCCTGTCCCTCGGCTGCGTCGGTCGTCTCGTCGACCTCTTCAGCGTCCTGACCGGCCTCGGCGTTACGAGCAATGCCTACCACGGCATCGCGCTTCCCCAGGTTGATCAGCTGGACGCCCATGGTGTCACGGCCGGTCTCCCTGACTTCATTGACTCGCGTACGAATCACACCACCGCCGAGCGTGATGGCGAGAATCTCATCGGACTCGTCCACCACCAGCGCACCGACGAGCGACCCGCGGTCCTCCACGATCTTGGCGGCCTTGATGCCCAGACCGCCACGGCCCTGCACCCGGTACTCGTCCACCGGCGTCCGCTTGGCGTAACCGCCGTCGGTCGCGGTGAACACGAACGTACCCGGCCGCACCACGCTCATCGAGAGCAGCTCGTCGCCCTCGCGGAAACTCATGCCCTTCACACCGGAGGTGGCACGGCCCATCGGGCGCAGCGCCTCGTCCGTCGCGGTGAAGCGGATCGACTGCGCCTTCTTGCTGATGAGCAGCAGGTCGTCCTCGGCCGACACCAGCTCCGCGCCGATCAGCTCGTCGTCGCTGCCGTCCGCCGTCTCGCGCAGGTTGATCGCGATGACACCGCCGGAACGCGGCGAGTCGTAGTCCTTCAGCGCCGTCTTCTTCACCAGGCCGGCCTTCGTGGCCAGGATCAGGTACGGGGCCGCCTCGTAGTCGCGGATCGCGAGGATCTGCGCGATCTGCTCGTCCGGCTGGAAGGCCAGCAGATTCGCCACGTGCTGCCCGCGGGCGTCCCGGCCCGCGTCCGGCAGCTCGTACGCCTTCGCACGGTAGACCCGGCCCTTGTTCGTGAAGAACAGCAGCCAGTGGTGCGTGGTGGACACGAAGAAGTGGTCGACGATGTCGTCCTGCTTCAGCTTCGTGCCGCGCACGCCCTTGCCGCCGCGCTTCTGCGAACGGTAGTCCTCGGTCTTGGTGCGCTTGACGTAGCCGCCGTTGGTGATGGTGACGACGATGTCCTCTTCGGCGATCAGGTCCTCGATGGACATGTCGCCGTCGAACGGCACCAGCTTCGACCGGCGGTCGTCGCCGAACTTCTCGACGATCGCCGCCAGCTCCTCGCTGACGATCCCGCGCTGCTTCTCCGGGGACCCCAGGATCGCGTTGTACTCGTTGATCTTGGCCTGGAGCTCGTCGTGCTCCGCGACGATCTTCTGCCGCTCCAGAGCGGCCAGCCGGCGCAGCTGCATCTCCAGGATCGCGTTCGCCTGGAGCTCGTCGATCTCCAGCAGGCCCATCAGGCCCTCGCGTGCGATCTCGACCGTCTGGCTGCGCCGGATGAGCGCGATGACCTCGTCGATCGCGTCCAGCGCCTTGAGCAGGCCGCGCAGGATGTGCGCCCGCTCCTCGGCCTTGCGCAGCCGGAACCGCGTCCGCCGGACGATGACCTCGATCTGGTGCTGCACCCAGTGCCGGATGAACGCGTCCAGCGACAGCGTGCGCGGCACGCCGTCCACCAGCGCCAGCATGTTCGCACCGAAGTTCGTCTGCAGGTCGGTGTGCTTGTACAGGTTGTTCAGCACGACCTTCGCCACGGCATCGCGCTTCAGCACGATCACCAGGCGCTGGCCCGTCCGGGACGAGGTCTCGTCGCGGACGTCCGCGATCCCGCCGATCCTGCCGTCCTTCACCAGGTCGGCGATCTTCTGCGCGAGGTTGTCCGGGTTCACCTGGTACGGGAGCTCCGTGACCACCAGGCACTGGCGGTTCTGGATCTCCTCGACCTCGACCACCGCACGCATCGTGATCGAGCCGCGGCCCGTCCGGTACGCCTCCTCGATGCCCTTGCGGCCCACCACCAGCGCACCGGTCGGGAAGTCCGGTCCCTTGACCCGCTCCATCAGCGCGTCCAGCAGCTCCTCGTGCGAGGCGGCCGGATTCGCCAGGTACCACTGCGCACCCTCCGCGACCTCGCGCAGGTTGTGCGGCGGGATGTTCGTGGCCATGCCCACGGCGATACCGGCGGAGCCGTTCACCAGCAGGTTCGGGAAGCGCGCCGGCAGGACCGTCGGCTCCTGGTTGCGGCCGTCGTAGTTGTCCGTGAAGTCGACGGTCTCCTCGTCGATGTCGCGGACCATCTCCATCGACAGCGGCGCCATCTTGCACTCGGTGTAGCGCATGGCGGCCGCCGGGTCGTTGCCCGGGGAGCCGAAGTTTCCGTTGGAGTCCACCAGCGGCATGCGCATCGACCACGGCTGGGCCAGACGCACCAGGGCGTCGTAGATCGACGTGTCACCGTGCGGGTGGTACGTACCCATGACGTCACCGACGACACGGGCGCACTTGTAGAAGCCCTTCTCGGGCCGGTACCCGCCGTCGTACATCGCGTACAGCACGCGCCGGTGCACCGGCTTCAGACCGTCGCGTACGTCGGGCAGCGCGCGGGACACGATGACGGACATCGCGTAGTCCAGGTAGGAGCGCTGCATCTCCGTTTCGAGCCCGACGGGCTCGATCCGCAGCTGCGGCCCCTCTTCTTCGGGCGTGGTCCCGGAAGAGACGGGAGTGTTCTCGTCGGCCATTGCTGGTCTTCAGTCCTTTCAGGCGGTCAGCTGAGACCGACTCAGATGTCGAGGAAGCGGACGTCCTTGGCGTTCCGCTGGATGAACGAACGCCGGGCCTCGACGTCCTCACCCATCAGCACCGAGAACAGGTCGTCGGCCTGCGCCGCATCGTCCAGCGTGACCTGGCCGAGCACGCGGTGGTCCACGTCCATGGTGGTGACGCGCAGCTCCTCGGCGTTCATCTCGCCCAGACCCTTGAAGCGCTGGATCGAGTCTTCCTTGATCCGCTTGCCCTGCTGCTTGCCGAGCTCCACCAGGGCGTCGCGCTCACGGTCCGAGTACGCGTACTCGAAGTCGTCGCGACCCCACTTGATCTTGTAGAGCGGCGGGCGGGACAGGTACACGTGCCCCGCCTCGACCAGCGGCCGCATGAAGCGGAACAGGAAGGTCAGCAGCAGGGTGTTGATGTGCTGGCCGTCCACATCGGCGTCCGCCATCAGAATGATCTTGTGATAGCGGAGCTTCTCGATGTCGAAGTCCTCGTGCACACCGGTACCGAACGCCGAGATCAGCGCCTGCACCTCGGTGTTCTGCAGGATCTTGTCGATCCGCGCCTTCTCGACGTTCAGGATCTTGCCGCGGATCGGCAGGATGGCCTGGTACATCGGGTTGCGGCCCGACTTCGCCGAACCGCCGGCGGAGTCACCCTCGACGATGAAGATCTCGCACTTCGTCGGATCGTTCGACTGGCAGTCCGACAGCTTGCCCGGCAGGGAAGCACTCTCCAGCAGACCCTTGCGACGCGTCAGGTCACGCGCCTTCCGGGCCGCCACACGCGCCGTCGCCGCCTGCACCGACTTGCGGACGATGTCCGCCGCCTCGTTCGGGTTCCGGTCCAGCCAGTCGCTCAGGTGCTCGTAGACCGCCTTCTGCACGAAGGTCTTGGCCTCCGTGTTGCCCAGCTTGGTCTTCGTCTGACCCTCGAACTGCGGCTCGCTCAGCTTCACCGAGATGATCGCGGTCAGACCCTCGCGGATGTCCTCACCCGTGAGGTTGTCGTCCTTCTCCCGCAGGATCTTCTTGTCACGCGCGTACTTGTTGATCAGCGAGGTCAGCGCGGCGCGGAAACCCTCCTCGTGGGTACCGCCCTCATGCGTGTGGATGATGTTGGCGAACGAGTACACGCCCTCGGTGTAGCCGTTGTTCCACTGCATCGCGATCTCGACCGAGAGCAGACGCTCCTTGTCCTCGGCCGCGATGTCGATCACCGTCGGGTGGATCAGCTCACCCTTGCGCGAGTTCAGGTACCGCACGAAGTCGACGATGCCGCCCTCGTAGTGGTACTCGACCGTCCGCACCTGGTTCTCGTCGGACTCCTCCGCCGAGTCCGCACCGACCGTCGCCTTCGCCGACTCGCGCTCGTCCGTCAGCCTCAGCCGCAGGCCCTTGTTCAGGAAGGCCATCTCCTGGAAACGCCGCGACAGCGTCTCGAAGGAGTACTCGGTCGTCTCGAAGATGTCCGGGTCCGCCCAGAACGTCACCGAGGTACCGGTCTCGTCCGTCTCCTCGTTCCGCGCCAGGGCAGCGGTCGGAGCACCCAGCTTGTAGTCCTGCGTGAAGCGGTAGCCGTCCCGCTTCACCTCCACGGACACCCGGCTCGACAGGGCGTTCACGACGGACACGCCGACGCCGTGCAGACCACCGGAGACGGCGTAACCGCCACCGCCGAACTTGCCGCCCGCGTGCAGCACCGTGAGGACGACCTCGACGGCCGGCTTCCCCTCGGACGGCACGATGTCGACGGGAATGCCACGGCCGTTGTCGATCACACGCACCCCGCCGTCGGCGAGGATCGTGACGTCGATCGTGTCCGCGTGCCCGGCCAGGGCCTCGTCGACCGAGTTGTCGACGACCTCGTAGACGAGGTGGTGGAGTCCGCGCTCACCGGTCGAGCCGATGTACATGCCCGGCCGCTTGCGGACCGCATCCAGCCCCTCCAGGACCTGGATGTTGCTTCCGGTGTACGAGGCCCCCGCGACCTCGCCGCTCTGCTCGGCTGTGGACTTGTTCTCGTTGGGGTTGCCGGAATCGGCCACGAAGCGCCCTTTCTGGCACAGCACAGGCCGTACTCCGGGCCAGCAGGCATGCAAGCAGGAGCGGCTGCGTCGTTCTGCGTTGTCAGCGTTCTTCAGCGGGATCCCACTCAAACGCGGGATTACCCCCCAGTCTACCGGTACCACGGACATGAATGGGGGTTTGCAGGTACCTGAGTCCGCATGTGCCGCCCTGAACCCGCCTCGGCCGACTCCCCATATCCGGACCGGGGCCCAAAGAGGCTCACACGGGCACCCAGCCCCTCGGGCTGTCAAGCTCCGGACACCGTGCGGGACACCACACCCCCCACGGCCCGCAGCCGGCCCCCGTCACCCGTACGTATCCCCAGGTCCCGTCGACCCCGGAGCCCGCAGCGGCCCGTACCGACGCGGCCCGCCACCCGGCGGCAGCACCTTGATGAACCGCACCGTTCCCTGCCCCAGCTGCCCGTTCAACCGCGCAACCAGCTGCGGAGTCAGGTGCCTCAGCTGCACCATCCACGCGGAAGAATCACACCGCACCGTCAGCTCGCGCTTCTCCGGATCCGCGTCGTACGCCTCCGGCCGGCAATGCGCCGCCACATCCGGACCCACGATCTCGTCCCAGCGCTGCATCACCCCCGCCACCGCCATCGGCTGCTCCCAGCCGTGCTCGGTCCGCATCCGCTCCAGCGCCGCACCCAGCCGCATCGGATCCCGGCCGTCCGCCCGCGCGCCCGACCGCAGCCCGCCCTGACGCGAACGCCGCCGGTCGTCCACCGCAGCACCCCGCGCCCGGGCCGCCTCCTTCGCCGCCGCCAGCGCCTGCCGGGCCAGATCCACACCCGACAGCTCGGGCCCCCGGCCCGCCTCGGGCCGGCCTTCCTTCTCGCTCACAGCCGGGTCACCTCACCACCCGAAACCGCGTACCGGGCCCCCACCAGCACGCCCGGAACATCGTCGTCCACCGCCGCCGTCACCAGCACCTGCTCACCCGGAGCCACCAGCTCCGCCAGCCGCTCCCGACGCCGCGCATCCAGCTCCGCGAACACGTCGTCCAGCACCAGCACCGGCTCACTGCCCTCCGCGCGCAGCAAGTCGTACGAAGCCAGCCGCAGCGCCAGCGCATACGACCACGACTCCCCGTGACTCGCGTACCCCTTCGCCGGCAGCTCCCCCAGCCGCAGCACCAACTCGTCACGGTGCGGACCCACCAGCGTCACCCCGCGCTCGATCTCCTGCTTGCGGGCCTCACCCAGCGCCCCGAGCAGCGCCGTGCACAGCTCCTCGCGCGAACTGTGGACAGCGCAGTCCACCGCCTCGCCCACCGAACTCCGGTACGCCAGCGCCAGCGGGCCACCGCCCGGCGCCAGCTGCTCGTACGCCTTGTCCGCCAGCGGCTGCAGCGTCGCGATCAGATCCAGCCGCTGCGCCAAGAGCTCGGCACCCGCCCGCGCCAGGTGCTGGTCCCACACGTCCAGCGTGGACAGGTCCATCGACCGGCCCCCGTGCCGCCGCGCCATCGCCGCCGACTTCAGCAGCGTGTTCCGCTGCTTGAGCACCCGCTCGTAGTCCGAGCGCACCCCCGCCATCCGCGGGGACCGCGCGGTGATCAGCTCGTCCAGGAACCTCCGGCGCTCCCCCGGATCCCCCTTCACCAGGGCCAGATCCTCCGGCGCGAACAGCACCGTCCGTACGATCCCCAGCACGTCACGGGGTCTGACCTGCGAGGACCTGTTGATACGGGCCCGATTCGCCCGGCCCGGATTCAGCTCCAGCTCCACCAGCTGCCGACGCTCGCCCTGGGCCACCGCGGCCCGGATGACGGCGCGCTCGGCCCCCATCCGCACCAGCGGAGCGTCCGAGGACACCCGGTGGCTGCCGAGGGTCGCCAGATAGCCGACCGCCTCGACGAGATTCGTCTTGCCCTGCCCGTTCGCGCCCACGAAAGCCGTGACGCCCGGGTCGAGCGGAACCTCGGCCCGGGCGTACGAGCGGAAGTCGGCCAGCGACAGATGCGAAACATGCATGGTTGCGCCGACCTCCCCCGGCTGCAGGTGTGTCGTTACTTCTTCTCGACCGCGTGGCCGCCGAACTGGTTGCGCAGCGCAGCGATCATCTTCATCTGCGGGGAGTCCTCCTGACGCGAGGCGAACCGCGCGAACAGCGAAGCGGTGATCGCCGGCAGCGGCACCGCGTTGTCGATCGCCGCCTCCACCGTCCACCGGCCCTCGCCGGAGTCCTGCGCGAAGCCCTTCAGCTGCTCCAGGTGCTCGTCCTCGTCCAGCGCGTTCACCGCGAGGTCCAGCAGCCAGGAACGGATGACCGTGCCCTCCTGCCAGGACCGGAACACCTCGCGGACGTCGGTGACCGAGTCCACCTTCTCCAGCAGCTCCCAGCCCTCGGCGTAGGCCTGCATCATGGCGTACTCGATGCCGTTGTGGACCATCTTCGCGAAGTGGCCCGCACCGACCTTGCCCGCGTGCACGGAACCGAACTCGCCCGCCGGCTTCAGCGCGTCGAAGATCGGCTGTACGGCCGCGACGTGCTCCTTCTCGCCGCCGTACATCAGCGCGTAACCGTTCTCCAGACCCCAGACACCGCCGGAGACCCCGCAGTCCACGAAGCCGATGCCCTTGGCGGCCAGCTCCGCGGCGTGCTTCTCGTCGTCGGTCCAGCGGGAGTTCCCGCCGTCCACGACGATGTCGCCCGGGGAGAGCAGCTCGGCGAGCTCGTCGATCGTGGACTGGGTGGCGGCACCGGCGGGGACCATCACCCACACCACGCGCGGACCCTGCAGACCGTCCACAAGCTCCCGAAGGCTGTGGACATCGGCGAGATCCGGGTTGCGGTCGTATCCGATGACGGTGTGGCCTGCGCGGCGGATGCGCTCGCGCATGTTGCCGCCCATCTTGCCGAGACCGACGAGACCGAGCTCCATCAGGTGTTTCCTTAAGCGTTGAGGCCGTCGGACCCGGGGATTCCCGGGCCCTCTCCCGGCTCCGAGCCTACGCCGGGGCACGGGGCGCGGCCCCACAGGAGTCGCAAGGCCCGGCCCCGCGCGTCGCGGAACCGGGCCTGAACTGCGAGAACGGCCGTCCGGAGGATTCGGCCGGAAGACTCAGCCGGGGAAGGCTCAGCCCGAGAGGCGGACCGGCATGATCAGGTACTTGTACGCCTCGTCCGCCTCGGCGTCGACGGCCGGGCGGCCGCTGAGCAGGGCCGGCTTGGTCGAGGTCGTGAAGGAGAGCTGGGCGACCGGGGAGTCGATGGCGCTCAGTCCGTCGAGCAGGAAGGTCGGGTTGAAGGCGATCGAGATGTCGTCGCCGTCCAGCTTGGCGTCCACACGTTCCACAGCCTGTGCATCGTCGCTGGAGCCGGCCTCCAGGATCAGCACGCCCTGCTCGAAGCTCAGGCGCACCGGGGTGTTGCGCTCGGCGACCAGCGCCACGCGCTTGACGGCCTCGACGAACGGGGCGGTCTCGATGACGGCGACGGAGTTGAACTCGGTCGGGAACAGGGTGCGGTACTTCGGGAGGTCGCCCTCCAGCAGCCGGGTGGTGGTGCGGCGGCCGGCGCCCTCGAAGCCGATCAGGCCCTCGCCCGCGCCGGAGCCCGACAGCGCCAGGGTGACCGTGTCACCGCTGGTCAGGGACTTGGCGGTGTCCAGCAGGGTCTTCGCGGGCACCAGGGCCACGGCGGAGGCGTCCGGGTTCTCCGGCTTCCACAGGAACTCGCGGACCGCGAAGCGGTAGCGGTCGGTGGAGGCCAGGGTGACGCGGTCGCCCTCGATCTCGATGCGCACACCGGTGAGCACGGGCAGCGTGTCGTCGCGGCCGGCCGCGATGGCGACCTGGGCGGCCGCGGAGGCAAAGACCTCGCCGGGCACGGTGCCGGTGGCGGTGGGCATCTGGGGGAGCGCCGGGTACTCCTCCACGGGCAGGGTGTGGAGGGTGAAGCGGGAGGAGCCGCAGACCACGGTCGCCCGTACACCGTCTGTGGAAATTTCGACCGGCCGGTTGGGGAGGGCGCGGCAGATGTCGGCGAGCAGCCGGCCGGAGACGAGGACGGTGCCGTCCTCCTCCACGTCGGCGTCGACCGAGACGCGCGCCGAGACCTCGTAGTCGAAGCCGGAGAGGCTCAGGGAGCCCTCCTCCGCCTTCAGGAGAAGGCCTGCGAGGACGGGCACCGGCGGCCGGGCCGGGAGGCTACGGGCCGCCCACGCCACCGCCTCCGCGAGTACATCGCGCTCCACCCGGATCTTCACCGGAACCGCCTCCTGCTGTTGCTGGCTCGCCCTGCTGGCCTTCGTCGTCGGCTGAATGCCGGAGACCAGTCTGACGTACGGCGCCGACACTCGGTGCTGCTGCCCGTCAAGTCGGGCCCGAGTCGCCGGGGAGGCCGAGGGACGAGTTGTGCACAGGACCTGCTTGAAAACGGATTCCGGCCTAACTCTCTATGGGGGTAGTAGTAGGCCCTGTGGATACCGTGGATAACCCGGTTCCCGCAGCTCAGCGCCCCTTTTTTGTCCCCACCCCCTGTGGGCGGCACCGGTGGACAACATGCCCTGCTTGTGGAGAACGGAAAGTTCTGCACAGGTCGTCCCCAGGGAGGGCCGGGTACTCCACAGAGCCGTCCCCAGCTTTACCCAGCTTGCCCACAGGGCAACCGTCCACCTTGGTGTGACGCCTTTCACTCCGGACGGTGAGGGGACCCTCCCGGTTGCCGAACAGTGGACAACGGTGTGGAGAAGATGCCCGGAGCTGTGCACAAGACGGTCCACCCTGTGGGCCGACGGTGGACAACACTGTGGGCAGTCCTGTGGACAGTTTTTTCGTCCACAGCCTGTGGACTTCTTTCGCCCACAAATTCACACCCCTCTGACCTGCCCTGATGCCCACTCACCCGGCCACCCTGTGGACGGATTGTGGGCGACTCCCGGAGTCCCCAGGGTGTGGACGAAACAAAGTCTCCCGATCTGTGGGCAACTTGCGTAACCCGCGCGCTAATCGAACACACCGGCCGTCCGTTCACCGCCCCACGCCCGCGCATCCCCGGCCCCCGCCCACGCATCACCGCCCCCCCGCCCACGAAAAAGCGCCCCGGGACTGTCGTCCCGGGGCGCCCGAGCCGCCTCCGCAGGGCCGGTGCCGGCCCCGGGTGCGACCGCGTCAGCCGTTCTTGATGCGGTTGGTCAGCTCGGTGACCTGGTTGTAGATGGAGCGCCGTTCGGCCATCAGGGCGCGGATCTTGCGGTCCGCGTGCATGACGGTGGTGTGGTCGCGGCCGCCGAACTGGGCGCCGATCTTCGGCAGGGACAGGTCGGTGAGTTCGCGGCAGAGGTACATGGCGATCTGCCGTGCCGTCACCAGCACGCGGCTGCGCGAGGATCCGCACAGGTCGTCGACCGTCAGTCCGAAGTAGTCCGCGGTGGCGGCCATGATGGCGCCGGCGGTGATCTCGGGTGCGGTGTCCTCGCCGCCGGGGATGAGGTTCTTCAGCACGTCCTCGGTCAGCCCGAGGTCGACGGGCTGCCGGTTGAGGCTGGCGAAGGCCGTGACGCGGATGAGCGCGCCCTCCAGCTCGCGGATGTTGCGCGAGATCCGGGAGGCGATGAACTCGAGGACCTCCGGCGGGGCGTTCAGCTGCTCCTGGACCGCCTTCTTGCGGAGGATCGCGATGCGGGTCTCCAGCTCGGGCGGCTGGACGTCGGTGATGAGGCCCCACTCGAAGCGGTTGCGCAGCCGGTCCTCGAGGGTGACCAGCTGCTTGGGCGGCCGGTCGGAGGACAGCACGATCTGCTTGTTCGCGTTGTGGAGGGTGTTGAAGGTGTGGAAGAACTCCTCCTGCGTCGACTCCTTGCTCGCGAGGAACTGGATGTCGTCGACGAGCAGGATGTCCATTTCGCGATAGCGCTTGCGGAAGGCGTCGCCCTTGCCGTCGCGGATGGAGTTGATGAACTCGTTGGTGAACTCCTCGGAGCTCACGTACCGCACCCGGGTGCCGGGGTAGAGGCTCCGCGCGTAGTGCCCGATGGCGTGCAGGAGGTGGGTCTTGCCCAGTCCGGACTCGCCGTAGATGAAGAGCGGGTTGTACGCCTTGGCGGGTGCTTCGGCCACGGCGACGGCAGCGGCGTGCGCGAACCGGTTCGAGGCACCGATGACGAAGGTGTCGAACAGGTACTTGGGGTTCAGCCGGGCGGTCGGCTCGACGGGGCCGGAGGAGGAGCCGGACGGGGCGGGGGGCGGCGCGGCCGACCCGACGGCCCCGCCGCCGGGCCGGCCCGGCGGGGGCTGCGGCTCGGTGCGGTCGGGGCGCTGCTGCTCGTACGGCTTGGGTTCGTACGGGTAGGGCTCGTACGGGGGCTGCTGGTCGTAGCCGCCGGGCTCGTTCTGGGGCAGGTAGCCGTGCTGCGGCTGCTGCGGCTGCTGCGGGGAGGAGTAGGGGTCGCGCTCGGGGAAGCCGCCGAGGCGGGGCTGCTGCCAGCCGTACTCGTCCTGCTGGGTGGCGCGGGGCCAGGCGCCGGGTTCGGGGCGCGGCTGCTGGTAGTCGGGGTAGGCGGGGCGGATGGCGGGGAGCTGGTCCTCGCCGGGCCGCGGTCCGTACCCCTCGTAGCCGTCGCGGCGGTCCTGCTCTCGGCGGTCCTGCTCGCGGCGGTCCTGGTCCTCGTAGCGGGGCTGGGGGGCCGGCGGGGCGGGCGCGGGTTCGCCGACGGAGTCGTCGACGGTGATCGCGATGCGGATGGGCCGGCCGCATTCGCGGCTGAGGGTTTCGCTGATGAGGGGGGCGAGGCGGCCTTCGAGGACCTGCTTGCCGTATTCGTTGGGTACGGCAAGCAGGGCGGTGTCGGCGACCAGCGCGAGGGGCTGGCAGCGCTCGATCCACTGCTGGTCCTTGGGCTCGATCCCCGTCGTGCCGTCTCCGAGGAGCTGGTCGAGGACCCGCGGCCACACTGCGGCAAGATCGGCAGGTACGTCAGCCACAGGGCACGCTCTCTCACAGGTCCCACGAATGTGTGGTTCTTTGGGACGGTCGGGACAAAAAAATGCGGGGTCAAGCCAAGGTAGTCAGCGCGACCGCCGTGGTTCAAGTTGTTGTCCACAGGCTGTGCACAGTGGGGGGTCGGCGGGGCTCGGTTTGACCGGATGGCGTAGCCGCGCGTACCGTAACGAGGTCGAGTTGTCGATGGCTGCTGCCGCCTGCCTACCGATGGGCGAAGATCACTACGTGTGATCGTTTAGCGGTGCCACTCGGGCGATACGCGAGTTTCTCGTGGGCGCACGGTGACAGCCAGGCGATGTCCCGCCACAACGATTCATTTTCTGGAGCCCCCGAGTGAGCAAGCGCACCTTCCAGCCGAACAACCGTCGTCGCGCCAAGACCCACGGTTTCCGTCTGCGTATGCGTACCCGTGCCGGCCGCGCGATCCTCGCGAACCGCCGTGCCAAGGGTCGCGCCGCCCTGTCCGCGTAATCGCGCACAGGTCATGACGTCGTGCTGCCTACCGAAAATCGGCTGAGGCGGCGCGAGGACTTCGCGACCGCGGTACGACGAGGCCGCCGGGCCGGCCGCCCGCTCCTCGTCGTCCACCTACGTACCAGCGGTGCAACGGACCCGCACGAGCCGGGGGACTCTGCTTCCCCGACGCGTGCGGGTTTCGTCGTCAACAAGGCAGTGGGCGGAGCGGTCGTCCGCAATCGGGTGCGGCGCAGGCTGCGGCACCTGATGCGCGACCGGCTCGCCGAGCTGCCCGCCGGTAGCCTGGTCGTGGTGCGTGCTCTGCCCGGATCGGGCGAGGCGGACCACGGACAGCTTGCCCGGGACCTGGATGCCGCCTTGCAGCGGCTACTGGTGGGAGGCGCGGCTCGATGAAGTACCCGCTGCTCGCTTTGATCAAGCTGTACCAGTGGACGATCAGTCCGCTGCTCGGGCCGGTGTGCCGTTACTACCCCTCGTGCTCGCACTACGGGTACACGGCCATCGACCGGCATGGTGCGGTGAAGGGGACAGCTCTCACCGCCTGGCGGATCCTGCGGTGCAATCCGTGGTCCCCGGGCGGCGTCGATCATGTCCCACCTCGTAAACGCCCGCGTTGGCACGAACAGCTGCGCAGTGCGTTGCGTAGACCTCGCAATGCTCAAGGAGCCTGATTAGTGGACACGATTGCCAGTCTGTTCAGCTTTATCACCACACCGGTGTCATGGGTCATCGTCCAGTTCCACAAGCTGTACGGCGCCCTCTTCGGTGACGACACCGGCTGGGCCTGGGGCCTGTCGATCGTGTCGCTGGTGGTGCTGATCCGTATCTGCCTGATCCCGCTCTTCGTGAAGCAGATCAAGGCGACGCGTGGCATGCAGGCGCTCCAGCCGAAGATGAAGGCGATCCAGGAGCGCTACAAGAACGACAAGCAGCGTCAGTCCGAAGAGATGATGAAGCTGTACAAGGAGACGGGCACCAACCCGCTCTCCTCGTGCCTTCCCATCCTGGCGCAGTCGCCGTTCTTCTTCGCGCTGTACCACGTGCTGGCGAGCATCGCCAACGGCAAGACCATCGGTGTCATCGACCAGCCGCTGCTGGAGAGCGCCCGTAAGGCCCACATCTTCGGTGCCCCGCTGGCGGCGAAGTTCACGGACGGTGCCGACAAGGTCGCCGCGCTGAACGCCTCGATCACCGATGTCCGCGTGGTCACGGCGATCATGATCGTCCTGATGTCGCTGTCGCAGTTCTACACGCAGCGCCAGCTGATGGCGAAGAACGTCGACCTGTCGGTGAAGACCCCGTTCATGCAGCAGCAGAAGATGCTCATGTACATCTTCCCGCTGATCTTCGCCGGCATGGGCATCAACTTCCCCGTCGGTGTTCTCGTCTACTGGCTGACCACGAACGTGTGGACCATGGGCCAGCAGATGTACGTGATCAACCAGAACCCGACGCCGGGCAGCAAGGCCCAGGACCAGTACCTGCAGCGCCTGCTGAAGCACGTCAGCGCGCACGGAGACGTGAAGGGCCGGCGCCGCAAGAACATCGTCGCCGCCATCGTCGCCAAGGGGCCGGACCGCAACGACAACGAGCGCCGGTTCATCACCGCGCTGTCGAAGCAGGGTCTGGCAGCGCAGGCCGACGGCACGGTCCTCGCGAGCTCGGAGTCCACGGCCGACGCCGATGCCGCGAGCAGCGGTGCGCCGAAGCGGCAGCAGCCGAAGCGGCAGTCGAAGTCGCAGCGCCAGAACCCCCCCAAGTCCTCGCCCAAGAAGTAAGAAGGAGTCCATCCCGTGACGGAAGGCACCACCTCCGCCGCCGCTGCCGAGGGTGGCGACACCCTCACCCGCCTGGAGCAGGAGGGCGAGATCGCGGCCGACTACCTCGAGGGTCTGCTCGACATCGCCGATCTGGACGGCGACATCGACATGGACGTCGAGGCCGACCGGGCAGCGGTTTCGATCATCAGCGACTCGGGCAGCCGGGACCTGCAGAAGCTCGTCGGCCGGGACGGTGAGGTCCTGGAGGCGCTCCAGGAGCTGACCCGTCTCGCGGTGCACCGCGAGACCGGCGACCGCAGCCGCCTGATGCTGGACATCGCGGGCTTCCGCGCCAAGAAGCGCGAGGAGCTCGCGGCGATCGGCGCCAAGGCCGCGGACGAGGCGAAGAGCACCGGCAAGCCGGTGAAGCTGGACCCGATGACCCCGTTCGAGCGGAAGGTCGTCCACGACGCCGTCGCCGCTGCGGGCCTGAGCAGCGAGTCCGAGGGCGAGGAGCCGCAGCGCTTCGTCGTTGTGCTTCCGGCCTGATCCGGAGCGAGTCGAGAAGTCGGCCCCGTCTGTATCGCAGGCGGGGCCGATCTTTGTCAGCCTGGCAGTGCCAGTCCGGTGTCGCCCGGACGGCGTTCCCGGTGTTCACACCACGGCTTCACAGCCACCTCAGAGTTCAGACATCACAGCACGGTACGGAAGGACGGTCCCCGTGACGGAGGCAGCAGCCGAGCTTCCCCCGGCCCCCGAAGAGGCCCGGGCGGTATTCGGCGAGTATTTCCCCGAGGCCGTCCGGTACGCGGAGCTGCTGGCGGATGCCGGCGTCAAGCGCGGCCTGATCGGTCCCCGTGAGGTGCCCCGCCTGTGGGAGCGGCACCTGCTGAACTGCGCGGTGCTCTCCGAGGTGGTGCCCGAGGGTGTCACGGTCTGCGATGTGGGCTCGGGTGCGGGCCTGCCCGGTATCCCGCTGGCCCTGGTCCGGCCGGATCTGAAGATCACCCTGCTGGAGCCGCTGCTGCGGCGCACGAACTTCCTGCAGGAGGCCGTCGAGCTGCTGGGCCTGGACCACGTGACGGTGGTCCGGGGCCGTGCCGAGGAGATGCTCGGCAAGCTCCAGCCGGTGCACGTGGTCACGGCGCGGGCGGTGGCCCCGCTGGACCGGCTGGCCGGGTGGGGTGTCCCGCTGCTGCGCCCGTACGGCGAGATGCTCGCGCTGAAGGGGGACACGGCAGACGAGGAGCTCGTGGCCGCCAAGGCTGCGTTGAGCAAGCTCGGTGTGGTGAAGACCTCGGTGCTGCAGGTGGGCGAGGGGGTTGTCGACCCGCTGTCCACGGTGGTGCGGGTGGAGGTCGGGGAGAGCCCGGGCGGGGTCCGGTTTGCGGCCAAGCGGGCCAAGGCGGCCCGGGCGGGGCGTGCCCGTCGGCGCCGTTGATCCGTTGCGCCCCACAAGGTATGGATTTCGGAGTGTCGTAGCGGGCTGATGAGGCCGCCCGTGCATCGTGTTTCACGTGAAACGTCGCTCACTGCTGCACGGAATCATCAGCCGCGGCCGTGCGGCTGCGGCCCCTCGCGCCCGCAAGGAGGCGGGGGTGACAGAGTTGTCCACATCGGTGGATTCATCCACAGGTGGGCAGGCCCCGCTGGTTCGCAACCCCGAAGGCATGGGAGGCTCTGGGTGTCCCGAGCCCGAAGTCGTCGAGGAGAGTGAATCCGTGCGGTCCGACGCCAACCTTGCGGGGCCCGTGGCCGACCCGGTCCCCGGCCCCCGCTCCGAGTCGGCCGGCGAGGATGTTTCACGTGAAACACCTCCACCGGTCGACAGCACCCCGTTCGAGCGTGCCGCCCATCTGGCGGTACAGGCGCTGAGCCGTACGGGCGAGGCACTGCCCCGTCCGGCTCAGACCCGCGTGATGGTGGTCGCCAACCAGAAGGGTGGCGTGGGCAAGACCACGACCACCGTGAATCTGGCGGCCTCGCTCGCCCTGCACGGGGCCCGCGTCCTCGTGATCGACCTCGATCCGCAGGGCAATGCCTCCACCGCGCTGGGCATCGACCACCACGCCGATGTGCCGTCCATCTACGACGTCCTGGTCGAGGGACGGCCGCTGCTGGAGGTCGTCCAGCCCGTCCCCGATGTGGAAGGCCTCTTCTGCGCCCCCGCCACGATCGATCTGGCAGGTGCCGAGATCGAGCTGGTGTCGCTGGTGGCGCGTGAGAGCCGGCTCCAGCGGGCGATCCAGGCCTACCAGCAGCCGCTGGACTACATCCTCATCGACTGTCCGCCGTCCCTGGGCCTGCTCACGGTCAACGCCCTGGTGGCGGGGGCCGAGGTGCTCATCCCGATCCAGTGCGAGTACTACGCGCTGGAAGGCCTCGGCCAGCTGCTGCGGAACGTGGACCTGGTCCGGGCGCACCTGAATCCCGGGCTGCACGTCTCCACGATCCTGCTGACGATGTACGACGGCCGGACCCGGCTGGCCTCCCAGGTGGCGGACGAGGTGCGCAGCCACTTCGGCAACGAGGTCTTGAGGACGAGCATCCCGCGGTCGGTGCGTATCTCGGAGGCGCCGAGCTACGGTCAGACGGTGCTCACGTACGACCCGGGCTCCAGTGGTGCCCTGTCCTACCTGGAGGCGGCGCGTGAGATCGCGCTGCGCGGGGCGGGGATTGCGTACGACGCCCAGCACGCCCACATGGGCGGTGCCCAGATCAGCACAGAGAGCATGGCGGAGGGGATCCAGTGAGCGAGCGACGTAGGGGTCTGGGGCGGGGGCTCGGTGCGCTGATCCCTGCCGCTCCCCAGGAGAAGCCGGGTACTGCGGTGGGGGCGGGTTCCACGTCTCCTTCGGCGGTTCCCCTGTTGACGGCGGAGCGCGGGGTGGCGGCGGCGAAGGTCGCGAGTCTGCCGCACAGCGCTGTTTCACGTGAAACATTGGTGCCGGAGGTGGAGCCGGAGCGCCAGGAGCTGCCGTCGGTGGCCGGGGCGACGTTCGCGGAGCTGCCGCTGGAAGCGATCACTCCGAACCCGAAGCAGCCGCGTGAGGTGTTCGACGAGGATGCTTTGGCGGAGCTGGTCACCTCCATCCAGGAGGTGGGTCTGCTCCAGCCGGTGGTGGTCCGGCAGGCGGGTGCCGAGCGCTTTGAGCTCATCATGGGCGAGCGGCGCTGGCGGGCCTGCCGTGAGGCGGGTCTGGAGCGGATTCCGGCGATCATCCGGGACACGGATGACGAGAAGCTGCTGCTGGACGCTCTTTTGGAGAACCTGCACCGGGCGCAGCTGAATCCGCTGGAGGAGGCGGCTGCGTACGACCAGCTGCTGCGGGACTTCGAGTGCACGCATGACCAGCTGGCCGACCGGATCGGCCGTTCGCGGCCGCAGGTGTCGAACACGCTGCGGCTGCTGCGGCTGTCGCCTCCGGTGCAGCGCCGGGTGGCAGCCGGGGTGCTGTCTGCGGGCCATGCCCGGGCCCTGCTGTCGGTGGAGGATTCGGAGGAGCAGGATCGTCTGGCTCACCGGATCGTGGCCGAGGGGCTGTCGGTGCGTGCGGTCGAGGAGATCGTGACGCTCATGGGTTCGAGCCCGGCGAGCTCGGTGAAGCCGAAGGGGCCGCGGGCGGGTGCCCGTGTCTCGCCGGCGCTGACGGAGCTGGCTTCGCGGCTGTCGGACCGGTTCGAGACCCGGGTGAAGGTGGACCTGGGGCAGAAGAAGGGCAAGATCACTGTCGAGTTCGCCTCGATGGAGGATCTGGAGCGGATTCTGTCGACTCTGGCGCCGGGTGAGGGCCGGGTGCTGGAGCAGGGCGGCACCGAGGGCTGAGCAATGTGTTGCGTGCGGGGGCGGGCTTCGGTCCGCCCCCGCGGCGTTTCTGCCGGCTTCCTGCCGCCGGTGTCCTTTTGCTTTCCACCGGTGTCGGGGCAATCGCCGGGTGGATACGATGCGTTCAGGTATGGCATTTCCACTCAAGAGCACCTCTATGTGGAGGGGGCGGGGGCCATGCGATCGGTGAGTCGTACCGGGCTGGTGACCGTGGGCCTGGGACTGGGAGCCGTCGGAGGTTTTGTCGGATCATGGGCCGTCGGCTTGTACCGCTCACGCTGGACAACCTCAAAGATCTGCCCCAGCAGTGCCGGTCCTGCGTTTTCTGGGAGCTCGATCCGGTCAGCGGTGAGGCTGCGCTGAAGGCGGGCACTTCGGAGCAGGAGAAGGAGGCCTGGATCTCGGCCGTGCTCCTGGAGTGGGGTTCCTGCGGGCGGGTGGTCTATGTGGACGAGGCCCCGGTGGGCTTCGTGCTCTATGCGCCGCCGGCGTACGTTCCGCGGTCGCTTGCCTTTCCCACGAGTCCGGTGGCGCCGGATGCGGTGCAGCTGATCACGGCGCGGATCCTGCCGGGGTACCAGGGGCAGGGCCTCGGGCGGGTGATGGTGCAGACGGTGGCGAAGGATCTGCTGAGGCGCGGTTTCCGTGCGATCGAGGCTTTCGGTGATGCGCGCTGGGAGGGTCCGGCCTGTGTGCTGCCGGCGGACCATCTGCTGTCGGTGGGGTTCAAGACGGTGCGTCCGCATCCGGCGCATCCGCGGTTGAGGCTGGAGCTGCGGTCCACGCTCTCCTGGAAGGAAGACGTGGAGATGGCCTTGGACCGGCTGCTGGGAGCGGTGCAGAAGGAGCCCGCCCTGCGGCCGCTGTGAGGGGAACGTGAAACAGGGCCGCCCCGGAGGGCGGCCCTGTTTCACGTGAAACGCTGTGGCGGTCAGGCCTTCAGCTCGACGAAGCCGTCGAGGTCGCGCAGGAGCGCGGCCTTCGGCTTGGCGCCGACGATGGTCTTGGCGACCTCGCCGCCCTGGTAGACGTTCAGGGTCGGGATGGACATGACGCCGTACTTGGCGGCGGTGTCCGGGTTCTCGTCGATGTTGAGCTTGACGATCTCGATCTGGTCGCCGTACTCGGCCGCGATGGCCTCGAGGGACGGGGCGATCTGGCGGCACGGGCCGCACCACTCGGCCCAGAAGTCCACGAGGACGGGCTTGTCGCTCTTGAGGACTTCGGCCTCGAAGGTCTTGTCGGTCACGTTCTTCAGGGTGCCGGCCACAGCGGCCTCCTTCTTCTCCTGCGGTGGGGTGTGGGGGAGCTCTGGGGGGTCAGACGGTCGCGGCCGCGGTCTCCGCGTCGGAGAGGGCGGCGAGGAAGCGCTCGGCGTCGAGGGCGGCCGAGCAGCCGGTGCCGGCGGCCGTGATCGCCTGGCGGTAGGTGTGGTCCACGACGTCGCCGGCGCCGAAGACACCGGTGACGTTGGTGCGGGTGGAGGGGGCGTCGACCTTCAGGTAGCCCTCGTCGTCGAGCTCCAGCTGGCCCTTGAACAGCTCGGTGCGCGGGTCGTGGCCGACGGCGATGAACAGGCCGGTCACGGGGAGCTCGCTGGTCTCGCCCGTCTTGGTGTTGCGCAGGGTCAGACCGGAGAGCTTCTGCTCGCCGTGGATCGTGGCGACCTCGCTGTCCCAGGCGAACTTGATCTTCGGGTCGGCGAGGGCGCGGTCCTGCATGGCCTTGGAGGCGCGCAGGGTGTCGCGGCGGTGGACGATGGTGACGGACTTGGCGAAGCGCGAGAGGAAGGTGGCCTCCTCCATCGCGGTGTCGCCGCCGCCGACCACGGCGATGTCCTGGTCCTTGAAGAAGAAGCCGTCGCAGGTGGCGCACCAGGAGACACCGCGTCCGGAGAGGGCGTCCTCGTTGGGCAGGCCCAGCTTGCGGTGCTGGGAGCCGGTGGTGACGATGACGGCCTTGGCGCGGTGGACGGTGCCGGCGGTGTCGGTGACGGTCTTGATCTCACCGGTCAGGTCCACGGAGACGATGTCGTCCGGGACGAGCTCGGCACCGAAGCGCTCGGCCTGGGCGCGCATGTTGTCCATGAGGTCCGGGCCCATGATGCCGTCGCGGAAGCCGGGGAAGTTCTCCACCTCGGTGGTGTTCATGAGCGCGCCACCGGCGGTGACGGCGCCCTCGAAGACCAGCGGCTTGAGCGAAGCGCGTGCGGTGTACAGGGCGGCGGTGTAACCGGCCGGCCCGGAGCCGATGATGATCACGTTACGGACGTCGCTCACGGGTGTTTTCCTCGTCTCTGCGGACTGCCTGCTGACTACCGGGGGGCCGGTGCTTGGTCTCACCCCACCCAACGGATCCTACGGCGCGTGCATTCCCGGACGGTCCGCGTGACCACTGGGCGAGCCTTCAGGGGCGCGGGTAGGTGTTCTTCAGCAGGATCTTTCCCTTGCCCTGGGGAGCGGTGCTCTCGCAGGCTGCGTCGACGAGGTAGGCGTCGGCCGTGCGGCTGTCGCCGGGGTGGGGGAGCACGACGAGGTAGACGTCGGTCCCCTGGTAGGTGCCCCGTTCGGCGGCGAGCGCGGGTTCGGTGCGCCCGGTGCCGGAGCGGATGCAGGGGGGGACGGGGGCGGCGTCGCCCTTGGCGGTGTCTTCGGGGGTGCCTTCCGCGCTCATGGGGTCGGGGACCGGGTCTCCGCCCTTGGAGGCGGCGATACCGGGTCCGCCGAGGAGCTGCTGAACGGTTCCCTCCAGGCCGGCGGCGGTGAATTCGGCTGCGGGGGCGCTGGCGGTGAGGGCGGAGCCCGCGTCCTTCTTCATGTCCGAGGAGGGGCCGGTCTGCATGTTCTGGGTGAGGAAGATGCCCAGGGCGCAGACGGCGGCGCCGGTGAGGGTCCCGAGGACGGCGAGCCGGCGGCGGGAGCGGCGGCGGCCGGGGCCGGTGGCGGCGCGGCCCCGCCCGGCGGGGCGGTCCGGGCCGGCGGTCCGGGTTTCGGGTGCCGCGGGCTCGCCCGGCGGTCTGGTTTCACGTGAAACACGGCGCGGGGCGGGCTGGGGGTCTTCGGCGGGCTCCGGGTGGCGGGCCTCGGGGGAGGTCGCGTCCAGGAGTGCTTCGGCGGCGAGGGCGGCGTCGATCCGCCCGGCGATGTCGGCGGGCATCCGCGGCTGGCCGGGCAGGGTGCCGAGCAGCCCGCGGATCTCCTCCAGGGAGGCGCGGACATCGGCGCACAGCTCGCAGCTGCTGAGGTGCCCGCGGACCTCGGCCGTCCGGGCCGGGGAGAGGAGTCCTTCGGTCAGGTCGGAGATCTCCGAGACGTCCGGGTGCCGGATTGCGCCGGTCGTAGAAGTCACGCTCGCCCACCTCCGCCCTTCACAGCATCTGGGTCCCTGGGTTCTGCTGCTGGTGGGACGGCTGTCCCCTGCGACCGGTTCCTTCCCCGGTCGGCGCCACTGTTATCCCCGGGGCCGGCGCGCAGATGAGTGAGCATGGGGAGAAGTCTTGCCCGACCGCGGGCGCAGCGGCTCTTCACGGTGCCGGTGGGTACGTCGAGGATGCGGGCGACCTCGGCCACGGGGTATCCCTGCATGTCGACGAGGATGAGGGCGGCCCGCTGTTCGGCGGGGAGGGTGCTGAGGGCGGCCAGGAGCTCGCGGTGGAGGTCCTGGCGTTCTGCGGGTGCCTCGGCGGACTCGTGGGGCTCCAGGAGGGTTTCCAGGCGCTCTGTGTCGTTGAGCGGGGAAGTGCGCCGCGTGGCTGCTTTGCGGGCGCGGTCGAGGCAGGCGTTGACGGTGATCCGGTGCAGCCAGGTGGTCACGGCGGACTGGCCGCGGAAGGTGTGGGCGGCGCGGTAGGCCGAGACGAGGGCGTCCTGGACGGCGTCTGCGGCTTCCTCGCGGTCGCCGAGGGTGCGCAGGGCGACGGCCCAGAGGCGGTCGCGGTGGCGCCGCACGAGCTCGGCGAATGCGTCGGGATCCCCGGCGACGTGCTGCGCCAGGAGTTCCTGGTCGCTGGCGTCGCCGGGTGCGGAGTCGTCCAACGGTGTGCCCCCTCCTGTGCCGTTCCGTCAGCCGGAGAACTTCACATCCGTGATGGCCTGCTTGTAGCCGGCCCGGGAGCCGCTCTCCTGGTCCCCGGCGGAGTAGGGGACGTCGGTGATCCAGAGGAGAACGTAGCGGGTCTTCACCGGCTGTTTGGCGGTCATCCGGAGACCGGTGCCCGAGGTGGTGCCGGTGGCGATCTGCTTCATGGAGTCGACCGAGCCGGACGGGGACAGGGAATCGGCGGCGTAGAGGTTGATCGTGGTGTGCCCGGAGCCGTAGCGCAGGGTGACGGAGGCCGCCGCGACCTCGTGGGCGGAGCCCAGGTCGTAGACGATGCCGACGCCCTGCTTGTAGGGGGCGAGGCGCGGTCCGTCTATGAAGGTCTTGGACTTCCAGAAGGTGCCCGGGTTCCCGTCGTAGCTGTTGCCGACGCCGTCGAGGTCCTGGGGGGTGCCGTCGGGGTAGTACTCCTCGGCTGCCTTGATCTGGAGCGGGACGGGTGCCTTCTTCTTGGGCGCGTCGTCGCCCTCGTCCTGGATCTGGTTGCCGTTGGTGGGGTTGCCGCCGTTGCGGTGGTCGAGGAGGCTGTCGGCGAGCTGCCAGCTGCCGAGTCCCAGGGCGGCGATGAGCAGGGCGGCGACGCCCCACTTGAGGGCCCTGCCGGTGCGGCTCTGCAGCGGGGGCGGGGGCGGGGTCACGGCCATGGGCGCGGTGACGGGGGCTCCGGGGTGCTGCGGCGGGCGGCCGTAGCTGCCCTGCTGGTAGGTGGTGTGCTGGTACTCCGGCGGGGCGGCGAAGGCGGGCTCCGGCGGCCGGATCCGGGGCATGGCGGCGACGGCCTTGGCCAGCTCCTCGGGGGTGGTGCAGGGGGGTTCCTGCCGGGAGGCGGTGGCTCCGTCGTTGGCGAGGGCGCGCATGGCGAGCTCGCCCAGGCCGCGGTGGACTCCGGCGCGGACCTGGTCGGGTGCGAGGAGGCCGATGCCCTTGGGCAGGCCGCTGAGGCCGTGGGCGTCGTTCTCGTAGGGCCAGCGCTGGGTGAGGGAGGCGTAGAGCAGGGCGCCGATGGCCTCGGTGTCGGTGCGCTGGGGGTGCTGACTGGTGATGCCGCGCAGGGCGGCGTTCACGGCGAGTCCGCGGATCCGGTACTGGCCGGTGGACGTGCGCAATATGGCGCTGGGTGTCAGCCGCAGGTGGGCCAGGCCCTCCCGGTGTGCGGCGGCCATGGCCTGCGAGACCTGGCTGACGAGCTGGTACGCCTCGTGGGGTTCGAGGGGGCCGGCGGCCAGGATGGTGGTGAGCTCGGTGGCGTCGGGCAGCCACTCGTGGACGACGTAGACGAGGTCGTTCTCCTCGACGGCGTCGAGGACCTGGACGAACCGGGGGTCGCCGAGGAGGGCGGAGGAGCGGGCGGCGGCGAGGACGGAGCGGGCGCGGGGGTGGTCCGCGGGCAGCAGGTGGACGCCGACGGCCCGGCGCAGTTTTTCGTCCATTGCACGCCAGCTGCTGAAACCGTCCAGACGGGTGACGCACTCCTCGAGTCGGTAGCGTCTGGCGAGCTTGTGGCCGCTGTGCAGTTCGGGTGCGGCGGCGGCTGCCGTGCTCTTGCGGTCGGCCTCCGGTTCGGGCGTGGTGTTGTCCGTCTGCTGCTGGGCTGTCCGGGCCTGCTGGGTCTCCGCTGCCCCGTCGGCCGTGGCCTTCGCCGCGTTGGCGGCCAGCGGCTTGTCGCCGCTGTTGTCGGCCACGTCGACGGCAGCTGTGCTACGTTCCGCCACCGTCGTTCCTGCCTCCCCATCCGTTGCGCGCTGTCGGCCAGTCTGCAAAGCCATGCCAATTGTGCCCACAGTCCGTCGCTATGCACGACACGCGGCGGGGGGCGATGGTTGTGCGCATCAGCGCCCGAGGCGCCCGCGCACCATGCCGACCATCGCGTTGAGCTCGGCGATCCGCATGCGCTTGGCGGCGACGAGGAACACGCCCAGCAGGACGATTCCGCCTGCGGTCAGGGACAGCAGTGAACCGCCGATTCCGCTGCCGAGCATTCGGGTGACGCCGTAGGCGGCGGCACCGGCGAGGACGGCGGCCGGGAGGCAGGCTCCGGCGAGTCGCGCGTACGTGCGGATGACGTGTGCGCCGTCGAGGTCGCCGCCGAGGCGGGTGCGGAGCCGGCGCCAGGCCACGCCCACGCCGACGGTGTAGCCGAGGCCGTAGGCGACGGCCATGCCGACGACGGCCCATCGGGCGGGCAGGACGAGGAAGGCGATGCCGGAGACGGCTGCGTTCACCGAGGCGACGATGACCGTGTTGTAGAAGGGGGTCCGGGTGTCCTCGTAGGCGTAGAAGCCGCGGAGGACGACGTACTGCACGGAGTAGGGGATGAGGCCGAGGCCGAAGGCCATCAGGACGTAGCCGATGTTCTGGGCGCCGGCGCCGGAGCCGGCGTAGAGCAGGGTGGACATCGGGACGCCGAGGGCGAGGAAGGCGAAGGCGCAGGGCACGATCGCCACGGCCGAGGTGCGCAGCCCGTAGGAGATGTCGTCGCGGACGGCGGCGGCGTCTCCGTCGTGGGCGGAGCGGGAGATGCGGGGCAGGACGGCGGTCATCACGGAGACGGTGATGATGGCCTGCGGCATCTGCCAGAGCAGCAGGGCGTAGTTGTAGGCGGTGATGCCGGTGCCGGGGTGGCCCTGCTTCTCGGCGACGGATCCGGCCCAGGTCGCGAGCTGGGTCACGACGACGAGGCCGAGCTGGTTGGCGAGGACGAAGAAGAAGGTCCACTTGGCGAGGCGGGCGGCCTTGCCGAGGCCGTGGCCCTTCCAGTCGAAGCGCAGGCGGGGCTTGAAGCCGGCGTCGCGGAGGTAGGGGAGCATCGCGAGGGCCTGGACGGTGAGGCCCAGGAGGGTGCCGATGCCGAGAAGCCGGACTCCGTCGGCGGTGACGTTGGAGGCGGTGACGCCGGATTCGGTGAAGCCGCCGAAGGCCCAGATGAACGCGCCGAAGGTGGTGATGACGACGATGTTGTTGAGGACCGGGGTCCACATCATCGCGCCGAAGCGGCCGCGGGCGTTGAGGATCTGACCGAGCACCACGTGGATGCCCATGAAGAACATGGTGGGCAGGCAGTAGCGGGCGAAGGCCACGGCCACTTCCAGCTGCTCCGGGTCGGATGCGATCTTGGTGGACATCATCCGGATGAACAGCGGTGCCGCGAGGACGCAGACCGTGGTGACGCCGGCGAGGAGGACCACCACGAGGGTCAGGAGGCGGTTGGCGTAGGCCTCTCCCCCGTCCTCGTCGTTCTTCATGGCGCGGACGAGCTGGGGGATGAAGACGGCGTTGAGGGCGCCGCCGCCGACGAGGACGTAGATCATCGTCGGGAGGGTGTTCGCGACCTGGTAGGTGTCGTTGAGGGTGCCGACGCCGATGGCGGCGGCGATGACCAGGGTGCGCAGGAAGCCGGTGATGCGGGAGACGATCGTGCCGGCCGCCATCAGGGCCGAGGACTTCAGGAGGCTCGCCGCCTTGCCCGCGGGCTTGCTCGGTGCCGGGGCGGCCACGGGGGCTTCCTCGGCGGGCGCCGGGGGCGGGGCCTGGTCCGGGGTGCGCGGGGCGGGGGCCTGCTGGTCCCGGTACAGGTGCGCGAAGGCGTCGGTTTCGGGCTGCTCGTCCGAGGCGGTGGTGACCAGGGCGTCCACGCCGACGAACTGGGTGGTCGCGGCCTGGTCCCCGTAGGGCAGGTGCCGGGAGGGGCCGTCGGGCTCGGGCGGCGGGGTCTGGGCCCACACCCGGGGGTCGGGACCGTGCGAGGCCGCGGCCGGGCTGCCGTACAGCGGGCCGGGTTCCCGGAAGGTGCCGGGCGGGGGCGGCGGGTGTGCCGCCCGGTCGTAGAGCGCCTCGGTGACCGGGTCCTGTGCGGACAGGTCCTGGGCGCGGTACGGGTCGTGGTCGTAGGCGTCCTGGACGTACGGGTCGGGCTGCGGGGGCGCGGGCGGAGTCGCCTGCCCCGGCACGGGTGCGCCCTGGCCCGCGTCCCGGAAGGGCGCAGGACTGCCCGCGCCCTGCGGGCGGTCACCGTCGTACGGCGCGTTCATCGAAACCCCACCTCATCGTCCATTGGCCGGCCGGCCACGGTCGCTCAACGGTCCACTGTCTCACCCGCGCCGGACGGGTCCCCGCTTTCGGGTCCGGTGTCCGGCGTCGGGTCACTCGGCTGCGTGCTCTGCTCCGAGGCGGCCCGGGCCGCGGCGCGCTTGCGGCTGGCGTACATCTTGATGCCGGCCAGCACGAGGAGCAGCATGCCGCCCGCGATGACGAGCATCACCGTGGGGGTGATCTCCGTGGCGTCCACCGTGAAGGTGCGTTCCTTGCCGTAGGGGACACCGTCCTTGGTGAAGAGCTGGGCGGTGACCTCGACCGGGCCGCTGGCGGTGGCGTTCGCGGTGAACTTCACCGACTGGCTGTGGCCGCCCTGCACGGTCACGTCCTGCTGGTCCTCGCCGCGGTCGCCGAACATCAGGCGGGTGGGGTTGCTGGACTTCAGCCTCAGGACCAGGCCGCGGACGTCCTGGACGAGGCTGTTCTGCACGGTGACGGGGATGGTCGCACTGTGACCGGAGAGGGTGACGTCGGTCTTGGGGATCAGCTGCACCCGCTCGGTGAGGGTGAGCAGGTAGTCCTGTACCTCGTTGCGGTAGATCCGGCCCGCCTCGGCGCGGCCCCGCCAGGAGGTGGACATCTCCCGGTTGAAGGTGTTCCCGAAGGGCTGCTCGACCCGCTCGGGCTTGCTGAGGATCACCTTGAAGTTGTCGAGGGTGTCCTGCGTGGTGCGGATCTGCTCGAACGCCTTCTGGGACAGCTCCTGGCGGCTCAGTGCGCGCGGGTAGCGGCCGGCGCCGGGCACGAGGGAGGTGGCGTCGGGGTCCGGCTTTGCCTTGGCGGCGGTCTCCAGGTCCACGGCCTGGCTCCAGCGCCCGGACTGGAGGGTGCGCAGGGCGGAGGCCATGCTCTGCACCTGGCTGACGGTGGGCATGCGCTGGGGGGCGACGACGAAACTGCGCGGGGTCTCGGCGCCCTGGAGGTTCAGGGCGAGGCTCTGCGCGAGGAAGTTCTGCACGGCCAGGGTGGAGCTGCCGGTGTGGAGCATGTCCCCGGCGAAAGCGGTGGACAGCCGGGCGTCGGCGACGACGGCGGTCCGGCCGGCACCGATGGGGCGCGCTGCGGAGGGGGTGTAGCCGAGGCTGCCGGTCTCCTGGAAGCTGTCGCTGCGGGCCAGCACGTTGTGGGCGCCCGCGGAGGTGGCCACGCTGACGATGGAGGGGTCCACCGCTCCGTCCACGGGCCAGGAGAAGTCGGTGGAGGGGGTCACGTGCAGGACGGTCTCCACGGCCTGCCTGGCCTTCTGGGTGGCGGGCCGGAGCTGGCCCAGGGAGCCGGAGACGTTCTTTCCCCGGTGGGCGAGGGAGGCCAGGTCGGGGTCGGCGAACGGGAGGGCGACGACCTTCTTGCCCTGGACGGCCTGCTCCAGCGCGTTCAGCCAGCTTTTGGCGACCTCCTGGTTCCGGCCGGGGACGGTGCGCCCGTCCTCGGTGCGGACCTGGTAGCCGCCCTTCATCGCGTCTGCGCTGGCGAGCAGGTCGGGGTCGATGACCCAGGTGACGGGCAGTTCGGCGCCGAGCGAGACCATCTGCTCCAGGCGGCCGCCGGGGCGCAGCTCTTCGGCGAGGTCGTCGTTCTCGAAGACCGGGGTCTGGGTGTCGTCGGAGCCGGTTTCCGCGGTGAGGTGGGTCGTGGAGACCAGCGGCCAGACGAAGCTGAGCTGGGAGCGCTTCCCGGCGGCTTCCGGCTGCCACGGCAGCAGGGTCCGGCGGATGCCCTGGACCTGCTCGTAGCGGCGGCTCTCGGTCTGGCCGGACACGGAGACGCCCAGGGGATAGACCCCGTCGTCGTCGAGTCCGAGTTTGGCGACGGGGACCTTGAGGGTGAAGGGCTGGGCGACCTTCGAGGGGAGCGCGGGGAGTTTCACGGCGTACGCCGAGTCGATCTCCGCCGGGTCCACCCCGGGCTGGAAGGAGCTCCGCTCCGCGATCTCGTCGATCGAGCCGCGGTCGGTGAGGGCCGAGCCGACCCGCAGTCCCACGTGGGCGTCGGTGATGGGCTCGGAGCCGCGGTTGACGACGGTCCCGGTGATCGTGAGGGTGTCGTCCTTCACGGGGGCGCTCGGCGTCAGGGAGTCCAGGGAGATCTCGACCGGGGAGGAGCCGGAGCGGGGGCCCGCGGGGGTGCTCGGGGCGGTGGGGGCGGCCGGCGCGGCCGCGGCGGCCTGGGCGGCGGAGCCGTCCTGGACGTAGACCAGTCCGGCCAGGACCGGCGTCCCGGCAAGCAGAACGACCGCTCGCCGCAGCCAGCGGCGGGCAGGAGCGGGGGTGGTCCCCTGGATGTCTGCCGCCTCGGCCACGCGCTCGCCCGTCCCTCGTCGTGTCAGTGGTCGTCGGTTGTGCGTCCACGCATGGTAACGAGGGCCGCTGCACGTGAGTGCCGCGGACTGCTCCACATGATCGGCAGGGCCCGGCGGGGGCCTGTTGCCGGGGCCTGCGGTGAAACGGGGAAGCCCGGACCGGGCGGGCCACGTACCCTCTTCTGTTGTGCCGAACGCCAATGAAGACACCCCCAGCGCCCTGAACCAGGTGCAGCAGCGCGCCGTGACCGAGCTGCTGCGGGTCTCCCCTGTCGCAGACGATCTCGCCCTCCGGTTCCAGGAGGCGGGCTTCAGCCTCGCCCTGGTCGGCGGGTCCGTGCGGGACGCATTGCTGGGTCGGCTCGGCAACGACCTCGACTTCACCACCGACGCCCGTCCCGAGGACGTGCTCAAGCTCATGCGCGGCTGGGCGGACTCCGTCTGGGACGTCGGCATCGCGTTCGGCACGGTCGGTGCGCAGAAGAGCGGCTACCAGATCGAGGTGACCACCTACCGCTCGGAGGCGTACGACCGGACCTCGCGCAAGCCCGAGGTCTCGTACGGCGACTCCATCGAGCAGGACCTCGTCCGCCGCGACTTCACGGTGAACGCGATGGCCGTGGCCCTTCCGCAGAAGGAGTTCGTGGATCCGCACGGGGGTCTGGACGACCTCGCCGCACGGGTGCTGCGCACCCCGGGGACTCCCGAGGAGTCCTTCTCGGACGATCCGCTGCGCATGATGCGGGCGGCCCGGTTCGCCGCGCAGCTGGACTTCGAGGTGGCGCCCGAGGTGGTCGCCGCGATGTCGGCCATGTCCGACCGGCTGGAGATCGTTTCCGCCGAGCGGGTGCGGGACGAGCTGAACAAGCTCCTGCTCTCCGCGCACCCCCGCAAGGGCCTGGCCCTGCTCGTGGAGACGGGTCTCGCCGACCACGTGCTGCCCGAGCTGCCGGCCCTGCGGCTGGAGAGCGACGAGCACCACCGGCACAAGGACGTCTACGACCACTCGCTGATCGTTCTGGAGCAGGCGATCGACCTGGAGGAGGACGGTCCGGACCTGGTGCTGCGGCTCGCGGCCCTGCTCCACGACATCGGCAAGCCGCGCACCCGGCGTTTCGAGGACGACGGCCGGGTCTCCTTCCACCACCACGAGGTGGTGGGCGCGAAGATGACCAAGAAGCGCATGACCGCGCTGAAGTACTCCAACGACATGATCAAGGACGTCTCGCGGCTGGTGGAGCTGCACCTGCGGTTCCACGGTTACGGGACCGGGGAGTGGACCGACTCGGCCGTGCGCCGGTACGTGCGCGACGCCGGTCCGCTGCTGGACCGGCTGCACAAGCTGACCCGGTCGGACTGCACCACGCGGAACAAGCGCAAGGCGGCCGCGCTGTCCCGGGCCTACGACGGCCTGGAGGAGCGCATCGCCCAGCTCCAGGAGCAGGAGGAGCTGGATGCGATCCGGCCCGACCTGGACGGCAACGAGATCATGTCGGTGCTGGGCGTCGGTCCCGGCCCGGTGATCGGGCAGGCCTACAAGTTCCTCTTGGAGCTGCGCCTGGAGAACGGCCCCATGGGGCCGGACGCAGCAGCCGAGGCCCTCAGGGAGTGGTGGGCGGCGCAGAACTGAGCCGCCGACGCGGGTGCCTGCGATGTTTCACGTGAAACAGGGGCGGGCGCGGTACGGGATCTGTGCGAGCGGGGCGATGTTTCACGTGAAACATCGCCCCGTTTCACGTGAAACCGCGGGCGGCCCGGGCCGGCCGGGGATGTTTCACGTGAAACGTCGTCCGGTGCGCAGGAGGGCCAGGGCGACCACGCCGTAGAGGGCCGCGACGCACAGGATCAGGGGCACCGAGGTCCCGTCGGGGGGCAGCATCAAGGCGGCGACTGCCGCGGCGCCCACGAAGGCGACGTTGAACAGCACGTCGTAGACGGAGAAGACGCGGCCGCGGAACTCGTCGTCCACCCGGAACTGGACCTCGGTGTCGGTGCAGATCTTGGCGCTCTGGGTGACCAGGCCCAGGACGAAGGCGGCGGCCAGCATGGGGGCGACGGCGAAGGGCAGTCCCAGGGCGGGGACCAGGACGGCCGCTCCTCCGGCGCAGGCCGTGATCCAGCCCTGGGTGCCGAGCTTCGCCACGGCCCAGGGGGTGACCAGCGCGGCGAGGAAGAACCCGCCTCCGGACACCCCGACCGCGAGGCCGAGCAGGGCCAGCCCTTCCGACTCCGAGTCCGTCCAGGCGTACCGGCAGAGCATCAGCAGCATGACGGTCAGTGCCCCGTAGCAGAAGCGCATCAGGGTCATGGCGGTCAGTGCCCGGGCCGCTTCCCGGCGTCCGGCCAGGTGCCGCAGCCCTTCCCGCATGCCCCGCGCGGTGAGCAGGACGGCCTCGCCCAGTGCGGGGTGGCGGTGCTCGGGGCTGTGGTCCGGGCCGAGCAGCCCGGCGGGCAGCCGCAGGGAGGCGAGGGCGGCGCACAGGTAGAGGGCGGCGCCCAGCAGGACGACGAGGGCGTCGGATTCGGAGGAGAGCAGCCGGACGAGGAAGGCGAGGGCCCCGCCGGCCGTGGCGGCGAGTGTTCCGGCGGTGGGTGAGAGGGCGTTCGCGGTGACCAGTTGGTTGGAGTCGACCACCCGGGGCAGGGAGGCCGAGAGCCCGGCGAGGACGAAGCGGTTGACTGCGGTGACCGACAGGGCCGAGGCGTAGAAGAGCCAGTCGGGAACGGGGACGAGGACGAGGCCGGCGGTGCCGCAGGCCAGGGCGGCCCGCAGCAGGTTGCCGTGGAGGAAGACCTGACGGCGGCGCCAGCGGTCGAGCAGGACCCCGGCGAAGGGGCCGATCACCGAGTACGGCAGGAGCAGCACGGCCATGGCGGAGGCGATCGCGGCCGGCGAGGTCTGCTTTTCCGGGGAGAACACCACGTAGGTGGCAAGGGCCACCTGGTAGACGCCGTCGGCGGCCTGGGAGAGCAGTCGTACGGCGAGCAGGCGGCGGAAGTACCGGAGGCGCAGGAGTACGCGCAGATCACGTACGACAGGCATGTGGGCAAGCGTCACATACGCAGAGGGTCTCCGGACACCTTGTCCGGAGACCCTCTGTGAAGAACGGCCGAAGAGCAGCCGAAGCCGCGGCGCCTGCGGCCCGTCGGCGCTACTTAGCGCTCGACCTCGCCCTTGATGAACTTCTCGACGTTGGCCAGGGCCTCGTCGTCGAAGTACTGAACCGGCGGGGACTTCATGAAGTAGGAGGACGCGGAGAGGATCGGGCCGCCGATGCCCCGGTCCTTCGCGATCTTCGCGGCGCGCAGGGCGTCGATGATGACACCCGCGGAGTTCGGGGAGTCCCACACCTCGAGCTTGTACTCGAGGTTCAGCGGAACGTCACCGAAGGCGCGGCCCTCGAGGCGGACGTACGCCCACTTGCGGTCGTCGAGCCACGCGACGTAGTCGGACGGGCCGATGTGGACGTTCTTCTCGCCCAGCTCGCGGTCCGGGATCTGCGAGGTGACGGCCTGGGTCTTCGAGATCTTCTTCGACTCGAGGCGGTCGCGCTCGAGCATGTTCTTGAAGTCCATGTTGCCGCCGACGTTGAGCTGCATGGTGCGCTCAAGGCGGACGCCGCGGTCCTCGAACAGCTTGGCCATCACACGGTGCGTGATGGTCGCGCCGACCTGCGACTTGATGTCGTCGCCGACGATCGGGACACCGGCCTCGGTGAACTTGTCCGCCCACTCCTTGGTGCCGGCGATGAAGACCGGGAGGGCGTTGACGAAGGCGACCTTGGCGTCGATGGCGCACTGCGCGTAGAACTTCGCAGCGTCCTCGGAGCCGACCGGCAGGTAGCAGACCAGGACGTCGACCTGCTTGTCCTTGAGGACCTGGACGACGTCGACCGGGGCCTCGGCCGACTCCTCGATGGTCATGCGGTAGTACTTGCCGAGACCGTCAAGGGTGTGGCCGCGCTGGACCGTGACGCCCTTGTTCGGGACGTCGCAGATCTTGATGGTGTTGTTCTCGCTGGCGCCGATGGCGTCCGAGAGGTCCAGGCCGACCTTCTTCGCGTCAACGTCGAAGGCGGCGACGAACTCGACGTCACCGACGTGGTAGTCGCCGAACTGGACGTGCATCAGGCCCGGGACCTTGGTGGCCGGGTCGGCGTCCTTGTAGTACTCGACGCCCTGCACCAGCGAGGCGGCGCAGTTGCCCACGCCGACGATGGCTACGCGAACCGAACCCATTCCGGTTGCTCCCTGTCAGTTCTCAGTGTTCCGGTTGAGTGCCTGCCTCGGGCAGGCGCTCACTTTGCAGTGTCGTCGGACGGGCCGGATCGTCGCCGATCCCGCCCCGCCCTCTCGCTCTCGATGAGCTCGTTCAGCCAGCGCACTTCGCGCTCCACGGACTCCATTCCGTGCCGCTGCAGCTCAAGCGTGTAGTCGTCGAGGCGCTCCCGGGTGCGGGCCAGCGAGGCTCGCATCTTCTCCAGGCGCTCCTCAAGCCGGCTCCGGCGGCCTTCGAGCACCCGCATCCGCACTTCGCGTTCGGTCTGGCCGAAGAAGGCGAAGCGGGCGGCGAAGGACTCGTCTTCCCAGGTCTCGGGACCGGTGTGGGACAGGAGCTCTTCGAAGTGCTCCTTACCTTCGGCCGTCAACCGGTAGACGATCTTGGCTCGGCGCCCCGCGAGTGAAGCGGCGAGGGCGTCCTCCGGGGCATTGCCCGGTTCCTCGATCAACCAGCCGTTGGCCACCAGCGTCTTGAGGCACGGGTAGAGGGTTCCGTAGCTGAACGCCCGGAACACCCCCAGCGAGGTATTGAGCCGTTTCCGCAGCTCGTAGCCGTGCATGGGGGATTCGCGGAGCAGTCCGAGGACGGCGAATTCGAGGATCCCGGAGCGTCTGCTCACCGCCGCCTCCTCCTCCGCCCTGGTTCCTTATGCCGAGCTGATGTATCGACTCGATACATCCAGACGATAGAACGGGCTGGATCAAGCAGCAAGGCCGGAGATGGTGACCGGCGTCACATCACCAATTCGTAGGAGGCAAGTTGCCTGATTTGGGGTGAACTTCGGTGCTGCGAGGGTTTTGACCGTGCGTAGTCTGTGCGGCAGACACCGGGGGGAACCGGAACTCAACTGCCGCTTCAGGCGTACCTGCCTGCCCGAGGAGTAGTCGTTCGATGAGCGAGCACCGTCGCAAACCGCCGCAGTCGCAGGGTGGTGGACGCGCCGCGGCCCGCCGGGCTGCGCAGCAGCGTCCCGGTCGCCGAGGAGCGGCCGGACGGGACGTCCCCACCGGGTCGCCCTCGGCCCCCTACGGTCAGACCCCCTACGGGCAGCAGGGCCACGGCGGCCAGGGATACGGCCAGTCCCCCTACGGTCAGGGCGGCTACGGCCAGGACGCGTACGGCCAGGAAGCCGCCCAGGGCGGCCGCGCGGAGGCCCGCCGGGCCGCCCAGCGCGGCGCGGGCGGCCGCCGGCGCGGGGCGGAGCCCCAGGGCCGCGGCGGGCAGGCCGCGGGATCCCGCTTCATCAACTATCCGCGGTCGGACAAGTACGGCTGGAAGCGGTTCGTGCCGAGCTGGAAGCTGGTCGGCGGCACCGCCCTCGGCTTCACGGCCCTGGTGACCGCAGGCGCCGGCATCGCCCTGGCCATGGTGGGCACGCCCAACGAGAAGGACGCGGCGATCGCCCAGAACAACGTCTACTACTGGGCCAACGGCGACCAGATGGCGGCGGTCGGCGGCGAGCGCAACCGCCAGATCGTCCGGATCGAGAAGATCCCGAAGTCCCTGCAGAACGCAGTGATCGCGGCCGAGAACGCCTCGTTCGACACCGACAAGGGCGTCGACCCCATGGGCATCGGCCGCGCCGTCTTCAACATGATGACGGGCGGCGACACGCAGGGTGGTTCCACGATCACCCAGCAGTTCGTGAAGAACACCTACCTGGACTCGGAGCAGACCCTCAAGCGGAAGGTCACCGAGCTCTTCATCTCGATAAAGGTCGGTGCCACGAAGAAGAAGCCCGAGATCATGCAGGGCTATCTGAACACCGCCTACTTCGGCCGCAACGCCTACGGCTGCCAGGCCGCGTCGCAGGCCTACTTCAAGAAGGACTGCGAGGAGCTCGACCCCTCCGAGAGCGCCTTCCTCGCCCAGCTCCTCAAGGGCCCCAACCTCTACAACCCGGACGGCGGCATCGGCTCGGCCGCCACCCCCGAGGCCAACACCGACCGCGCCAAGAAGCGCTGGAAGTGGGTCCTCGACCGGGAGGTCGAGGTCGGCCGCATGACGCAGGAAGAGCGGGCCAAGTACCAGACCTTCCCCAAGCTCCAGCCCTCCGAGCAGGCCCTCGCGCTGACCGGCCAGACCGGCTACCTGGTCGAGACGGCCAAGCAGTACGTCATGAAGAAGCTGGACCTCAAGCCCGAGGACCTCGACCGCGGCGGCTACCGGATCTACACCACCTTCGAGAAGCCCCGGGTGGACGCCCTGGCGAAGGCCGTGGACAAGACCCGCAAGGAGTTCCTGGACGAGAAGGCCCGGCCGCGCACGGACAAGTTCGTGCAGTTCGGCGCCGCTTCGGTGGACACCAGGAGCGGGGCCATCGTCGCCCTGTACGGCGGCGCCGGCTACGACAAGAACCACTTCTCGAACAACGCCAACACCATCGGCGTCCCGGTCGGCTCCACCTGGAAGCCGTACGTCCTGGCCGCCGCGATGGAGTACGGCACGTCGAACTCCGACGGCGAGGGCATCTCGGTCGACAGCAAGTACAACGGCAACGACCTGACGATCATCAAGAACCGCAACGGCGAGCCGCTGCGGTACGCCGACGGCCGCCCCTTCCGGCAGAAGAACGAGAGCCCCACGCAGTACGGCTACGTGACCCTCAACGAGGCGATGGAGAAGTCCATCAACACGCCGTTCGCCCAGCTCGTCTTCGACGTCGGGCACGACAAGGTGCGCAAGGTCGCCGAGGCCACCGGCATCCTCAAGGAATCGATGGACCCGAACGACAACGCCTCGTTCGCCCTCGGCACCTCCACCCCGAGCGCCATCCGCATGGCCGACTCGTACGCCACCTTCGCGGCCTCCGGCACCCACCACGAGCCGTTCTCCGTCACGAAGGTGAGCAAGGACGGCTTGGACCAGCCCGGCTTCGAAGCCCCCGAGGGCGAGAAGGCGATGGACAACGACATCGCGGACAACATCACCAAGGTGCTGCGCAACGTCGTCGAGAACGGCACCGGCACCAAGGTCAAGAAGCTGGGCCGGCCGGCCGCCGGCAAGACCGGCACCACCGACAAGAACAAGTCGGCCTGGTTCGTCGGCTACACCCCCCAGCTGTCGACCGCCGTGACGCTGTTCCGCACCGACCCGAACTCCAAGGACAAGGGACTCATCTCCATGAACGGCACGGGCGACGTCCCGTCCATCCACGGTGGTGACATCCCGGCGGAGATCTGGGTCAACTACATGAAGGACGCCGTCAAGGGCCTTCCCGTGAAGGACTTCCCCGAGGCCGAGGACATCGGCGTCGATGCCGACGCCCTGGGTGCGCCCACCCCGAAGCCCACGCCGACGGCGACCAAGTCGGTGGAGCCCACGCCCAGCGCCACCACGGAGTCCCCCGACCCGACGCCCACCCCCACCCGGGGCGGGAAGCCGACCTGCAAGCCCTGGAAGTGGGACTGCAACACCGACGGCGGCACTGACTCGGGCACGACCACCGGCGCCGACAGCGGAGGCGCAGCCGACGGCGGCACCATCGGCGGGGCCACCCCGACGCCGACCCCGACCAGCACCGGGAAACCGGGCCGCAACGGCGGCACCAACAGCGGACTGATCGGCGGGACCGGCGAGGGCGGCTGATCCCGGACCACCACGGCGGAGGGCCGTCGCACCCCGGTGCGGCGGCCCTCCGCCGCGTTCCGGGTCCGTACGGCAGGATGAGCCCATGACCAAGGTGCACGAGGACCGCCCCGTACTGCCCACCCAGCAGGACGAGGTCGCCGCGGCCGGCAGCGGGCTGCTCGGCGGCCCGCTCGGCAGGTACGCCCGTACCGGCGGCCACTGGCTCACCCCCGTGCGCGTGGTCGTCCTGGTCGCCCTCGGCATGTTCGCCCTGGGCATGGCCCAGAAGGCGCCCTGCTACGACTGGGCCTGGTTCCGCGGAGCCGCCTCCCAGTACACCCACGCCTGCTACTCGGACATCCCGCACCTCTACGTGGCCCGCGGGTTCTCGGACGGCCTCACGCCGTACGTGGACCGCATCCCCGGGGACATGGAGTACCTGGAGTACCCGGTGCTGACCGGGCTCTTCATGGAGTTCGCCTCCTGGCTCACCCCGGGCGGCGGCACCATGCAGCACCGGGAGCAGGTCTACTGGATGGTCAACGTGGGCATGCTGATGGCCTGCGCCGCGGTGATCGCCGTCTGCGTGGCCCGCACCCACCGCCGCCGCCCCTGGGACGGGCTGCTCGTCGCGCTGGCCCCCGCCTTCGCCCTGACCGCGACGATCAACTGGGACCTGCTGGCCGTGGCCCTGACCGCGGCCGCCCTGCTCATGTGGTCCCGGGGCCGCGCCCTCGCCTTCGGCATCCTGCTCGGCCTGGCCACCGCCGCGAAGCTCTACCCCGTGCTGATCCTGGGGCCGCTGCTGGTGCTGTGCTGGCGGGCCGGCACCTGGCGCGCGTACGGGACCGCGCTGGGCGGGGCCGTGGGCGCCTGGCTGCTGGTCAACGTGCCGGTGATGCTGATGGCTCCGCAGGGCTGGAAGAAGTTCTACACCTTCAGCCAGGAGCGGCCGGTGGACTTCGGCTCCTTCTGGCTGATCCTCTCCCAGCGCACCGGTAACCCCCTGGACAACGCCAACACGTACGCCGTCGCGCTGATGCTGCTGTTCGCCGCAGGCATCGCCCTGCTCGCGCTGACCGCCCCCCGGCGGCCTCGCCTCGCCCAGCTGGCCTTCCTCGTCGTGGCCGCGTTCATCCTGACCAACAAGGTCTACTCGCCGCAGTACGTGCTGTGGCTGGTCCCGCTGGCCGCGCTCGCCCGGCCGCGCTGGCGCGACTTCCTGATCTGGCAGGCCGGCGAGACCGCGTACTTCCTCGGCATCTGGCTGTACCTGGCGTACACGACCAGCGGGGACAAGCACCAGGGGCTGCCCCTGGAGGGCTACCAGCTGGCCGTCGCCGCGCACCTGCTGACCACGCTGTACCTGTGCGCGATGGTCGTACGCGACATCCTGCGGCCCGACCGGGACCCGGTCCGCCGGGACGGCAGCGACGACCCCTCCGGCGGGGTCCTCGACGGCGCCCCCGACGTGTTCGTCCTCGGAGACGCCGCGAGGGCGCCGCACGATGCGGCGCCCCCGGAGGCACAGCGGGTGGACTGGGGCCGGCCCTGAACCGGCCCCGCCGGTCCTAGCGGTCGACCAACCGGTCGAACTGCGTGGTGGTGTGCCGCAGGTGGGCCACCAGCTCGTCGCCGACCTTCGGCTCCGTCGCGTCGGCGGGCACGAAGAGGATCGACACCTGCATGTGCGGGGGCTCGGCGAACCAGCGCTGCTTGCCCGCCCACACGTACGGCGACAGGTTGCGGTTGACCGTGGCCAGGCCGGCGCGGGCGACACCCTTGGCCCGAGGCATCACACCGTGCAGGGCCTTCGGAGCCTCCAGGCCCACGCCGTGCGAGGTGCCGCCGGCCACGACGACCAGCCAGCCGTCCGAGGCGGCCTTCTGCTGGCGGTAGCCGAAGCGGTCCCCCTTGGCGACCCGGGTCACGTCCAGCACCGAACCGCGGTACTCGGTCGCATCGTGGTCGCCCAGCCACAGCCGGGTGCCGATCCGGGCCCGGAAGCGGGTCTGCGGGAACTGCTGCTGGAGCCGGACCAGCTCCTCGGCCCGCAGGTGGCTGACGAACATCGTGTGCAGCGGCAGCCGGGCCGCGCGCAGCCGGTCCATCCAGCCGATGACCTCCTCGACGGCGTCCGAGCCGTCCGGGCGGTCCAGCGGCAGGTGCAGGGCGAAGCCCTCCAGCCGGACGTCCTCGATGGCCGAAGCGAGCAGGCCGAGGTCCTGCTCGGAGACGCCGTGCCGCTTCATCGAGCTCATGCACTCGATCACGACCCGGACGCCGACCAGGGCGCGGACCCCGTCGACGGACGAGACGGAACGGATCACCCGGTCCGGCAGCGGCACCGGCTCCTCGCCCCGCCGGAACGGGGTGAGGACCAGCAGGTCGCCGCTGAACATGTCCTTGATCCGGGACGCCTCGTACGTCGTACCCACGGCCAGCACGTCGGCGCCCAGCCGGGTCGCCTCGTCGGCGAGCCGCTCGTGGCTGAAGCCGTATCCGTTGCCCTTGCAGACCGGGATCATCCCCGGGAACTGGTCCAGGACGTGCTTCTGGTGCGCACGCCAGCGCGCGGTGTCGACGTAGAGCGTGAGCGCCATGACGCGGACGGAGCCTTTCTCGAGAAGGGGGTGGAGGGGGTGCGCCCGCCGTCAGCGGCGGGACATGTAGATGTCGAGCGCCTTGTGGAGGAGCTTGTTGAGCGGGAAGTCCCACTCTCCGACGTACTCGACCGCCTCGCCGCCGGTGCCGACCTTGAACTGGATCAGACCGAACAGGTGGTCGTTCTCGTCCAGGGTGTCACTGATGCCGCGCAGGTCGTAGACCCCGGCGCCCAGCGCGTACGCGTCGCGCAGCATGCGCCACTGCATCGCGTTCGAGGGGCGGACCTCGCGCTTGTGGTTGGCCGAGGCGCCGTACGAGTACCAGACGTGCTGGCCGACCGTCAGCATCGTGGCGGCGGCGAGCGGCTCGCCCTCGTGCTTGGCGATGTACAGGCGCATGCGGTTGGGGTCCTCGGAGTTGAGGGCCGTCCACTGGCGCTGGAAGTAGCTGAGCGGGCGCGGGCGGAACTTGTCGCGCTCTGCGGTGATCTCGTACAGGTGCTGCCAGGTGGGCAGGTCCTCGTAACCGCCCTGGACCACCTCGACACCGGCCTTCTCGGCCTTCTTGATGTTGCGGCGCCACAGCTGGTTGAAGCCCTTGAGGACGTCGTCCAGGGAGCGGTTGGCCAGCGGGACCTGGAAGACGTAGCGCGGCTGGACGTCGCCGAAGCCGGCGCCGCCGTCCTCGCCCTGCTGCCAGCCCATGCGGCGGAGCTTGTCCGACACCTCGAAGGCCCGCGGCTCGATGTGGGTGGCCTCCACGTCACGCAGGCGCTTGACCTCGGGATCCTGGATGCCCGCCTTGATGGCGGCGGAGTTCCAGCGGCGGATGACCACCGGCGGGCCCATCTTCACGGTGAACGCGCCCTGGTTCTTCAGGTGGGCCAGCATCGGCTGGAGCCACTCGTCGAGATTGGGGGCGTACCAGTTGATGACCGGGCCCTCGGGGAGGTACGCGAGGTAGCGCTTCACCTTGGGCAGCTGGCGGTACAACACCAGCGCGACACCGACGAGTTCGCCGGACTTGTCGAACCACCCGAGGTTCTCGGAACGCCACTCGTTCTTCACGTCGGCCCATGCCGGGACCTGACAGTGACTCGCCGAGGACAGGCTCTGGATGTAGGCCAGATGCTGCTCTCGGCTGATGGTCCTCAGGGACAGGCTCATGCGGGGTGTCTCCTCCGGCGGCTTCGCTGGGTATGGCGCGAAGCCTACTGCGACAAGGGCGGCACCCATCTGGGGGACGGGCTGCGGAAACTCCGCAGCCCGTCGCACCGCCCCTCGCGGAGGGAGCCCGGTCAGCCCAGAACGCCGCCGAAGAGCCCGCCGTGGGCCATGCCGAGGAAGAAGCCGATGGCCGAGGCTCCGAGCCCGATGATCAGTGCGAAGCGCTCGCGTGTCGTCTCCGAGATGAACTGGCCGTAGGCCCCCGTGAGGATGCCGATCAGACCGGTCCACGAGCTGAGCAGGTGCAGGTTGTGGAAGAACGCCGTGACGAAGGCCACGGCGCCCAGCACCAGGGTCACCGCGAGGAGCGTGTCCTGGAGCGGATGGGGCTTGTGGTCGGTCGAGAGCAGAGAGATGGACTGCTGCGGACGCATTGCCTGTGCCATGAGGGGCACCTCCCGGCGAAGGAGAGACGTGCCGCAGTGCTGCGCCGGCCGCTCCGGCGGCCCTAGCACCGCGCACACCCGATGCATACAGATTGTGGCCCTCCGGTGCCGGATTTCAACCGGAAGGAGGTGAGCAGGTACTCTGTACGGTCTGCGCGGTGTCTGCTCTCAGGCTGCCGTGCAGCACGCATCACGACCCTCCTGCCACGGAACGACCGTGGCCGCTGAGTCCAAAGGAGGTGGGTTCCACATGCGTCACTACGAGGTGATGGTCATCCTCGACCCCGATCTCGAGGAGCGCGCTGTCTCCCCGCTGATCGAGAACTTCCTCTCCGTCGTCCGTGAGGGCAACGGAAAGGTCGAGAAGGTCGACACCTGGGGCCGTCGTCGTCTCGCTTACGAGATCAAGAAGAAGCCCGAGGGCATCTACTCGGTCATCGACCTGCAGGCCGAGCCTGCGGTCGTCAAGGAGCTCGACCGCCAGATGAACCTGAACGAGTCGGTCCTCCGGACCAAGGTCCTCCGTCCCGAGACCCACTGAGCTTCCGGCTCAGAAGTCATCGGGTTCGAGTAGCCAAGCACCAGCAGCCAGCAGCAATCCCCGCCGAGAGGTTCATCCATGGCAGGCGAGACCGTCATCACGGTCGTCGGCAATCTCGTCGACGACCCCGAGCTGCGCTTCACCCCGTCCGGGGCGGCCGTCGCGAAGTTCCGCGTCGCGTCCACCCCGCGCACGTTCGACCGCCAGACCAATGAGTGGAAGGACGGCGAGAGCCTGTTCCTGACCTGCTCGGTGTGGCGCCAGGCGGCTGAGAACGTCGCCGAGTCGCTTCAGCGCGGTATGCGCGTCGTCGTACAGGGCCGGCTCCGCCAGCGCTCGTACGAGGACCGCGACGGAGTCAAGCGCACGGTCTTCGAGCTGGACGTCGAGGAAGTCGGCCCCAGCCTGCGCAACGCCACGGCCAAGGTCACCAAGACCGCCGGCCGCGGTGGTCAGGGTGGCTACGGCGGCGGTGGCGGCCAGCAGGGCGGTGGCGGCGGCTGGGGCGGAGCCCCCAGCGGCGGTGGCCAGCAGGGCGGCGGAGCTCCCTCCGACGACCCCTGGGCCTCCAGCGCGCCGGCCGGTGGCCAGCAGGGCGGCGGGGGCGGCTGGGGTGGAAACTCCGGCGGCTCCGGCGGCGGCTACTCGGACGAGCCGCCCTTCTAGGGCAGCCCGTTCCCCACTTCTTGATCACACAGGAGAAACACCATGGCGAAGCCGCCTGTGCGCAAGCCTAAGAAGAAGGTCTGCGCGTTCTGCAAGGACAAGACCGCGTACGTGGACTACAAGGACACGAACATGCTGCGGAAGTTCATTTCCGACCGCGGCAAGATCCGTGCCCGTCGCGTGACCGGCAACTGCACGCAGCACCAGCGTGACGTCGCCACGGCCGTCAAGAACAGCCGTGAGATGGCGCTGCTGCCCTACACGTCCACCGCGCGATAAGGGAAGGGTGACCGAACAATGAAGATCATCCTGACCCACGAGGTCTCTGGCCTCGGCACCGCCGGCGACGTCGTTGACGTCAAGGACGGCTACGCTCGCAACTACCTGGTCCCGCGTGGTTTCGCGATCCGCTGGACCAAGGGTGGCGAGAAGGACGTGGCGCAGATCCGCCGCGCCCGCAAGATCCACGAGATCGCGACCATCGAGCAGGCCAACGAGGTCAAGGCCAAGCTCGAGGGCCTGAAGGTCCGCCTGGCCACCCGCTCGGGTGACGCCGGCCGCCTCTTCGGCTCCGTGACCCCGGCCGACATCGCCACGGCGATCGAGTCCTCCGGTGGCCCGAAGGTCGACAAGCGTCGCGTGGAGCTGGGCTCCCCGATCAAGACCCTCGGTTCGCACCAGGTCTCCGTGCGTCTGCACGCTGAGGTCGTGGCGCAGCTGGGCGTCGAGGTCGTCGCTGCCTAAGGCTGTACGGGAAGGGCCGCACCCCCGAGGGGGTGCGGCCCTTTCGCATGTCCGGGGGTCGTGTTTCACGTGAAACGTCGCCCGTGCTTCGCCTGAAGCGTCGGCCGAGGATGTGTTTCACGTGAAACGTCCGTGCCCGGCCCCGCGGGGTGGTGTTTCACGTGAAACGTCGGTCAGCGGCTGGCGCCGGTGACCAGCCAGCGGCCCGAGCGGGCCCGGAGCTGGAGGGTGGCCATGCGGACCAGCATCATCAGGGTCATGGCCCACCACAGGGTGGTGAGCCCGCCCCCGACCACAGGGACGAGCAGGGCGGCCGGGGCGAACACGGCCAGGGTCACGAGCATGGCCCGGGCCAGGTAGGGGCCGTCACCCGCCCCCATCAGCACCCCGTCGAGGACGAAGACGATGCCGCAGACGGGCTGGGAGACCGCCACCACGAGCAGGGCGGGCAGGAGCGCGTCCCGTACCACCGGATCGCCCGTGAAGAGCGGGATGAACAGCGGGCGGGTCAGGACGACCAGGATGCCCAGCACCGCGCCCGAGACGATTCCCCACTGGACCATGCGCCGGCAGACCGCCCGGGCGCCTTCGGTGTCCCCGGCTCCCAGGTAGCGGCCGATGATGGCCTGCCCGGCGATGGCGATCGCGTCCAGGGCGAACGCGAGCAGGCTCCACAGGGACAGCAGGATCTGGTGGGCCGCGATGTCCGCGTCGCCGAGCCGGGCCGCCACCGCGGTGGCGATCATGAGGACGGCCCGCAGGGACAGGGTGCGGACCAGCAGCGGGGCGCCCGCCTGGGCGCAGGCCCGGATGCCGGCCGCGTCCGGACGCAGGGAGGCCCCGTGGCGGCGGGCTCCGCGGACGACCACGGCCAGGTAGACGCCGGCCATGGCGCACTGGGCGATGACCGTGCCCCAGGCGGATCCGGCGATGCCCAGTCCGGCGCCGTAGACGAGTCCGATGTTGAGGGCCGCGTTGGCGGTGAAGCCACCGAGTGCCACGTAGAGCGGTGTACGGGTGTCCTGGAGGCCGCGGAGCACGCCGGTGGCGGCCAGGACCACGAGCATGGCCGGGATGCCGAGGGCGGCGATCCGGAGGTACTCGACGGCGTAGGGGGCGGCGGTGCCGGAGGCGCCGAACAGGGAGACCAGGGCGGGCGCGGTGGGCAGAATGGCGGCCACCACGGCGGCGCCGAGCAGCAGGGCGAGCCAGATGCCGTCCATGCCCTGCCGGATCGCGGCCTGGAGGTCCCCCGCGCCGACCCGGCGGGAGACGGCGGCGGTGGTCGCATAGGCCAGGAAGACGAAGACGCTCACGGCGGTGGTGAGGAGGGCCGCGGCGATGCCGAGGCCGGCCAGCTGGGCCGTCCCGAGGTGGCCGACGACGGCGCTGTCGGCCATGACGAAGAGGGGCTCGGCGACGAGCGCGCCGAACGCGGGCACGGCGAGCGCGAAGATCTCGCGGTCGTGCTTCCGGAGGGCGGTCTGCGGTCTGGCGGGGGCCTGTGTCATGGGGGCAGTCTCATCTTCCACAGGTAATGGGCGCAATCACATTACATCTATTACTTTAGCTTCGGTTGACAGCTCGTTCGGGCGCCGTTCGCGAGGATCTTGAGGGATCCGTGCAAGTTTTTCTTCCCCACAGGTCGTGGATGGAGAAAGTGCAGGTCAGGCACGTGGAGGGGGGTGGCGTGAGATTTTGTCCACAGTGCCGTCCCCCGGTCCGTACACAGGAAGGAGTGAGTTACCCACAGACTTCCGGGCTTCGTCCACACGGCCTGTGGATAACAAGATTGGCTGACGGTGCCCGCAGCCCTACCGTGGACCGGCGCCCCGACGCGCCGAGTGTGGATTCGGGCGCCCCAATTGTCAGAGCCGTGTCGTAGAAAGAGTGCCACGGCGAGGTCCGCGTGGCGGACGGGAGGAGGTGGCCGGTGAGCATCGCCGAGCCCATGGACGACCCCTGGGCCGACGCCGGTCCCGGTGACCGTCTGCCCGTCACCCGCTCCCGCCGCGGCGAAGGCGGAAGCCGGCGCGGCGAGGACCAGCGCGACGGCAACGGCTCGTGGGAAGGCGGCGGCGCCTTCGAACGCGTACCCCCCCAGGACCTCGACGCAGAGCAGTCCGTCCTCGGCGGCATGCTCCTCTCCAAGGACGCCATCGCAGACGTCGTCGAGGTCCTCAAGGGACACGACTTCTACCGGCCCTCCCACGAGACCATCTACCAGGCCATCCTCGACCTGTACGCCAAGGGCGAGCCCGCCGACCCCATCACCGTCGGCGCCGAGCTGACCCGGCGCGGCGAGATCAGCAAGGTCGGCGGCGCCGCATACCTACACACCCTCGTGCAGTCCGTGCCCACCGCCGCGAACGCCGAGTACTACGCGGAGATCGTCCACGAACGGGCCGTCCTGCGCCGACTCGTCGCCGCCGGTACGAAGATCACGCAGATGGGCTATGCCGCCGACGGAGACGTCGACGAGATCGTCAACAGCGCCCAGGCGGAGATCTACGCCGTCACCGAGCAGCGGACCTCCGAGGACTACCTGCCGCTCGGCGACATCATGGAAGGCGCGCTCGACGAGATCGAGGCCATCGGCTCGCGCAGCGGCCAGATGTCAGGGGTCCCCACCGGGTTCACCGACCTCGATTCGCTCACCAACGGCCTGCACCCCGGCCAGATGATCGTCATCGCGGCCCGTCCCGCGATGGGCAAGTCCACCCTGGCCCTCGACTTCGCCCGGGCCTGCTCCATCAAGAGCAACCTGCCCAGCGTGATCTTCTCCCTCGAAATGGGGCGCAACGAGATCGCGATGCGCCTGCTGTCGGCCGAGGCCCGGGTGGCCCTGCACCACATGCGCTCCGGCACGATGACGGACGAGGACTGGACCCGGCTCGCGCGCCGCATGCCGGACGTCTCCGCGGCCCCGCTCTACATCGACGACTCCCCGAACCTGTCGATGATGGAGATCCGCGCCAAGTGCCGCCGGCTCAAGCAGCGCAACGACCTCCAGCTCGTGGTGATCGACTACCTCCAGCTGATGCAGTCCGGCGGCGCCCGGCGGCCCGAGAGCCGACAGCAGGAAGTCTCGGACATGTCCCGTAACCTCAAGCTCCTCGCCAAGGAGCTCGAGGTGCCGGTGATCGCGCTGTCCCAGCTGAACCGTGGCCCCGAGCAGCGCACGGACAAGAAGCCGATGGTCTCCGACCTGCGTGAGTCCGGCTCCATCGAGCAGGACGCCGACATGGTGATCCTGCTGCACCGCGAGGACGCGTACGAGAAGGAGTCACCGCGCGCCGGTGAGGCCGACCTGATCGTCGCGAAGCACCGCAACGGCCCGACGGCGACCATCACGGTCGCCTTCCAGGGCCACTACTCCCGCTTCGTGGACATGGCCAACACCTGATCCGGCCCCGCGGGGCGCGGTCCGGAATCCGGATGATCCGGGCATCGGGAAGTGCGAAGCTGCGGGCATGACTTCCGTACCTGAAGAGCTTCTTCCCGGGACCCGCCGGGGTCTGCTGCACCGCCTTGCCGTCGCCCAGTCCGAGGGGCGGGCCCCGTCCGTGGTCGCGGCCGTCGCGCGGGACGGGCGGATCGTGTGGGAGGGCGCGCGCACCTCGGTTGAGGGGCACGGCCCGGACGGCGATGTGCAGTACCGGGTGGGCTCGATCACGAAGACGTTCACGGCAGTTCTGGTGCTGCGGCTGCGCGACGAGGGGCTGCTGAGCCTGTCCGATCCGCTGGAGAAGCACCTGCCCGGGACGGGGGCGGGTGAGGTGACCGTCGCCCAGCTGCTGTGCCACAGCGCCGGACTGGCGGCGGAGACCCCCGGGGAGTGGTGGGAGCGGTCGTCGAGCACCCTGCGGCCGGGTTTTGCGGAGGTGCTGGGCGAGGAGCCGTTCCGGCACGAGCCCGGCCGCCGGTTCCACTACTCCAACCCGGGGTACACGCTGCTGGGCTCCCTGGTGGAGGCCGTGCGGGGGCGTCCGTGGGCGGAGGTGCTGCAGGCGGAGGTGCTGGACCCGCTGGGGCTGGACCGTACGAGCGTGCAGCCGCAGGCCCCGCATGCAGGGGGCTGGGCGGTGCACCCGTGGGCGGACGTGCTGATGCCGGAGCCGCTGGAGGACCTGGGGCTGATGGCGCCGGCGGGCCAGCTGTGGTCGACGGCCCGGGACCTGGCGCGGTTCGCGCTGTTCCTCGCCCGTGGGGACGAGCGGGTGCTGGGTGCGGAGAGCGTGCGGGAGATGCGTACGCCTGCGGTGGCGCCGGAGGCGGGGGTCCCCGGGGCCGGCTACGGGCTGGGGCTCCAGCTGCTGGACGCGGGCGGGCGGGCCATGGCGGGGCACGGGGGTTCGCTGCCCGGTTTCGTGGCGGGCCTGTGGTTCAGCGAGGCGGACGATGCGGCCGCGGTGGTGCTGGCCAACTGCACCACGGCGCTGCCCGCGTCCACGGTCGCCGTGGACCTGGTGCGGATCCTGGCGGAGGCGGAGCCCCGGCTGCCGGAGCCCTGGCGGCCGCTGCCGGAGGCCGAGGCCGATCCGGAGGTGATCGCACTGACCGGTCCCTGGTACTGGGGGACTTCGGCGAACCTTCTGAGGCTGCTGCCCGGCGGGGAGTTGGATCTGAGCCCGGTGGGGGCCACCGGCCGCGGGGCTCGCTTCCGGGCGGAGGCGGACGGCACCTGGACGGGGCTGAACGGCTACTACGCGGGTGAGACGCTGCGCGTGGTGCGGCGTCCCGACGGTTCGGTGAGCCATCTGGACCTCGGCTCGTTCTTCTTCACGCGGGAGCCGTACGATCCGCAGGCTCCGGTGCCGGGCGGCGTGGACCCGCAGGGCTGGCGGGGTCTGGACGTGTGAGCCGAGGGGGGCGGGGCCGCAGGGTTCCCGTCCCTGCGGCTGCGGTGCGGGGGCGGGGTGTCAGGCGACGAGTTCGCGCTCCAGCGGGGTGCGGAAGCGGGGGGTGACCCGGGCCGGGCCCAGCCAGGCGGTGAGGGCTTCGGCCTCGGCGGCCACGGCTGCGGCCGCCGCCCGGCCGCGGTCGGCGAGGAGCCGCCAGACGAGTTCCCCGTCGGGCCGCTGCGCCCACCCGCCGATGATCTCGCCGTTCCACCACACGGTGGGGCCGATGTTGCCGGCCCGGTCGAACAGGGCGGACCGGTGCGCGGGGTCGAGGTGGAATCCGCGGTCGGCCCAGCCCATGGCGCTCGGGTCGAGGCCGGGCAGCAGGGCTGCCCACGGCTCGGGGGCGGCGACGGGGGCGGTGTCCCCGGGGGCCACCAGGGCGGTGCTGCCGTCGTCGAGGCGGACCTGTTCGGGTCCTGCGGCGGCCAGGGCCTTGCGGACGTCGGTGAGGGTCCAGCCGGTCCACCACTTGAGGTCGGCTTCGGTGGCCGGTCCGTATGCGAAGAGCCAGCGCCTGGCGAGCTCGGCGCGCGCGTCTTCGGCCGGGAGAGCGGGCCAGGGATCGGTGTGGGTCCAGTGGAACTGGCTGGAGGTCCAGGTCCCGCGCGGCCGGTCGCGGCGGATCCGGCCGTCGGCGGCGAGCAGCCGGATCACCCGGGTGGCGACGCCGGTCCGGGTCTCGTTCCTCGTCCCGCGGCCGATGGTGATCTTCGTGCGGAGCAGGGGGATGGCGGCGGAGAGCCGGCTGCCGGTGGCGGGGCCGTGCTCGTCGAGGGTGGTGAGGACGGCTTCCTCGGCGCGGGCCAGCCACTGTGCGTCGAGGCCCTGGCCGTCGTCGGCGAGGTGCTTGAGGAGGGCGCGGCGTTCTTTGGCGGCGATCGCGCGGGCGGTGGAGGAGTCCACGTACGGGGCGAGTGCGGTGGAGACGGCGAACAGGGTGTTGCGCATGCTGAGGAGCCGGACCACGGTGTGCTGTTCGTAGAACTCCTCTTCGATTGCCGTGGGGTCGGCGCCGGTGCGGGCCCGGGCGGAGAGGAAGACGGTGGCGGCGTCGGTGGCATGGAGGGCGACCACGGAGTCCGCTGCTTCGGCGACGGTGGCGGCGCGGGCCGAGGGGGCCAGGCGGTGGCGGATGCCGATGCGGTTGCGGCGGTCGGCGGTGCTGATCCCGATGGGACGGCTCATGTCCGGATCGTAGGGCGCGGATCGCTGATCCGGCCGGGCGGGCGGCCGGGCGGGTCGGCCCGGGTGCGGGCCGGCCCGCCCGTGGCGGGGCCTCGGATGCTCAGCCTGCGGCGACGGTGAGGGGGGCGAAGCGGCGGGTCCGGTCGCCCGGCAGGCGGGGGATGCCGTGTGCCATCACTGCGTTGAAGGCGACGGACTCCAGGCCGCGGTCTTTGAACCAGTCGATCAGTTCCTCGTGCCGGACGTCGATGTCGGTGCGCAGGGGCCGGTCCGTGCGGGTGGCGAGGGCGGTGACCAGGGCCTGGGCCGTGGCGGTGTCCTGGGCGATGAGGGGGCCCACGACGTGCGTCTTCATGTTGGGCCAGGCGGCGGTGTAGCCGATGAGGGTTCCCCGGGGGTCTTCGGCGACCAGGATCAGGTCTGCGAAGGAGGGCAGGCGGGTGAGCAGGTGGGTGCGGTCCTCGCCGAACACCTCGCGGTCGAGCCGGAGGATGGCGGGCAGGTCTCCTGCGACGGCGGGCCGTACGCCGGCTGCGGTCCCGGTGTGTGCTTCCTCGTCTTCGGGGCGGGGGGCGAACTGCCCGCAGAGCATCTCGGCCTGCCCGATGACCTTGAAGCCGAGTTCTTCGTAGAGCGGCTGCCCGTTGGGGGTGGCGTGGAGGGTGACCGGTACGGGTGCCAGTGCCTCGCACACGTGGGTCATGAGCCGTCGGCCGAGTCCCTGTCGGGCGTACCGTTGGGCGACGAGCACCATGCCGATGGCCGTGAGGGCGGGGCCGGCCGGGGAGTCCCCGTACGAGGTCACCACGCACGCGGCGGCCAGGCCCTGTCCGTCGGGAGCGTCGATGCCGTATCCGGTTCCCGCGCTGAGGAGCAGTCCCCACTTGTGGTCTTCCCGCGGCCAGCCGCGGTCCTCGGAGAGGTCGGCGCAGTGGGAGAGGTCCTGCAGGGTCAGCGGGCGGATGGAGAGAGCGGTGAGGTGAGGTGAGGGCACGGGCCCAGCCTGGATGAACGGCGTGGGGGCGTCCACCAGATTTCGCCATCCTGGCCTCGTGTTTCACGTGAAACCTCCTGATGTTTCACGTGAAACACCGGGAGGTTGTTTCACGTGAAACACGCATTAGCCTCGTCTGTCATGACGGCACTGCACCTCTTCGACCTGGACGGCACGCTCATGTACGGGTCGGCCGCACCGGTGGAGATCTCCCGGCAGTTGGGGCTGGAGGCGGAGATCGCCGAGCTGGAGCGGCAGTTCAGTGCCCGTACGGTGGGTCCCCCCGAGTTCGCCCGGCGGTTGCGGGAGATGTGGGCCGGTCTGACCGAGGAGCATGTCCGGGCGGCGTTCGACGGAGCTCCGTGGCTCGCCGGGATCCGGGAGGTCTGGCAGGAGATCCGGGAGCGCGGGGAGTACTGCGCCGTGATCTCGCTGTCCCCGTCCTTCTTTGTGGAGCGGCTACTGGACTGGGGCGTCCATGCGGCGCACGGTTCCGTCTTCCCGCCCGTCCCCTTCACGCAGCCCGTCGACCTGTCGGGCATCCTCACCCCGGCGCGCAAGGCCGAGGTGGCGGAGCGGCTCTGCAGGCGCTTCGGGGTGTCCCTCCGGGATTGCGTGGCCTACGGGGATTCGATGACCGACGCCGTGCTCTTCGAGGCGGTGCCCGTCTCCGTGGCGGTCAACGCCAGGCCGGCCCTGGCTGCCGCTGCGACCCACGTGTACGAGGGGAGGGACCTCCGGGAGGCGTACGCACTGGCGCGCACGGATCGGGGCTTCCCGGAAAGCAGCGGTAGATCTTAGGGGAATCACGGCCGGGAAACGCTGGATTTCCGCTATTCGCCCATGGTCTCGCCACTGAGTGCCATGCTGCGAAAACCCGGAACCACGGATATGAGGCCGTGGCGGGCGCCTACCGACCGAGATGCTCGAAGCGAGGCACCGTATGGACGCTCCGCCCACCAAGCCGGCCAGACGCCTGGCCCAGATACGTCCGGTGGGTCCCGCGGCGGGCAGGTCCACCCCCGCGAGCAAGACCGCAGGCACCGCCCCGCCGCCGGCGGCCTCCCTGCCCCAGCAGGCCGGGCCGACCGGGCTCCCGTCCGCCCCGGACTCTGTGAAGGAGCAGCCCTCGGACCCCGCCGGGACCCCGGCCGGAGCTCCGGCCGCCTCGGCGAGCGTGTCCGAGCCCTCCCCCGATGCCCTGCTGGTGCGGCGGACCCTGACCGAGATCGCGCCGATCGCCGACAAGGTGACCTCGTATTTCTACGCGCTCGTGTTCACGGGGCATCCGGACCTCCGGGAGATGTTCCCGGCGGCGATGGACGTGCAGCGGGACCGGCTGCTGAAGGCGCTGCTGACCGCCGCCGAGCACATCGACAACCCGCAGGTCCTCGCCCCGTACCTGCGCCGTCTCGGCGGGGGGCACCGCAAGTACGGCACCCGTCCCGAGCACTACCCGGCCGTCGGCGAGGCCCTCATCGGGGCGCTGTCCCGGTATGCCACCAAGACCTGGGGTCCCGAGGCCGAAGCCGCCTGGGTGCGGGCGTACACCGCCATCTCGCAGATCATGATCGATGCGGCTGCGGAGCAGGAGGGGAAGTCGCCCGCCTGGTGGCAGGCCGAGGTGGTCTCCCACGACCTGCGCACCTCGGACATCGCGGTGATCACCGTCCGGCCGGATCAGCCGTATCCGTTCCTGGCCGGGCAGTACGCGAGCCTGGAGACACCGTGGTGGCCGCGGGTCTGGCGGCACTACTCGTTCGCCTCGGCGCCGCGCGCGGACGGGCTGCTGTCCTTCCACGTGAAGGCCGTGCCGGCAGGCTGGGTGTCGAACGCCCTGGTGCGGCACGCCCGGCCCGGTGACGTGATCAAGCTCGGGCCGCCCGCCGGTTCGATGGTGGTCGACCACAGCACCGAGAACGGGATGCTGTGCCTGGGCGGCGGTACGGGCATCGCGCCCATCAAGGCCCTGATCGAGGACGTGGCCGAGCACGGCGAGCGGCGTCCCGTGGAGGTGTTCTACGGGGCGCGCACCGATGTGGACCTGTACGACATCGACACCCTGCTGGGTCTGCAGAGGTCGCACTCGTGGCTTTCGGTGCGGCCGGTGGTCTCCCAGGGGCTCACCGGTCAGCTGCCGCAGGCGGTGGGGGAGCACGGGCCGTGGAACTCGTACGACGCGTACATCTCCGGCCCGCCGGGGCTGATCCGCAGCGGGGTGGACGCGCTGAAGCGGATCGGGATCCCGGGGGAGCGGATCCGGCACGATGCGGTGGAGGAGCTGGTGGGCCTGGCGAGCTGAGCGGCCGGTCCCGGGCCCGTGGCGGGCCCGGGACCGGGCTCAGCCCAGGTCGGAGGCGTGCATGGCGCGGACGCCCTCGATGTTGCCGTCGAGGTAGTGCCGCAGGGAGAGCGGGACGAGGTGCACGGCTGCGATGCCGACCCGGCTGAAGGGGATCCGGACGATCTCGTACTCCCCTTCGGGGTGGTCCACTTCGGGGCCGTGCCGCAGGGCGGGGTCCATGGATTCGAGCCGGCACACGAAGAAGTGCTGCACCTTGACGCCGGTCACGCCGCCGGCGGCGATGTGTTCGACGGTGTCGACGAAGCAGGGCACGACATCGGTGATCTTCGCGCCGAGTTCCTCGTGCACCTCGCGGTGCAGGGCGTCGACGACGGTGGCGTCCCCGGGCTCCACTCCCCCGCCGGGAGTCAGCCAGTAGGGATCGACGCCGGGCTTGGTCCGTTTGATGAGGATGAGGTCTTCACCGTCGAGCAGGATGGCGCGGGCGGTGCGTTTGACCACGGGACGTTCGGTCATGGGAGAAGAGTGGCCCGGTGCTCCCCTTCTGAAACTCCTCCGGGGGGCCGGGTGGGGGCCGCTCACCAGTCGGCGGCCGCCTTGAGCAGCAGTTCGTGGGCCCGGGCCAGGTGCGGATGGCCGAGTGTGCCGGCGCGTACGGCCAGGAAGTAGGAACGCAGCGGCGCCACCGGCGGCTCCAGCAGGGCCACGACGCGGCCCGTGCGCAGTGCCCCTTCGCACAGGTAGCGGGGAAGTACGGCGAGGCCGCCGCCTGCGGCCGCGCATTCGAGCACACCCCGCAGGTCGGGGACGACGGCCGAGGCGGTGACGGCGGACGGGGTGTCGAAGACCTCGGTCCAGTACCGGGAGACCAGGGGCAGCGATTCGTGGACCTCGACCACGGGGATGCCGTTCAGGGCGGCCGGTCCGCGGTCGCGGAGTGCCGCCGGGTCCACCAGGGCGGCCCAGTACGGCGCGGCGACCAGGACGTGCTCCTCGTCGCAGAGCACGGCGGAGGTGAAGAGTTCGCCGCGTGGCCGGGCGGTGGTGACGACGAGGTCGTGGTGTCCGGCTGCGAGCCCGTCCAGGGCTTCTTCCGCGCCGGCGGGCATCGCGGTGCGCAGCATCTGTCCCTGGGCGGTCAGGGGGGTGAGGGCGGGCAGGACCCGGAGGGAGAGGAATTCGGGGGGTCCGGCGAGGTGGAGGGTGCGCAGTCCGGCGCCCGGGTCGCGTTCCGTTTCGGTGATCTCCAAGAGCGCGTCGAGGTGCGGGGCGGCCTTGTGGGCGAGCTCGTCCCCGACGGCGGTGGGGGTCACTCCGCGGGCGCGGCGTACGAACAGGGGTCGGCCGAGGCGGCGTTCGAGAAGGCGGATCTGCGAGGTCACGGCGGGCTGGGAGAGGCCGAGCAGGGCGGCGGCTCTGGTGAAGGAGCCGGCCCGGTGGACGGCGACGAAGGTGCGCAGCAGGGCCAGATCCATGACTGCCCCTTTCGGCAGGTCTCGTCCCGGCTCCCACTATAAATATGTCGATAGGTCTCTGTCGTTAGCGTGATTGGACTCTGACGCAGAGTCAACTAGCCTTGACCGCGTGGTTCTTCGCGCGCGGAACCCGGGACGGTCCGAGCCATGAGGGGGGAGGTTCGGACCGTCCTTCCTGCGTAGCCGGGGTACGTCGCCCGGCGGGGGTGCCTACGCGGGCGGCTTTGCTGCCCGGTCGAGGGCCCTCAGGACGTCCTCGGTCAGGTCCTCGGTGTCCTCGGCGCCCGCGGAGAAGCGGATGAACCCTTCCGGTACGGCGTCCCCGCCCCAGCGGCCGCGGCGTTCGGCGGTGGAGCGCACGCCGCCGAAGCTGGTGGCGTCCTCGACGAGTTCCAGGGCGGTGAGGAAGCGTTCGGCGTGTGCGCGGTCGGGCAGGGTGAAGGAGACCACGCTGCCGTGGGTGCGCATCTGGCGGGACGCGACGGCGTGGGAGGGGTCGCCGGGCAGTCCGGGGTAGCGCAGGCCGGTCACCTCGGGCCGGCCGGTCAGGGCTTCGGCCACGGCGAGGGCGTTGGCGCACTGGCGCTGCCCCCGCAGCTGGAGGGTGGCCAGGGAGCGGTGGGCGAGCCAGGCTTCCATGGGACCGGGAATCGCTCCGACGATCTTGCGCCAGAGTCGGACGCGGGCGGCGAGCTCGGGGGTGCGGCAGACCACGTAGCCGAGCAGCAGGTCGCCGTGGCCGGTGAGGCCCTTGGTGCCGCTGGCCACGGCGAAGTCGGCGCCGAGTTCCAGGGGGCGCTGGCCGAGGGGGGTGGCGAGGGTGTTGTCCACGGCGACGAGGGTCCCGCCGCGGTGCGCGGCCTCGGCGAGACGGCGGATGTCGCACACGTCGAGCCCGGGATTGGACGGGCTTTCGAGCCACAGCATGCGGGCCCCGTCGAGCAGGGCGAGCTGGGCGTCGCCGCCGGTGGGTGCGGTGCGTACGCGGACTCCGTACTCCTCCAGCTGTGCCCGGACGAGGGGGAGGGCCTGGTAGCCGTCGTCGGGGAGGACGACGGTGTCGCCGGCGGCGGCGTGGGAGAGGAGGACGGCGGAGACGGCGGCCATGCCGGAGGCGAAGACCACGGTGGCGGCGCCGGGGAGGCCGGGGGCTTCGAGCTCCCCGATGGCCCGTTCCAGGAGGGTCCAGGTGGGGTTGGTGTCGCGGCCGTAGGTGTAGGGGCCCTCGACCTCGCCGGGGAGGTGGTAGTGGGCGGCGAACACCGGGCCGGGCAGGGTGGGTTCGTTCTTGGCGGGCTCGGGCAGTCCGGCGCGTACCGCGCGGGTGCCGTCGCCGTGGGGCCGGGTCTGCGGCGTGGCGGGCGTGGGGTCATTGGGGTCATTCATGGGCGTCCGGGTCCTCCCCCAGTGCGGTGCGGAGGGCGGCCAGCAGTCCGGTGCCGGCCGCCTCCACCATGTCCAGGCATTCCTCGAAGCCGTCGAGTCCGCCGTAGTAGGGGTCGGGGACGTCCTGGCCGTCGGCTGCGGGGTCGTACGAGCGCAGGAGCCGGACCTTGGCGGCGTCCTGCGGGGTGGGTGCGAGGCTGCGCAGGGCTCGGAGGTGGCCGGAGTCGAGGGCTATGACGAGGTCGAGGCCGGCGAACCAGGAGCTCCGGAACTGCCGGGCCCGGTGGCGCTGGGGGTAGCCGGCCTTCTCCAGGACGGACACGGTCCGCGGGTCGGCGGGGTCGCCCTCGTGCCAGCCGCCGGTGCCGGCGCTGTCCACCGCGACGAGGTGGGCGAGGCCGGCTTCGGCGACCTGCGCGCGGAAGACGGCCTCGGCCATGGGGGAGCGGCAGATGTTGCCGGTGCAGACGAAGCAGATGCGGTACACGGCCTGCCCGTTCAGTCCTTGTCGGGGAGGACCAGGTTCAGGGCCCAGGAGACGATGCTGATGATGAGGGCGCCCAGTACGGCGATCCAGAAGCCGTCCACGTGGAAGGTGAGGCCCCACTTCTCGGCCAGCCACGAGGTCAGCATCAGCATGAGGGCGTTCACGACGAGGGTGAACAGGCCCAGGGTCAGGATGAACAGGGGGAGCGACAGCAGTTTGACGATCGGCTTCACGATCAGGTTGACCAGGCCGAAGATCAGGGCGACCAGGACGAGGGACAGGGCCCGGTCGCCGAGGCTGCTGCCGTCGTCGAGGGTGATTCCCGGAACCAGCCAGATGGCGGCGGCGAGGGCGGCCGCATTGGCGAGCGTCTTGACTACGAAATTCGTCATGTGTCTGATCGTGGCAGAGAAGATCCGTGTACGACATCGGCAGAAAGCCGGAACCCGGATGGATACGAGGGGCAGCACAGCGATGAAGGTTTTCCGGCTGGACGATCTGGATGCGGAGCGCGCCGCGAACGAGGGTGCGTACCTGCAGTTCCTGCGGGAGCGGAACATGTCGGTCGGGCTGTACGCACTGGATGCGGGGCAGAGCGATCCGCAGCAGCCGCATCGGGAGGACGAGGTGTACGTGGTGGTCAGCGGGCGGGGTTCGATCACGGTCGGGGAGGAGACGACGATGGTGGCCCGGGGCAGCGTGGTCTATGTGCCGGCGGGGGTGCCGCACCGCTTCCACCACATCTCCGAGGACTTGAAGGTGCTCGTGGTCTTTTCTCCGCCGGAGGGCTCCTGACCTGCGGGTCTGTCGGGCTCTCCGCCTCGGGGTGGGGGTTTTCGGGGCGTTTCCCTTAGGGGCTGGATCAGGGGACTCCAAGGGATCCGGAGCCCCCGCCCGGCCCGTGCGGCTCCTAGCATCGGAGGCAGGAGAAACGGGCAAGACGAACCGGGAGAGGCAGAAGAAAATGGACGGGTTCCGAGAGACTTTCGCAGCCATGCCGTGGTGGGTGAAGTGGGTCGGCATTCCTGTGATTGCCCTGTTCGTCTTCGGCGGGATGATCACCTCACTGCTGAGCACGCTCATCGGATTCGCTTTCAATGTGCTGCTGTTCGCGGCGCTCGTGGGCGGACTGGTCTACCTGGTGAAGACGTTCGGCGGCGGGAAGTCGAAGGCCTCGCGAAGCGACTGGTAGGAGCCTCGGGTAACGGTCGCCCCATGCGAGTGTCGCTTTAACTCTCCCGGGGGACCGAGTGGGGCCAAACCCCCCGCACGTCAGGAATCGGCGGATACAGTGGCAATCTATGCCGTCCCCTGGGTGTTCTGACCGGTGATGCTGCGTTGACCTGCAGTTCTGTCAGCACGATCGGGCATCGACCCCGAAGACCCCGAGATCCCGGGACGCGGCAGACGCGGGGGCGGACCCCGCGGGTGGGTCGCCCCGATGGCCCGCCGCCACGCCTGGGGGTGAGCTGTGCCAGCAGTTGACAACGCCGCCGTGCCGACCCTGATCGGTTCGGTGCAGCGGGCCCTGAGACTGCTCGAAGCGGTCGGGGCCCACGGCGACGGCGCCCCCGCGAAACAGCTGGCCCGCGAGGCCGGCCTCCCGCTGCCCACCGCGTACCACCTGCTGCGCACCCTCACGCACGAGGGCTATCTGCGCAGGGTGGGCGGGGTGTTCGTGCTCGGGGACGCCGCCGGGCGGCTGGCGGGCGGCGGAGCGCAGCAGAAACGTCGCAGCATGATCCTCGATTCCCTGGCGCACTTCCGCGACGTGATCGGGGCGCCCGTCTATTTCGCGGTCTACCGCGAGGGGGAGATCGAGGTGGTCGGGGTGTCCGACAGCCCGGCCGCCCCCGCGGTGGAGGAGTGGGCGGACTTCCGCGAGACCGGGCACGCCCACGCCATCGGCCAGTGCCTGCTGGGCCAGCTCGACGAGAAGGCCCGGCGGGACTACTACGACCGCCACCCCGTGCAGGCCGTCACCCCGTACACCGTGCGCGACATGCAGGCGCTGGAGCGGCGGATCGCCTCGCTGGAGCGGATGCAGCCGGTGATCGAGCGTCAGGAATACGCCCTCGGCACGGTGTGCGCCGCCATCCCGATCACCGCCGGCGATGCGGCGGCGACCATGGCCATTTCTCTCCCCTTGCATCAGCAGGACCGATTGCTCTGTGTGGTCGATCGGCTACGGAGTGAAGTAGGCGCGCTGTTGAGCACCCTCTCGTTCTCTATCAGTATCTGAAAACTCACTCCTTGTGATCTGCTACCGCTTCCACCACGATTGTCAAGGGGGACCCGGGGGGTCAATCCTGGCCACTTCCACATACAGCGGGGTAGGCAATGCGCGAGTCGGTACAGGCAGAGGTCATGATGAGCTTTCTCGTCTCGGAGGAGCTCTCGTTCCGGATCCCGGTGGAGCTCCGGTACGACGCTCGTGACCCCTTCGCAGTCCGCCTGACCTTCCACCTTCCCGGAGATGCGCCCGTCACCTGGGCCTTCGGCCGGGAACTCCTCCTCGACGGCATCAACAAGCCATGCGGCGACGGCGATGTGCACATCGCCCCCACCGATCCCGAAGACCTGTCAGACGTCCACATCCGCCTCCAGGTCGGCAGCGACCGGGCCCTGTTCCGGGCCAGCGCCGCTCCGCTGGTCGCCTTCCTCGACCGGACCGACCGGCTGGTGCCGCTCGGCCAGGAGCGCAACCTCGGAGACTTCGAGCAGCACCTCGACGAGGCCCTCGACCGGATCCTCGCCGAGAACCGGCAGAACGAGCAGAACAGCGCCTGACGGCACGGACCCGGTCGCGGGTCCGACGTGCACCCGGCCGCCCCCCGAGCAGGTCCGGGTGACGCATCACCGCTTGCGGCGCCGGCCCCGGCCGCCGCGGACGGGATCCCCGGCCCCACCGGTGCCCGGGGATCCCGGCCGGTCGGCGGAGACGACCAGTGCGGCCAGTGCCGTGGTCACCGGGACCGAGGCCACCAGGCCGATCGAGCCCACCAGGGTCCGTACGATCTCCTCGGCGACCAGCTCGCTGTTGGCCACCGCGCCCACGCTGCTCTGCGCGATCGAGAACAGCAGCAGCAGCGGGAGCGCCGCGCCCGCGTAGGCGAGCACCAGGGTGTTGACCACCGAGGCGATGTGGTCCCGCCCGATGCGGATGCCCGCCCGGTACAGGGCGCGCGGGCCCATCGCCGGGTCCGCCTGGTGGAGTTCCCACACCGCCGAGGTCTGGGTGACCGTCACATCGTCCAGGACACCCAGCGATCCGATGATCACACCTGCCAGCAGCAGGCCGCTCATGTCGATGCCCGGGTAGAGCCCGTGGATCAGCCCGGTGTTGTCGTCGGTGTTCCCGCTCAGGAACGCCCAGTCGATGAACAGCGAGCCCAGCACCCCGATGAGCAGCAGGGACACCAGTGTCCCCAGCACTGCCACCGACGTCCGCGCCGACAGTCCGTGGCACATGTACAGCGCGATCAGCATGATGGCGCTGGCGCCGACCACCGCCACCACCAGCGGGTTCGAGCCCTGGAGGATGGCGGGCAGGATGAACAGCGTCAGCACCGCGAAGCTCACCGCGAGCGCGATCAGCGCGAAGAGCCCGCGCATCCGGCCGACCAGGACCACGGCCAGGGCGAAGATCCCCGCCAGCAGGGTCATCGGGAGTTTGCGGTTGAGGTCGACGACGGAGTACTGGAGGTCCCGCGGGGCGTCGGGCGCGTACGCGACGACCACCTCCTGACCCTTCTTCAACTGCCTCGGGGCGCCGGGCTGGACGATCTCCGTGAAGGTCCGGCCGCGGTCGGGGCCGGTGGTCACTTTCACGGTCGCCTTCCCGCACAGCCCGGGCTTGGGGCCGGCCGCGTCGGGCGTGCCCGTCTCGCCGCCCGGCGGGACCTGGGCGGCGTTGACCTCCTTGCAGTCGACCATCCGCAGGTCCGCCACCTCGCCCTGCTGGGTCTGCCGGTCGAAGCCGACGCCGGTGCGCTCGTGCCCCGGGGCCCCGCCCGGCCACAGGACCACCAGTCCGACGAGGACGGCGGTGGCGAACGGGATCAGCACGGCGGCGATGACCTTGCGCAGGTGCTTCGAGACGGGCGCGGCGGGACCGTGGCTGTGGCTGTGACCACCGTGCCCGTGGCCGCCGCCGTTTCCGTGGCCGCCGTTTCCGTGCCCGTGCCCGCCGCCGTGCCCGCGCCCGCCGTCGTGCCCGTGCCCGCCGCCGACACCTCCGCCGGCACCGGTCTCGGTTCCGTACCCGGTCCCGTGTCCGCCATGTGGGACGTGTCCCCAGTCGTGGGACAAGGGGCCATGGCCGTGGCCGGAAGGCTCTGTTGGGGGCTGCGGCGAGGTCGTCACCGGCCGATCATCGCAAGAGATGAGGGGGCCCACTGTTCAGCACGCCACAGATGACGCTAGCGTGGGGGCACCTTTGCACAACGCGGGAGCTCGGAGCACCGGGCTGAGAGGGCGCTGATCACCGTACGCGCGTCGAGAAGACGTGAACGGGAAGAGGCTGCGCCGACCGCCGAACCTGTTACCGGGTAATGCCGGCGTAGGGAGATAGGTCTCATGACCGTTCAGGACGCACGCACGCCTGCCGTCAGCCAGAACAGCGACGGCGAAGGGCGCAAGCCGGGCTGGCACAAGGGCTATGTCTCGGGCTCCCGCCCCGACATCCGGGTGCCGGTCCGCCAGGTCCACCTCACCAACGGCCAGGACGTCACGCTGTACGACACCTCCGGCCCGTACACCGACCCGCAGATCGACACCGACGTCCGGCGCGGCCTCGCCCCGCTGCGCGAGAACTGGATCATCGGCCGCGGCGACACCGAGGAGTACGCCGGCCGTCCCGTGCGTCCCGAGGACGACGGCATCAAGCACACCTCGCCGCGCGGCGGCGGGCTCAAGAACCTCGACGCCGTCTTCCCGGGCCGCCCCCGGCTGCCCCGCCGCGGCCGTGACGGCAAGGCCGTCACGCAGCTCGCGTACGCCCGCCGCGGCGAGATCACTCCGGAGATGGAGTACGTCGCGATCCGCGAGAACGTCTCCCCCGAGGTCGTCCGCGAGGAGATCGCCGCAGGCCGCGCGGTGCTCCCGGCGAACGTGAACCACCCGGAGATCGAGCCGATGATCATCGGCAAGAGGTTCCTGGTGAAGGTCAACGCCAACATCGGCAACTCCGCCGTGACCTCCTCCATCGAGGAGGAGGTGGAGAAGATGACCTGGGCCACCCGCTGGGGCGCCGACACGGTCATGGACCTCTCCACCGGCCGCAACATCCACACCACCCGCGAGTGGGTGCTGCGCAACTCCCCCGTCCCGATCGGCACCGTCCCGCTCTACCAGGCGCTGGAGAAGGTCGACGGCAAGGCCGAGGAGCTGACCTGGGAGATCTACAAGGACACGGTCATCGAGCAGGCCGAGCAGGGCGTCGACTACATGACGGTCCACGCCGGCGTGCTGCTGCCGTACGTGCCGCTGACCGCCCGCCGCAAGACCGGCATCGTTTCCCGCGGCGGGTCGATCATGGCCGCCTGGTGCCTCGCGCACCACAAGGAGAACTTCCTCTACACGAACTTCGAGGAGCTCTGCGAGATCCTCGCGACGTACGACGTCACCTACTCGCTGGGTGACGGCCTGCGCCCCGGTTCGATCGCGGACGCCAACGACGCCGCGCAGTTCGCCGAGCTGAAGACCCTGGGCGAGCTGAACACCATCGCCAAGCGGCACAACGTGCAGACCATGATCGAGGGTCCGGGCCACGTCCCGATGCACAAGATCAAGGAGAACATCGACCTCCAGCAGGAGATCTGCGAGGAGGCGCCGTTCTACACGCTCGGCCCGCTGACCACCGACGTCGCGCCCGCGTACGACCACATCACCTCGGGCATCGGCGCCGCGATGATCGCCTGGTGGGGCACGGCGATGCTCTGCTACGTGACGCCCAAGGAGCACCTGGGCCTGCCCAACCGCGACGACGTGAAGACCGGTGTCATCACGTACAAGATCGCGGCGCACGCGGCGGACCTGGCCAAGGGCCACCCGGGGGCGCAGGAATGGGACGACGCGCTGTCCGACGCGCGGTTCGAGTTCCGCTGGGAGGACCAGTTCAACCTGGCCCTCGACCCGGACACGGCCCGGGAGTTCCACGATGAGACCCTGCCCGCCGAGCCGGCCAAGACCGCGCACTTCTGCTCCATGTGCGGCCCGAAGTTCTGCTCGATGAAGATCTCGCAGGACATCCGCCGGGAGCACGGCGGCGATCTGAAGGCCGAGGAGATCCAGGCGGGCATGGCGGAGAAGTCCGCCGAGTTCGCCGCCCAGGGCAACCGCGTGTACCTGCCGCTGGCCGACTGACCGCGGACGCGGCCCGAGGGGGGGGTCCCGAGGGGGGAACCGCGGGGGAGCGGGGGAGCGGGGGCGTCGGCCGGAACATCTTGTTCCGGTCGGCGCCCCCGCCGTGTTGTCCGTCGCCTCGTCCGCCGTGTTGACCGCGGTCTTGGCCGGCCGACCCCTGGCCGGGTGGGCTGACGCCTCGGCAGACTGGTTCTCGTGACTGCGAATTCCCTGCCCAAAGGGGCCAACATGCCGGTGGCCGCCGTCGCCGTACGCGCCGAGCTGGGGTGGGCGGACCGGCCCGGAGCTCCCGACTCCGATGCGTCCGCACTGCTGCTGACCGGGGCCGGGCGGGTCCGCGGCGACGCCGATTTCGTGTTCTACAACCAGCCCGAGCACGCGTCGGGTGCGGTGCGGCACCTCGGCAAGCGGCGCGGCCCGGCGGGGTGGACGGACACCGTCGAGGTGCTCCTGGACCGGGTGGAGCCGGCCGTGGAGCGGATCCTCGTCTGCGCTTCGGCGGACGGCGGGACGTTCGGGCAGGTCCCGGACCTGACCCTGCGGCTGCTCGATGCGGGTACGGGTGCGGAGCTGGCGCGGTTCGCGATCGAGGCCGGGCCGGAGACGGCCATGATCGGCGGGGAGCTGTACCGGCGGTCCGGCCAGTGGAAGTTCCGCGCGGTGGGCCAGGGATACGCGGCCGGGCTGGCGGGGCTGGCCACGGACTTCGGCATCACGGTGGACGACGCCCCGCCGGCGCCCGGGGCTGCTGCGCCGGCACCCGTACGGGCGACTGGGCCCGCACCCGTACGGGCACCGGCGCCGGCACCCGTACAGACGCCGGGGCCGGAACCCGCATGGGCACCCGCCCCGGCGCAAGCTCCCGTTCCGCCCGCCGCCCCCCGCCTGTCCAAGGGCGAGGAGCGGCTGCCGGTGGACATGCGCAAGCGGCTGTCGCTGCGCAAGGAGCAGGTGGCCGTCAGCCTGCACAAGCACGGGGCGGCCGGGATCCGGGCCCGGGTGGTGCTGGTCCTGGACGCCTCGGGCTCCATGTCCCCGCTGTACGCACGGGGGATCGTGTCGGACGTGGTCGAGCGGATGGCGGCGGTGGCCGCCCAGCTCGACGACGACGGGGAGATGCAGGCGTGGACCTTCGCCTCGAACCCGGCGCGGCTGCCCGACCTGCTCCTGGGGGAACTGCCCGAGTGGCTCCGGCTCCACGTCCGGATCGGGGAGCTGTCGGTGTTCGGGCGCCGCAAGCCCCCGCGCGGGCTGCGGGCGGGGCAGGTGGACATGCGGGCCGTCGGCATCCAGAACGAGGAGCAGAAGGTGATCCGCGAGGTGCGGGCCTTCGTACGGGCGCACCCGGTGCCGGATCCGACCCTCGTGCTCTTCTTCTCCGACGGCGGGGTCTACCGGAACGCGGAGATCGAGCGGGAGCTGCGCGAGGCGGTGGAGGAACCGGTGTTCTGGCAGTTCGTCGGCCTCGGGCGGTCGAACTACGGGGTCCTGGAGCGCTTCGACACGATGCCCGGGCGCCGGGTGGACAACGTGGGCTTCTTCGCGGTGGACGACATCGCCACCGTGCCGGATCCGGAGCTGTACGACCGGCTGCTGTCCGAGTTCCCGTCGTGGATCCGGGCGGCCCGGCAGGCGGGCATCCTCTGAGCGGTCGGACGGCGTACGGATCCGGGGCGGTGCTCGACGAAGCCCTCCCGTTTGCCGGGACGGGACGGGACGCGGAGTGAGGGTAGGCGGCGGACCGGAGGGGCAGTCCCCGGCGCGCCGCGGGCTGCCCGGGACTCGCCGCGGGCACGGCCGTTCGGTGGCGGCCCGATGGGCTGATCCGCTGATAACCCCGCAGTAGTGCTCGCGGCAGCACGGATTTCCTCCTCGGCTTGCCAACGATGGGCGCACTCGCGGCCGGAGCACGTCTGTGCCCCTCCCCTCCCCGCCCCGGTCCGAGCGACAACCGAAGGAGTGCTGTATGAGTCGTGAGCACCGGGCCAGGCCCCCTCTTGGGCCCCTCCCCCGGAGCCGGGCCTGGCTGGCGGGAAGTGCGCTGGCCTCCCTCTCCCTCGTCGTGATGCCCATGGCCGCCCCGGCCCTCGCCGTGGTGCAGCCGCCGGGCCCGGCCGTGAGCGCGGGCAGCCCCGCCGATGGCGGCGGCGGTGGCGGCGGCGACGAGTGCAAGCCGCGGCGGCGCGGAGAAGACCGGACCGCTCCCGGCGCGGACACCGGCGGCGGTGGTGGCGGCGGTCAGGAGAAGTGCAAGGGCCCGACGGGTCCGACCGGCCCCACCGGCCCGACGGGTCCGACGGGACCGCCGGGGCCCAAGGGCGATACGGGTTCCAGCGGGGCCACCGGGGCGACGGGTGCGACGGGTGCGACTGGTGCCACGGGCGCGACGGGTGCTACGGGTGCGACTGGGGCCACGGGTGCGACGGGCGAGACCGGTCCGACGGGTCCGACTGGGACCACGGGCGCGACGGGTGCCACCGGTGCGACTGGGGCCACCGGTGCGACTGGGGCCACGGGTGCCACGGGCGCGACGGGTGCGACTGGGGCCACGGGTGCGACGGGCGAAACCGGTCCGACGGGCCCGACTGGGGCCACCGGCGCGACGGGTGCCACCGGTGCGACTGGGGCCACGGGCGAGACAGGCCCGACGGGTCCGACTGGGGCCACGGGTGCGACTGGGGCCACGGGTGCGACTGGCGAGACCGGTCCGACGGGCCCGACCGGTCCGACTGGCGCGACAGGCGCGACAGGCGCCACGGGTGCGACCGGTGCGACCGGTGCCACGGGTGCGACCGGTGCGACCGGCGCGACCGGCGCGACCGGTGCCACGGGTGCCACCGGCCCCGCCGGCGGTTGCAACGCCATCTCCAACTACAAGCCCAGCGGGTCCCGCGAGGTCAAGGCCGTGATGATCAACGGGGTCGCCTACGTCGGGATCCGGGGCATCGCCGGTCCCGGGTCCTCGCAGACCGACTTCGACTGGCACAACCTGACCAACCCCACGCGCAACCCGGGCTATCCGACCGGCCTGGCCTGCGGCATCGCCGTCGACGAACACTCCAACGGCGCGAACATCGAGATCTCCACCACGGACGGACGGGTCTTCGAGACCTTCTGCTCGGTCGACAACCCCACCCCGTCCCTGGACTGCGGGTCCGCGCCGCCCGGAACCCCGCACCCGTGGGTGCAGATCCTGCCCGGCCCCACGTCCGCTCCGGCACTGAACCGGTTCCTCGCTCCCCCCGGGTCCCTCGGCGAGGCGCCCGCCGGCAACCGCAACCACCCGCTGAAGGAGGACAAGTTCCGCCGCGAGCCCGCGGACGGGTGAGCCTGCCGGCGGTTCACTGATCCGCAGCGGTACCGAAGCGGCCCGGAGCGCCGCCGGATCTCAGTCCGGCCGGTGCCCCGGCCCGCCGAAGTCCGGACTGGTGAAGTCCGGGCTGCTGAACCCGGGACCTCCGCCCTCGCCGCCCCGTCCCGCCCCCGGCCCACCGCCACCCGGGCTGCTGAAGTCGGGCCGGTCGTAGCCCAGCCGGGGCATCCGGCTGCTCGGCACGTGGGGTACGGGTGCGGCGGGGCCGGCGCTCGGATCGGCCAGCGCGTCCCGGAGGAAGGGCATGATGCCGCGCTCCAGCAGGGCGTGCCGCCAGGCCTCGCGGGCGCGCGAGACCTCGTCGGGTATCGCCTCGCCGGCGTCGGCGGCCACCTCGGTGGAGCTGTTGCGTACGGCCGTCACCAGCAGGCCGATCGCGGCGCAGAGGATGGCCGCGGCGGTCAGGGCGCCGAAGAACCAGCCGACCGTGAGCATGGTCCGGGCGAAAGCCGGTTCCGGGTCGAGCAGTTTGAGCAGGTAGCCCACCAGAAGGAAGATCACCATGGCGGTGCCGGCCAGGACCGGCGCGAGGACGGCCACGACGGCGCTCGCTCCGGCGCCCGCGCCCCCGGCCTCGCCTTCGGGCTCCCGTCCGACGGGGGTGGTCGCGACCTCGTCGCGCACATCCGCTCGTACTTTCACATAATGCTCGTACTCGGCGGCCGCGGCGGCCGTCAGCAGCGCGCTGGCGTTCAGTGCCATCGTGCGCAGCTGTTCCGCGTTGAGCCGTTCGCCGACCGCGGACAGTTCCGGTCGCTCGTGCGCGGTGCGCAATGCCTCGTCGAGAAGGCGTCCGAACTCCGGCCGGTCCTCGTTCAGCAGGTGCGGAGCGCTGGTCATGTGCATCCCCCGATACTCCGTCGGGCCGGTATGCCCGCGTGGATCCGGACAAGCGGCGGAAACGGAGGAGAGCCTGCTACGGACAGTGCGATGGTAGAGCGCCCACGCCATACGGTGACAGGGCCTTTCCGGAAATACCCCGTACGGTGAACGCTCAGTCGCTCAGCGGCAGTTGTACGACCAGCAGCTTTCCGGCCATCGTGACCCCGCCGTCCATGGCGATCGCCAGTCCGCCGGCGTACACGTGCGGTCCTTCGACCACGGGGCCGCCCTCGCCGTCGGCGTCCTCGGTGCCGACCTCGCCGAGCAGGTACGGGATCGGGCTGTGGCCGTGCACCACGCGGCTGCCGCCGTAGGTCGCGAGCAGTTCGCGGACGGCCTCGGGGCCGGACTCCTCGTCGCGGAAGGCGAACCGCCGCGTGAACTTGCGGAAGAGGTCCCAGGTTTCGTTCGCGTCGTTGCGGTTGAGGAGCTCGTGGACCTTGTCGTTGACGTCCTCGATGGAGCTGCCGTAGTCGAGGTACGCGGTGGTGTCGGAGTGCAGGAGCAGGTGCCCGTCCTCCAGCGCGGCCGCGTCCAGCCGGGACATCCACTGGAGGTGGACGTCCTGGAGGCGTTCCATGTCGGTGCGCTGGCCGCCGTTGAGCAGCCAGGCGGCCTGGAAGGTGGCGGTGCCGGCGCCGGAGGCCACGGGGGTGTCGCCGAACCGCTTGGCGCCGATCAGCAGCAGCTCGTGGTTGCCCATCAGGGCCTTGCAGTAGCCGCCGGACGCGGCGGCCTCGGCGGACAGCCGCATGACGAGGTCGATGACGCCGATGCCGTCGGGGCCGCGGTCGGTGAAGTCGCCGAGGAACCAGAGCCGGGCGTTTCCGGCGGACCAGCTGCCGTCGGCGTCCACCAGCCCCTGGGCCTGCAGCTCGGCGACCAGTTCGTCGAGGTAGCCGTGCACGTCGCCGACGACGTAGAGCGGGCCGAGCCCGGAGCCGGGCCGCTCCTCGGGCACGTAGGTGACCTGCACGGTGTCGCCGGCGCGGGCCCCTATGACGGGGAGGTCCCGCTGCGTGGGCGTGTAGCCGTCCGGGTCATCCCCGTACGGGGCGTGCTCGGGGTAGGGGGGGACGTCCGCGCGGGCGTGCGGGGCCGGGGGCTCCGGGCGGGCCTGGGGCTGGACGGGGATGTGCACGGGAGCGGGGCCGGCGGCCGGCGGCTGCGCGGCCGGCTGCGGGTATGCCGGGGCTTCCCCGTAGGGGGCGGCGGCCGGATGAGGTTCGGGGTCCGGGTACGGTACGGGCGCGGTTCCGGGGACGCGGAAGTCCCGCAGCGTCTCCGTCCGCATCACGGGTCCCTGACCGGCCCCCTGAGTCATCGACCCCTCCACCACCGTCGCGCTGCCGCACATCCGCGGACCCTCCTGGCCGGAGGGTCCGTGATGTCGTGCGCCCATCATAGGAATGCGGCTCGCGCTCTGTGACGCACCAGGGGTGGTGAATCCTGGACGGACCCGGGCCGCGCAGGCCTGTTCTCGGCCTTTTCTCCCGATTTGTTCGTTCTCAGTCCTTCGACGGCGAGCGTGGCGGGCTGACCGTGGTGCGGGGCTGCCGGCGCTGCGAGGAGGTCCGGACGATCAGTTCGGTCGGTATCACCTGCTCGACCGGACGCCCGGTGTCCACTCCCTCGATGGCGTCGATGAGGAGCTGGACCACGGCCGTTCCGATGCGCCGGGGCTTGAGCGAGAGGGTGGTGATGGGGGGTTCGGTGTTCGCGTAGACGGTGGACTCGCTGCAGCACACCAGCAGCAGGTCGTCGGGGACGCGCAGCCCGTAGCGCCGGGCGGCGGCCAGCAGGTCGGTGCCGTTGGGGTCGAAGAGGCCGTAGACGGCGTCCGGGCGGTCGGGGCGGGCGAGCAGCCGGTCGGCGGCCACCGCTCCGGCGCACGGGTCGTGGGCGGGGTAGGACTCGTAGACGGGGTCCTGGCCGACGCGCTTGCACCAGTTGAGGTAGGCGGTGGTGGAGAGCCGGGTGTAGGTGTCGGTGGTGGTGCCGGTGAGGAGGCCGATCCGGCGGGCGCCGGCGGCGGCCAGGTGGTCGAGCAGGTCGAGTACGGCGGCCTCGTGGTCGTTGTCGACCCAGGCGGTGACGGGCAGGGCGCCCGCCGGACGGCCGTCGGACACGACGGGCAGGCCCTGGCGGACCAGCTCGGTGACGACGGGGTCGTGGTCGGAGGGGTCGATGACGACGGTCCCGTCCAGCGCGACATTGGACCAGACGTCGTGGCGGGAGGTGGCGGGCAGGATGACGAGGGCGTAGCCGCGGGCGAGCGCGGCGGAGGTGGCGGCCCGGGCCATCTCGGCGAAGTACGCGAATTCGGTGAAGGTGAAAGGTTCATCCCCGTAGGTCGTGACGGTCAGGCCGATGAGGCCCGACTTGCCGGTACGGAGGGTCCGGGCCGCGGCGGAGGGGCGGTAACCCAGCCGGTCGGCCACCTCGCGGACGTGGCGGCGGGTGGCGTCCGGCAGCCTGCCCTTGCCATTGAGCGCGTCCGACACGGTTGTGATCGAGACGCCGGCCGCGGCCGCCACGTCCCTGATGCCCGCCCGTCCTTGCCGGCCGGCCCGCCGGGGGGTCTCCGTCCGGCTCACCTGATGCTTCCCTGCTGCTGTCATGGCGAGCCGATAGTAGGGCTCGGAAGGCCTGATGGACCGAATGCATATGCAGTCGTTGACAGGCACGTTTCTGCATGGTTCGCCACCCCCAATGACCTTGAAAACAAAGGCAGTTACCCAGGTATGGCCCTGAGGGCCGCTTGTCGATCGGTACGGGCATGCCAAGGTGGCGATGTTGCGAAGTGGTCTCAACTCACCTTCACGGGGGACGCGCGCCACGGCGCGAGCCACCGGCGCATGCATATATGCATGCGCCCCCCGGTTTCCTGCCGCCAGCCATTTTCGGGACGGCGGAATCCTCATAAGGTGAGCAGTATTGAAGTTCAAGGGACGGTCGAGGAGGACCTGCGGTGAGCGAGAAGAGCCCGAAGCTGCGCGCCGAGCTGGACGGCATCCCCACGTACAAGCCGGGGAAGCCCGCGGCGGCCGGGGGTGCCGTGGCGTTCAAGCTGTCCTCCAACGAGAACCCGTACCCGCCGCTGCCGGGGGTGCTGGAGAGCGCGGTCGCGGCGGCCGGGAGCTTCAACCGGTACCCCGACATGGCCTGCACCGGCCTGGTCGCCGAGCTGGCCGACCGCTTCGGCGTGCCGGTCGAGCACATCGCCACGGGCACCGGCTCGGTGGGCGTGGCCCAGTCGCTGATCCAGTCCACGGCGGGCCCCGGTGACGAGGTCATCTACGCCTGGCGCTCCTTCGAGGCCTACCCGATCATCACGCAGATCTCCGGCGCCACGGCCGTGCCGGTCCCGCTGACCGACGGGGACGTGCACGACCTGGACGCGATGGCCGAGGCGATCACCGAGCGGACCCGGCTGATCTTCGTCTGCAACCCGAACAACCCCACCGGCACCGTGGTGCGCCGCGCCGAGCTGGAGCGGTTCCTCGACCGGGTGCCCTCGGACGTGCTGGTGGTGCTGGACGAGGCCTACCGCGAGTTCATCCGCGACACCGAGGTGCCGGACGGCATCGAGCTCTACCGCACCCGGCCCAACGTGGCGGTCCTGCGGACCTTCTCCAAGGCGTACGGGCTGGCCGGCCTGCGGGTCGGCTTCGCGGTGGCGCACGAGCCGGTGGCGGCGGCGCTGCGCAAGACGGCCGTGCCCTTCGGCGTGAGCCAGCTGGCGCAGGACGCGGCGGTGGCCTCGCTGCGCGCCGAGGACGAGCTGCTGGGCCGGGTCGGCTCGCTGGTCTGCGAGCGCACCCGGGTGTACGAGGCGCTGGTCAAGCAGGGCTGGACGGTCCCGGAGACGCAGGCGAACTTCGTGTGGATGCGGCTGGGGGAGCGGACCGCCGACTTCGCGGCGGCCTGCGAGAAGGCCGGTGTGGTGGTCCGGCCCTTCGCGGGCGAGGGCCTGCGGGTCACGATCGGCGAGCCGGAGGCGAACGACCTGTTCCTGCACGCGGCGGAGGCGTTCCGCAAGGAGCTGTAGGCGTACCGGGAGCCCGAGGGGGCGGCAGGCCAGTGGGGTCAGGCCGCTTCCACCCGGATGGGGTCGCCGTCGCGGACGGTGGCCAGGAGGCGGGGGTCGCCGTCGAGTGAGCCGAGCAGGTTGCAGGGGCTCGCCAGGCGACTCTCGCCTCCTCGCGATATGGGGGTCGGGCCGTAGGGGAGGGCGAGGGCGTCGCCCTCGGTCCAGAAGGCGACGGTGCCGGGCTCCACGACCTGGCGGGCGTCGTCCTCCAGGGCCGCGGAGACGGGAGTGTCGAAGTAGACCTCCTCGCCCCACGTGTGCGCGGTCGAGACGAGCGGCAGGGCTTCGGCCAGGGCCTTGGCGGTCGGGGTGTCGTCGAGGGTGGCGGTGAGCTGGCCGGCGGGCCAGGAGATGCGTATCTGCATGGCGTAATTCAACAATATGTTGAATTCGTTGGCCAGAAGATGGACCCCCCGGATGAAACGGGTGGAGGCCGGTACGACATAATGCTTGTGAATGTGAACGCGTTCACAAGCGTGTCTGCTTGCTCCGTGATTGAGGTGGTTCGAGCAGGCATCCTGCCGACGTACCACGGCGATGTGAAGGAGAAGACGACGTGGACCTAGCTCTGGCGCCGGAGACACTGGCGCGATGGCAGTTCGGCATCACCACCGTCTACCACTTCCTCTTCGTGCCCCTGACGATCTCGCTCGCCGCGCTCACGGCCGGCCTGCAGACCGCCTGGGTGCGGACCGAGAAGGAGAAGTACCTCAGGGCCACGAAGTTCTGGGGCAAGCTCTTCCTGATCAACATCGCGATGGGCGTCGTCACCGGCATCGTGCAGGAATTCCAGTTCGGCATGAACTGGTCGGACTACTCGCGGTTCGTGGGTGACATCTTCGGCGCGCCCCTCGCCTTCGAAGCACTGATCGCGTTCTTCTTCGAGTCCACCTTCATCGGCCTGTGGATCTTCGGTTGGGACAAGCTGCCCAAGAAGATCCACCTGGCCTGCATCTGGATGGTCTCGCTCGGCACCGTCCTGTCGGCGTACTTCATCCTCGCCGCCAACTCCTGGATGCAGCACCCGGTCGGGTACCGCATCAACAAGGAGCGCGGGCGGGCCGAGCTCACCGACTTCTGGGCGGTGCTCACCCAGAACACCGCGCTCACCCAGTTCTTCCACACCATCAGCGCGGCCTTCCTCGTCGGAGGCGCGTTCCTGGTCGGCATCTCCGCCTTCCACCTGGCCCGCAAGAAGCACGTGCCGGTGATGCGGACCTCGCTGCGGCTGGGCCTGGTCACCCTGGTGATCGCCGGTCTGCTGACCGCCGTCAGCGGTGACCTGCTCGGCAAGGTCATGTTCAAGCAGCAGCCGATGAAGATGGCCGCGGCCGAGGCGCTGTGGGACGGGGAGGCGCCCGCGCCCTTCTCGGTCTTCGCCTACGGGGACGTGGACAAGGGCCACAACAAGGTGGCCATAGAGATTCCCGGCCTGCTGTCCTTCCTCGCCAACGACGACTTCGACTCCTTCGTCCCCGGCATCAACGACGTCAACAAGGCGGAGCAGGAGAAGTTCGGGCCCGGCGACTACCGGCCCAACATCCCCGTGGCCTACTGGGGCTTCCGCTGGATGATCGGCTTCGGCATGGCCTCGCTCGCGGTGGGCGCCGCCGGCCTCTGGCTGACCCGCCGGAAGTTCCTGCTGCCACCGGGGCTGCGGACCGGCGAGGACGAGGTGCCGCACCTGGTCCTGTACAAGACGGCCCTCAGCCCCCGGCTGACCAAGTGGTACTGGCTCGCGGCCCTGTGGACGATCGCCTTCCCCCTGATCGCCAACTCCTGGGGCTGGATCTTCACCGAGATGGGCCGGCAGCCCTGGGTCGTCTACGGGGTCCTGCGCACGCGCGACGCGGTCTCCCCCGGCGTCTCCACGGCCGAGGTGCTGATCTCGATGATCGGCTTCACCCTCCTCTACGCGGTGCTCGCCGTCATCGAGGTCAAGCTGCTCGTCAAGTACGTCAAGGCCGGACCGCCGGAGCTCACGGAGGCCGATCTGAACCCGCCCACCAGGATCGGCGGCGACGACAAGGACGCCGACCGGCCCATGGCCTTCTCGTACTGAGCCCTGAGGAGAGCGAGAGATGCAACTCCACGACGTCTGGTTCGTGCTGATCGCGGTCCTCTGGATCGGCTACTTCTTCCTGGAGGGGTTCGACTTCGGGGTCGGCATCCTCACCCGGCTGCTGGCCCGGGACCGCGCCGAGAAGCGGGTCCTGATCAACACCATCGGTCCCGTCTGGGACGGCAATGAAGTGTGGCTGCTGACCGCCGGAGGCGCGACCTTCGCCGCCTTCCCGGAGTGGTACGCCACCCTCTTCTCCGGGTTCTACCTGCCCCTGCTGGTCATCCTGGTCTGCCTGATCGTGCGCGGGGTCGCCTTCGAGTACCGGGCCAAGCGGCCCGAGGAGAACTGGCAGACCAACTGGGAACGCGCGATCTTCTGGACCTCGCTGATCCCCGCGTTCCTGTGGGGCGTGGCCTTCGCCAACATCGTGCGCGGGGTGAAGATCGACGCGGACATGGAGTACGTCGGCACCCTCTGGGACCTGCTCAATGTGTACTCGCTGCTCGGCGGCCTGGTCACCCTCAGCCTGTTCACCTTCCACGGCGCGGTCTTCACCTCGCTGAAGACGGTCGGGGAGATCCGGGAGCGCTCGCGCACGCTGGCCCTGCAACTGGGCCTGGCCACCGCCGTGACGGCCCTGGTCTTCCTGCTGTGGACCCAGGTCTCGCGCGGTGACGGCAAGAGCCTCGTGGCCATGGCGGTCGCTGTGCTGGCCCTGGTGGCGGCACTGGGCTTCGTGGCCAAGGGCCGCGAGGGCTGGGCCTTCGCCCTGTCGGGGGTCACGATCGCAGCGGCCGTCGCGATGCTGTTCCTGGCGCTCTTCCCGAACGTCATGCCCTCCTCGCTGAACGACGCCTGGCACCTGACGGTCACCAACGCCTCGTCCAGCCCGTACACCCTGAAGATCATGACGTGGTGTGCGGCGGTCGCCACCCCGCTGGTGCTGCTCTACCAGGGCTGGACCTACTGGGTGTTCCGCAAGCGCATCGGCACCCAGCACCTCGCCGATCCCGTCCACTGATCCGCCGGCACGTCCTGCCCCGGGGGATGTTTCACGTGAAACATCCCCCGCCTTCCGAGGGGGATGTTTCACGTGAAACCGATCGACCCGCGCCTGCTCCGGTACGCCCGCTCCACCCGCGCCTTCCTGGCGGCGGTGGTGGCCCTCGGCCTCGCCGGGGCGGGGCTGGTCGTCGGACAGGCCATGCTCATCGCGGAGATCGTGGTGGGCGCCTTCCAGAAGGGCCTGGACCTCAGCGCGCTCCGGACCCCGCTGCTGCTGCTCGCGGCGGTGGCGCTGGGGCGCGCGCTGGTGTCCTGGCTGACCGAGCTGGCCGCCCACCGGGCCGGCGCCGCGGTGAAGTCGGAGCTGCGCGGCCGGCTCCTGGCCAGGGCCGGGGAGCTGGGCCCGGGGTGGCTGAGCGGTCAGCGGACCGGGTCGCTCGTCGCGGTGGCCACGCGCGGGGTTGACGCCCTCGACGACTACTTCTCCCGCTACCTGCCGCAGCTGGGGCTGGCGGTGGTGGTCCCGGTGGCCGTTCTCGCCCGGGTGGTCACCGAGGACTGGGTCTCCGCGGCCATCATCGTGGTCACCCTCCCGCTGATCCCGCTGTTCATGGTCCTCATCGGCTGGGCCACCCAGAGCCGCATGGACCGCCAGTGGCGGCTGCTGTCCCGGCTCTCCGGGCACTTCCTCGACGTGGTGGCAGGGCTGCCCACCCTCAAGGTCTTCGGCCGGGCCAAGGCCCAGGCGGAGTCCATCCGCGCGATCACCTCGGAGTACCGGCGGGCCACGCTCCGGACCCTGCGCATCGCCTTCCTGTCCTCGTTCGCCCTGGAGCTGCTGGCCACGCTCTCGGTGGCGCTGGTGGCGGTGACCATCGGCATGCGGCTGGTCCACGGGGACCTCGACCTCTACACGGGCCTGGTCATCCTGATCCTGGCCCCCGAGGCGTACCTGCCGCTGCGTCAGGTGGGCGCGCAGTACCACGCCGCCGCGGAGGGGCTGGCGGCGGCGGAGGAGATCTTCGATGTCCTGGAGACCCCGGACACGGCGGCTGCGGGCACCGCGCCCCTGCCGGCGGGTCCGCTGCGGATCACGGCCGAGGAGGTCTGCGTCCGCTACCCCGGCCGGGCGGGAGACGCGCTGGCACCGGTGTCGCTCACGTTGGAACCCGGCGAGTGCGTGGCCCTGACCGGCCCGAGCGGGTCGGGCAAGTCCACCCTGCTCCAGGTGCTCCTGGGCTTCGTACCGCCCACGTCGGGGCGGGTGCTGGTCGGCGGGGCCGATCTGGCCGGGCTGTCTCCGGAGGCCTGGCGCGAGCAGATCGCGTGGGTACCGCAGCGGCCCTACCTGTTCGCCGGCAGCATCGCCGAGAACGTACGCCTGGCCCGGCCGGGCGCACCGGACGCGGAGGTCGCGGCGGCACTGCGGGACGCGGGCGCCGAGGAGTTCGTGGCGGCCCTGCCGGCGGGTGCGGACACCCTGCTCGGCGAGGGCGGTACGGGGCTGTCCGCGGGGCAGCGGCAGCGGCTCGCGCTGGCCCGTGCCTTCCTGGCGGACCGGCCGGTGCTGCTGCTGGACGAGCCGACGGCCGCGCTGGACGGGGAGACCGAGACGGGCATCGTCGAGGCGGTCGGGCGGCTGGCGGTGGGCCGTACGGTGCTGCTGGTCGTGCACCGGCCCGCGCTGCTGGCGGTCGCCGACCGGGTGGTGGCGCTGGAGCCGGGGGCCGGTCCCGGCTCTTTGACGGGTGCGGGAGCGGGCGCCTTGGCGGGGGCCGGGGCCGGTGCCGGTGCCGTGGGTGGTGCCGTGGGTGGTGCCGTCGCGGGCGGGGCCGGGGTTCCGGGCTCCGGCGGCCGGGACCTGGCCGAGCCGGACCGGCGTAGCGGTGCGGACGGTGTGGAGACCGACGCGTCGGCCCGCCCCGCCGCCGGGCCGGAGCCGGATGCCGGGGACCTCCCCGGGGCCGCCGCCGGGCGCCGGTCGGCGCTGGCCCGGGTGCGGGCCGCAGCCGGGGCGCGGCGCGGGCGGTTCGGGCTGGCCCTGCTGCTCGGTGCGCTCGCCGTCGGCAGCAGCGTGGGGCTGATGGCGGTCTCCGGCTGGCTGATCTCCCGGGCCTCCCAGCAGCCTCCGGTGCTCTACCTGATGATGGCGGTCACGGCCACGCGGGCCTTCGGCATGGGCCGGGCGGTGTTCCGCTACGCGGAGCGGCTCGTCTCCCACGACGCCGTGCTGCGGATGCTGGCCGATCTGCGGGTCTCCGTGTACCGGCGGCTGGAGCGCATCGCACCGGCCGGGCTGCGCCACACCCGGCGAGGCGACCTGCTCTCCCGGCTCGTCGCCGACGTGGACGCCCTCCAGGACTACTGGCTGCGGTGGTTGCTTCCGGCCGGGACCGGACTGCTGGTGTCCGCCGGCGCCGTCGGCTTCACCGCCTGGCTGCTGCCCGAGGCGGGCGCGGTGCTGGCGGCCGGGCTGCTGCTGGCCGGGGTCGGGGTGCCCGCCCTGACCGCCGCGGTGGCCCGGCAGGCCGAACGCCGGCTGGCTCCGGCCCGCGGTGAGCTCGCGGGCCGGACGGCCGATCTGCTGGCCGGGACGGCGGAGTTGACCGTGGCCGGCGCCCTGCCGCAGCGGCTGCGCCGGGTTGCGGACGCGGACCGGGCCCTGACGGTGATCGCCCGGCGCGGGGCGGCCGCCGCCGGGCTCGGCAGCGGGCTGTCGGCGCTGGTGTGCGGGCTGACCGTGGTGGCGTCCGCCGTGGCGGGCGTGGCCGCGGTGGCCGGCGGCCGGCTCGGCGGGGTGTCCCTCGCCGTGGTCGTCCTCACCCCGCTGGCCGCCTTCGAGGCGGTGTCGGCCCTGCCCTCGGCCGTCCAGTACCGCCAGCGGGTCCGGCGCAGTGCCGAGCGCGTCCACGAGGTGCTGGACGCGCCGCTGCCCGTCGCCGAACCCCGGAGGCCCGCCCGGCCGCCGGCCGAGCCCTTCCCGCTGCGGCTGACGGGCATCACGGCCCGCCACCCGGGTCAGGAGCGGGCGGCGCTGGCCGGGGTGGACCTCACCCTCGACGCGGGCCGGCGGATCGCCGTGGTCGGCCCCTCGGGGTCCGGCAAGACCACCCTGGCGCAGGTGCTGCTGCGCTTCCTCGACCCCGTGGAAGGCCTGTACCGGCTGGGCGGCGGGGAGCCGGGCGGTCCCGGAGGGGGCGCTGTCGCGGCCGACGCCCTGGCCGGGGACGACGTACGCCGGATGGTCGGGCTGTGCGCCCAGGATGCGCACCTGTTCGACAGCTCGGTGCGGGAGAACCTGCGGCTGGCCCGGCCCGGGGCCACCGAGCCGGAGTTGCGGGCGGCCCTGGCCCGGGCCCGGCTGCTGGAGTGGGCCGACGGGCTGCCGGAGGGGCTGGACACCCTGGTGGGCGAGCACGGGGAGCGGATCTCGGGCGGGCAGCGGCAGCGCCTGGCGCTGGCGCGGGCGCTGCTGGCGGACTTCCCCGTCCTGGTCCTCGACGAGCCGGCCGAGCACCTGGACCTGGCGACGGCGGACGCGCTGACCGCGGATCTGCTGGCCGCCACCGAGGGCCGGGCCACCGTGCTGATCACGCACCGGCTGGCCGGTCTGGAGGCGGTGGACGAGGTGCTCGTCCTGGAGGAGGGCCGGATCGTGCAGCGCGGCCCGTATGCGGAGCTGGCGGCGGCCGAGGGGCCGCTGCGGCGGATGCTGGACCGGGAGCGGGCGGCCGCCGCGCCGGCCGTCGGGGCGGGGGTGTGAGGGCAGGCGCGCGGTCGCGGTCGATGCCGGGCCCGCGGCCGCGCCGGGTGGGGCCGCCCGGCTGCCGCTGCCGCCGCGGACCAGTACCCGACTTTCCCGAGTAAAAGGGACTAACTAGGCTCAAGGGCATGTCGTTGCAGGAGTCGCACGAGTCGCACGGGTCTCCGGACCCGCTGGAAGCCGCCACGCAGGCGACGCGGAGCCTGCAGGGGCTCTCCACCGAGCTGACGGCCCGCGTGCCGCAGCTGCTGGAGGCGATGCGTTCGGTCGGCACCGGCCTGGAGCTGCACTCCACCCTCGACCGGATCTGCGAGACGGCCGCCGAGCTGGCCGACGCCCGGTACGCGGCCATCGGCGTGGTGGACACGGAGGGCCGCGGGCTGTCCGACTTCGTCACGTACGGCATCGGGCGGGCGGAGGCGCAGCTCATCGGGCACCGGCCGGACGGCCACCGGGGGCTGCTCGGCGCGCTGATCCGCGACCCCGAGCCGGTCCGGCTCGCCGACCTGTCGGCCGATCCGCGCTCGGCCGGTTTCCCGCCGCACCACCCGCCGATGAAGACCTTCCTCGGGGTGCCGATCCGGGTCCAGGGCGAGATCTTCGGCAACCTCTACCTGACGGAGAAGCGCGGCGGCGGCGAGTTCAACGACTACGACCTGCACATGGTGCGGGTGCTGGCCACCGAGGCGGGCATCGCCATCGGCAACGCCCGGCTGTACGAGGCCGCGACCCAGCGCGAGCGCTGGATCGACGGGTCGGTGGCCGTGACCACCGCCCTGCTCTCGGGCGGGGACGCCGACGACGCGCTGGCGGTGGTCGCGGAGCAGGCCCGCCACCTGGCGGACTCGGCCGCGGGGATCGTGATGCTCCCGGCCGAGGAGGGCGGGATGGAGATCGTCGCGGTGTCCTCCGAGAATCCGGCCACCTCACTGGGGGTGCTGATCCCGGCGGAGAGCCCGGTCGTGGAGATGCTGATGGCGGGGGAGCCGGTCTTCGTGGACGACGCGGCCGCCGATCCGCGCATGATCAGCAGGCTGACCAGCCAGTACGGGCCGTGCATGATGCTGCCGCTGCAGAGCGGCGGGCGGGTGCTGGGGGCGCTGGTGACCCCCCGGGCGCGCGGCCGGCGGCCGTTCAGCGAGGCCGAGCGGACCCTGGCCACCCAGTTCGCCTCCCAGGCGGCGCTGGCCCTGATGATGGCGGAGGCCCAGCGGGACCGGGAGCGGCTGGCGGTGTTCGAGGACCGGGACCGGATCGCCCGGGACCTGCACGACCTCGTGATCCAGCGGCTCTTCGCCACGGGGATGATGCTGGAGGGCGCCCAGCGCCGGTCCGTCGTGCCCGAGGTGCAGGAGGGCGTGGGCAAGGCCGTGGACGAGCTGGACGTGACCATCCAGGAGATCCGCACGGCGATCTTCGCCCTCCAGCAGGGTCCGGCGGAGGCCCCGTCGGGGCTGCGGACCCGGGTGCTGCGGGAGATCAACATGGCGGCGGTGCCGCTCGGCTTCAAGCCCGCGCACCGGTTCCTGGGGGCCGTGGACTCCGTGGTCGGGGAGCTCGTCGGCAAGAACCTGATCGCGGCCCTGCGGGAGGCGCTGTCCAACGCCTTCCGGCATGCCGGGGCCTCCCGTATCGAGGTGGTGGTGGACGCGACCTCGAAGCTGGCGGACGGGCGGCCCGCGGTCCGGCTGGAGGTCGCGGACGACGGGGTCGGCATCCCGGAGGGCGGCCGGCGCAGCGGGCTGCGCAACCTGCGCCGGCGGGCGGAGTCCCTGGGCGGCGCCAGCTGGTACGGGCCCGGGATCGGGGAGGACGGCGGGGGCACCACCCTGGTGTGGGAGGCCCCGTTGTGAGCGGCCCGGCCGCGGGGCCCCTGCCCCGGTAGGCCACGCTGTGAGCGGCCCTGCCGTGCCCCCGCCCCGGGAGGCCCCCGTCAGGCCCCCGCGCGCTCGGCGAGGATGCGCTCGATGACCACGGCGACGCCGTCCTCGTTGTTGGCGACCGTGCGGCCGGAGGCGGCGGCGATCACGTCGGGGTGGGCGTTGCCCATCGCGTACGAGGTGCCGGCCCAGGTCAGCATCTCCACGTCGTTCGGCATGTCCCCGAAGGCGACGACCTCTGCGGCGGAGATGCCGCGCTCGGCGCAGCACAGGGCCAGGGTGCTCGCCTTGGAGACCCCGGGACCGCTGATCTCCAGCAGGGCGGTCGGGCTGGAGCGGGTGATCGAGGCGTGCGCGCCGGCCGCGGTGCGGGCCAGGGCCAGGAACTCGTCGGGGGACAGCTCGGTGTGGTGGGCGAGCAGCTTGAGCACGGGGGCGGCGGTGTCCGGGACCTCTTCGGCGAGCAGCTTTTCGGCGGTGGCCACGTTGGCGCCGGGGTCCTGGAAGAACGGGGGGTAGGTCGGCTCGTAGTTGATGCCGCTGGTGAGCTCGACGGCGAAGGAGGTGCCGGGGGCGGCGTCCCGCAGGGTGCGGACGACCTCCAGGGCCACGAGGCGCGGCAGGGCGTGGACCTCGATGAACCGGCGGCCGTCGTGGAGGTCGACGACGGCTGCTCCGTTGGCGCAGATCGCCAGGCCGTGTCCCTGGACGTGGTCGCTGACCACGTCCATCCAGCGGGCCGGCCGGCCCGTCACGAAGAAGACCTCGATGCCCGCCTCCTCGGCGGCGGCGAGGGCCGCGACCGTGCGCGCCGACACCGATTTGTCGTCACGGAGCAGGGTGCCGTCGAGATCCGTGGCGATCAGGCGGGGAGAAGGGCGGTGCTGGGGGGCTGCGGTCACACAGCCATCTTCACATCCGGGGCTGCCGGAACCGGACCGAGAGCGCAGATCAGGGCAGCTCGGAGCCGGTTCCGGCGGAAAGCGCCTGGTCACTGGCCGAGCTGTGCCAGGCCCTCGGTCGCGATCTGCTCGAACACCTGCTGGTCGGCGGCGAAGTCGGAGCCCGGGATCGGCCAGTGGAGCACCAGCTCGGTGAAGCCCAGTTCGGCGTGGCGGCCGACGAAGTCGACGAAGGCGCCGAGCGACTCCAGCGGTCGGGCGCGGTCGGGGGTGAAGCCGGTGAGCAGGATCTTGTCCAGCTCGGCCACGTCCCGGCCGGCCTCCGCGCAGGCCTTCTCCAGCTTCTCCACCTGGCCGCGGAGCGCCGCCACGGACTGCTCCGGCGTGCCCTCCTCGTACAGCTTCGGGTCTCCGGTGGTCACCCAGGCCTGGCCGTGCCGGGCGGCGAGCCTGAGGCCGCGCGGGCCGGTGGCGGCGACGGCGAAGGGCAGCCGGGGGCGCTGCACGCAGCCGGGCACGTTCCGGGCCTCCTCGGCCGTGTAGAAGGTGCCGTGCTGGGTGACGGCGCCTTCGGTGAGGAGGCGGTCGAGCAGCGGGACGAACTCGGCGAAGCGATCGGCGCGCTCCCGCGGGGTCCAGGCCTCCTGGCCCAGGGCGGTGGCGTCGAACCCGTTGCCGCCGGCCCCGATGCCCAGGGTGATCCGGCCGCCCGAGATGTCGTCGAGGGTGATCAGTTCCTTGGCGAGGGTCACGGGGTGCCGGAAGTTCGGCGAGGTGACGAGCGTGCCCAGGCGCATGGTGCTGGTGGCGGTCGCGGCTGCGGTGAGGGTCGGCAGCGCCCCGAACCAGGGGCCCTCGCGGAACGAGCGCCACGACAGGTGGTCGTAGGTGTACGCGGCGTGGAAGCCGAGGTCTTCGGCGCGCCGCCAGATCTTCTGTCCCTCGCTCCACCGGTGGATGGGGAGGATCACGGTGCTCACGTGCATGCGCTCGACAGTACGGGAGCCGGGGCCCGAGGGGCAGGCGGGACGGGGATGGCACCCGGCTGCTCGGCCTGTCGTTCCGGCGGGCTGGGGGCTGGGGGCTGGGGGCTGGGGGCTGGGGGCTGGGGCGCTGAGGGTCCGGCGCCTCCGCGTCAGGGGAGGCGCAGGTACTCGGGCGGTACGGCGTCCACCAGCCAGACCCCGTTCGCGCTGATGCGGAACACGTGGCCGGCGCGGTGCATGGCCCCGGCGTCGACGGTGAGGACGACGGGGCGGCCGCGCCGGGCGCCGACCCGGGTGGCGGTCTCGCGGTCGGGGGACAGGTGGACGTGGTGGCGCTGCATGGGGCGCAGGCCCTCGGTGCGGATCGCGTCGAGGGCGCGGGGCACGGTGCCGTGGTAGAGGTGGGCGGGCGGTTCGGCCTCGGGCAGGTCGAGGTCGACGGTGACGGTGTGGCCTTGGCTGGCCCGGATCCTGGTGCCTTCGACGGCGAAGCGCTTCTTGTCGTTGGTGTCGACGACGTGGTCGAGTTCGGCGCGGGTGAACGGGAAGCCGTGGGCGGCTGCGGCCGCGATCAGCGCGTCGATCTCCACCCAGCCCTGGGGATCGAGCGCCAGTCCGATGCGTTCCGGCTGGTGGCGCAGGTGCTTCGAGACATATTTCGACACCTTCACGGTGCGTCTTTCGTCCATGGGGCCAGCGTGCCCGGCTGGTGGGTCCGCACACCACGCCTTTTCGGTGGTTCGGGGCGGGCCAGCCCCCCTATCTCACTTCCAAGATACGGAATATATTTTCCGCTGACGGTTTCGCCGTCCCCACGCCACCTGCACCGAAAGCCTCGAAGGGGGACACCCATGCCTGCACGTGCCTCGCTGAAGCGCCGGGCCGCCGCCGAGTTCACCGGCACCGCGGCCCTGCTCCTGATCGTGGTCGGATCCGGGATCCAGGCCGCCGCGCTTACTCAGGACCCGGGGGTGGCCCTGCTCGCCAACTCCGCCGCCTCCGCCATCGGCCTCGCGCTGATCATCACCCTGTTCGGGCCGCTGTCCGGCGCCCACCTCAACCCCGTGGTCACCCTCACCGCCTGGTGGCCCCGCCGCTCCCCCGCCGGACGCCTCACCGGCCGCGAAGCCCTCGCGTACACCGCCGCCCAGACGGCCGGTGCCATCGCCGGAGCCCTCCTGGCCGAGGCGATGTTCGACCGCAGCCCCGGCACCCTCGCCACCCAGGTCCGCGACGGCGGCCACCTGCTGATCGGCGAGGTCGTCGCCACCGCCGGGCTGGTCCTCGTCATCGAGGGACTCGGCCGGATCGGCCGCCCCCGGCTCGTCCCCGCGGCCGTCGCCGCCTACATCGCCGCCGCCATCTGGTTCACCTCGTCCGGCTCGTTCGCGAACCCGGCGGGCACCGTGGGCCGGGCCTTCAGCGACTCCTTCACCGGCATCGCCCCCGCCTCCCTCCCCGGCTTCGTCCTGGCCCAGGCGGCCGGCGGGGTGCTCGGCCTGGCGCTGTCCGTCGTCCTGTACGGGCGGCAGCGCGCGGCGGCCGTCGAGGTGACGGCGCTCAACACCGCCTACAAGGCGGTCAGCTGACGGTCCGCAGCGGCGAGCGTCAGGCCTGCCGCCGGCTGGCCAGGTCGTTCATCGTGCGGGCCTGGAGCTCCCGCTCCGTCGCGGCCCGCACGAACGCGGCCACGTGGTCCGGACCGACCAGCTCCTGCACTGCCCGGACCGTCTCCGCGGGCAGGGCCACCGGGGCCGGGCCCGCGGGCACGGACGCCCGGCCCGAGGTGCCGAGGTGCTGCTGGAGGTGACGGGTGGCGAACAGCCGCATGGCCCGGGCCAGCTCGGCGTCCACCGTCTGCTGGGCCAGCGGCCGCAGCCGGCGCACCATCGCCGCCGCCTCGGTGGCCGCCGCTTCGGTCAGCGGGGGCTCCTCCTCGCAGCCTTCCGCGGCAGAGCCGCCCAGGTAGCGGGCGAAGACGTGCTCGGTGGTGAACTCCAGGAACCGGGAGGCGATGTTCTCGACCTGCCCGCGCAGCTCCCGCAGATGGCCCGTGATCGCATCCAGCGGGACCCCCGCCGCATGCAGCTCCGCGGCCACGGCGAGCTCCTGCGGGCTCGGGACGAGGAACTCGTCCACCCGCCCCGGGATCCGCTCCAGCACCCCGAGCTCCACCGCCTCGTCGACGGCCCGGTCGTCGGGCCGCCCCCCGAAGCGCGCGTCCAGCTCGTCCCGGCTGATCCGGGCCGCCTCCTCGTCGGTCCACGGCCCGTGCACCTCCGCGACCAGCCCCAGCACCCCGCCCAGCCCGCGCCCCGCGTCCCACGCCTCCAGCAGCTCCTTGATGGAGGCCAGGGTGTAGCCGCGGTCCAGCAGGTCCGCGATCTGCCGCAGCCGTGCCAGGTGGGTGTCGCCGTACACGTTGGAGCGGCCCCGGCGCTCGGGCCGGGGCAGCAGACCACGGTCCTGGTACGCCCGGATCGTCCGCACCGTCGCACCGCTGTGATGCGCCAGATCCTCGATCCGGTACTCGGTCACCGCCTGATCGGACACACCCACTCCCTACCCCACGGGCCTGCCCAGCGAGCCCTCCTGCGAGGGATGGTACGACCGCGGGCAGGAGCGGGATACGGCCGTGCCGCCCCCGCCCGCCCGCAAGGCCGAGCCGTCCGCCGCACGGGCGGGCCCGTCCGCCGCCGGGGCGCTCACAACCTGGGCTCCATACGGGCGAAGGCGCGCAGCGCGCGCGGGGTGAACCGCGACATCCACCGGGTGGCGTGGGCTTCCGGGGTCACCGGCACCACCGCCGTGTTGTGCACGACGGCCTGCAGTACGGCCTCGGCGACCTTCTCCGGCGGGAAGTTGCGCATCCCGTAGAGCCGGGAGGAACGCTGCTGCTTGCGCCGCTCCTCGGCCGCGTCGCTGCCCGCGAACCGGGTGGTGGCGGTGATGTTGGTGTTCACGATGCCCGGGCAGATGGCGGAGACCCCGATGGACTTGCCGGCCAGCTCGGCGCGCAGGCACTCGCTGAGCATCAGCACGGCCGCCTTGGAGGTGCTGTACGCGGGCAGGGACCGCGAGGGCAGCCAGGCGGCGGCCGAGGCGGTGTTCACGATGTGGCCGCCCTGGCCGCGCTCGGCCATCTGGCGGCCGAAGGTCCGGCAGCCGTGGATGACCCCCCACAGATTGACGTCGAGGACTCGCTTCCAGTCCTCGGCGCTGGTGTCGAAGAAGGACCCGGAGAGCCCGATCCCGGCATTGTTGACCAGGACGTCCACGATCCCGTACTCGGCGGCCACCTTGGCGGCCAGCTTCTCCATCGCCTGCTCGTCGGAGACGTCCGCGACCTCGCCCCAGGCCTCCGGGGCTCCCAGCAGGCGGGCCATCTCCGCCGTCCTGGCGGCCCCTTCCGCATCGCGGTCGACGGCGACCACCCGGGCGCCCGCCTCCGCGAAGGCGAAGGCGGTGGCCCGCCCGATGCCGCTCGCGGCGCCGGTGACCAGCACCAGCCGGCCGCCGAACCGGTCCGCGTACCGCCCGCCGTCCGTCCCGGGGCGCGAGGTGCGGCCCGCCGGGGCGAGGACCCCGGCCGCCGTGCCCGAGCCGCGGTCCTCGTGGGCGTCGACGAACTCGCCGATCCACGCGGCCACCTGGTCGGGCCGGGTCCGCGGTATCCAGTGCCGGGCGTCCAGGGTGCGCCGCCGCAGTTGCGGGGCCCACGCTTCGAGGTCGTCGTAGAGCCGCTCCGACAGGAAGGCGTCCCCGGTCGGGGTGATCAGCTGGACCGGGGCGTGCGCGTACGCGTCGGGGCGCGGCCGGCGCAGCCGCGAGCGGACGTTGTCGCGGTACAGCCAGGCGCCGCGGGCCGCGTCCGTGGGGAGGGAAGCCGTCGGGTAGCCGTCGGCGGGCAGCTTCTCCACCCGCTGGAGCATGCGGGGCCAGCGCCGGCCGAGGGGGCCGCGCCAGGCCAGCTCCGGCAGGACCGGCGTGTGCAGCATGTAGACGTACCAGGACTTGGCCCCCTGGTTGAGCAGCTGGGCGGCCCGGCGCGGGGTGGGCCGGGTCATCCGCTTCCTGATCCAGTGCCCGAAGTGGTCGAGGGAGGGTCCGGACATGGAGGTGAAGGAGGCGATCCGGCCTTCGGTGCGCCGGACGGTCGCGAACTCCCAGCCCTGGACCGAGCCCCAGTCGTGGCCCACCAGGTGCACCGGCCGGTCCGGGCTGACGGCGTCGGCCACGGCCAGGAAGTCGTCGGTCAGCTTCTCCAGGGTGAACCCGCCGCGCAGCGGCTGCGGCGCGGTGGACGCGCCGTGTCCGCGGACGTCGTACAGCACGACGTGGAAGCGGTCGGCGAGCTGTTCGGCGACGCCCGACCACACTTCCTTGCTGTCGGGGTAGCCGTGCACCAGCAGCACGGTGGGCCGGGAGGGGTCGCCGAGCTCGGCGACGCACAGCTCCACCCCGCCGGTGGCGACCGTGCGCGTCCGCGCGTCCTTCAGGGCCATCGCCTTCACGCCGCCTTCTCCTCTGCCCAGCGCCGCACGTGCGGCAGGTCGTCGTCCAGCCAGAATGCGCTCTCCTCGGGGTCGCGGGAATCGGTGACCACGAGGAGTTCCTCGAACTTGGCGCCGGTGCCCCGGAACCCGAGGTGCGGTTCGACCGCCCACAGGCCGGGCTGCGGCGGATGGTCGGAGAACGTGTACGGGCTCCACAGCGGGGACCAGCCCTCGCGGTGCCCGTGCAGTGCGTCGCTCGCCAGCCCCTTCAGGGACTGGGTGCCGAACCCGAACACGGTGGGCGACCAGCGGCGCTCGGGGACCCGGCCCACCTTGTGCGCGATCACGCCGAAGGGGTACGCGCGGTGCCGGTTGGCGTAGCCCTGGCGGACCATGAGCCGCTCCACGTCCTCGTAGATCTCGCGCAGCGGCCGGCGCTCCCGGACCTCGTCGAGGATCAGCGCCCGGTGCTCCCGCAGGTCGTCCATGAGCCGGTCCTGCACGGGATTGAGGCCCAGGCTGCCGGAGTACCCGATGTCCGCCGCGTAGCCGCGGTGGATGGGGGCCATGTCGAGGATGAAGGGCATCCCCGGCTCCAGCCGCCGGTTGGTGGGGAAGAACTGGAGCGGTATCCGGAAGTTCACGAAGGCCGTGCGGTCGCCGAACCAGGCGAACGGCAGGTGGAACCAGTCGCGCACCCCCCTCTCGGCGAGCCAGTCGCGCTGCATCCGCGCGGCCTCGCGCTCGGTGACGCCCGGCTTGAGGCGCGCGGCGACCGCCTCCGCGCACGCGTACGCGAGCCGCTGCACTTCCCTGAATCCCTGCAGGTCCGGGGAGATCCGCCCCCGCACCGCCGACGTCCTACCGGCCATGCCAACCGTCCGTCCGTGTCGCCGTACGCACCCGTAACTTGACACTGATGAATGTGACAATGCCTGGAGATCACGTCAAGGCCCCTGCACGTACCTGTGGACAACTCGTCGTGGCACTCCGTCTTCCGTACGGCCCCCCTACGGGCACGTACGCCTGAAGGCTGACACGTTCCGGACTCCAGGTCTGACGCCCGCCGCGGAGCGCGCCACTACCTTCGAAACGTGACTGTCATCGCGACCGAAAGCCTGAGCAAGCGGTACACCAAGGTGACCGCCCTCGACCGGCTCTCCCTCGACATCGGGCCCGGTGTGACCGGGCTGGTGGGCGCCAACGGAGCCGGCAAGTCCACGCTGATCAAGATCCTGCTGGGACTGTCCCCCGCCACCGAGGGCCGTGCCACCGTGCTCGGACTGGACGTCGCCACACACGGCAGCGCCATCCGCGAACGGGTCGGCTACATGCCCGAACACGACTGCCTGCCGCCCGACGTCTCGGCCACCGAGTTCGTCGTGCACATGGCGCGGATGTCGGGGCTCCCCCCGACCGCCGCCCGTGAGCGCACCGCGGACACCCTGCGCCACGTCGGCCTCTACGAGGAGCGGTACCGCCCCATCGGCGGCTACTCGACCGGCATGAAGCAGCGGGTGAAGCTGGCCCAGGCACTCGTCCACGACCCGCAGCTCGTGCTGCTCGACGAGCCGACCAACGGCCTCGACCCGGTCGGCCGCGACGAGATGCTCGGCCTCATCCGCCGCGTGTACACCGACTTCGGCATCTCGGTGCTGGTCACCTCGCACCTGCTCGGAGAGCTGGAGCGCACCTGCGACCACGTCGTGGTCGTCGACGGCGGCAAGCTGCTGCGCTCCAGCTCCACCAGCGACTTCACCCAGACCACCGCCACCCTGGCGGTCGAGGTCACCGACTCCGACGCCCACCCGGACGGCACCCGTGCCCTGCGCGAGGCCCTCCTCGCGGCCGGGGTCACCCTGCACGCCGGCGAGGAGCAGGGTCTGCCCGGCGCCGGGCACATCCTCCTCGTCGAGGCCACCGGCGAGCAGACGTACGACACCGTCCGCGACACCGTCGCCGGCCTCGGCCTCGGCCTGGTCCGCATGGAACAGCGCCGCCACCACATCGCCGAGGTCTTCCGCGACGACGCGCAGCAGGCGCACCCGGACCACGAGGCGGCCCGCCGCGCCGCCGCCTGGGCCGCCCACTCGGCGGCCTCCGCACACGCAGCAGGGAAGGGAGCGGGCACCGATGGCTGAGACCTCCACCCGGATCCACAACATCGGCTACCGGTCGTACGACGGCAGCCGCCTCGGACGCGCCTACGCCCGCCGCTCCCTGTACTCGCAGTCCCTGCGCGGGGCCTACGGGCTCGGCCGGTCGGCCAAGTCCAAGGTCCTGCCCATGCTGCTGTTCGCGGTCATGTGCCTGCCGGCGGCGATCATCGTCGCGGTCGCCATCGCGGTGCCCGGCTCGAAGGACCTGCCGCTCAAGTACACGTCGTACGCCCTCTACCTCCAGATGGTGATCGCCCTGTACCTGGCCTCGCAGGCCCCCCAGTCGGTCTCCCGCGACCTGCGCTTCAAGACCGTGCCGCTGTACTTCTCGCGGCCCATCGAGCGCGTGGACTACGTCGTCGCCAAGTACGCGGCGATGGTCTCCGCCCTCTTCGTCCTCACCGCGGCGCCCCTGCTCGTCATGTACATCGGCGCCCTGCTGGCCAAATTCGACTTCGCGGACCAGACCAAGGGGTTCGCCCAGGGACTGGTCTCGGTGCTCCTCCTCTCGCTCCTCTTCGGCGGGATCGGCCTGGTCATGGCCGCCCTCACGCCGCGGCGCGGCTTCGGTGTCGCGGCCGTCATCGCCCTGCTCGTGATCCCGTACGGCGCCGTCACGGCCGTGCAGGGGGTCGCGTACTCCACCGGCAACACGGGTGCCATCGAGTGGATGGGGCTGTTCTCCCCCATCACCCTCATCGACGGGGTGCAGACCGCCTTCCTCGGTGCCACCTCCGCCTTCCCCGGCGGCGACGGCCCCTCGGCCGGCACCGGCGCCGTCTACCTGCTGGTCGTCTTCGCCCTCATCGCCGGCTCGTACGCCGCCCTGATGAGCCGTTACCGGAAGGCCGGACTGTGAGCATCATCGACATCGACCACACCTCCCGCTGGTTCGGGAACGTCGTCGCCGTCAACGACGTGACGATGCAGATCGGACCCGGGGTGACGGGCCTGCTCGGCCCGAACGGCGCCGGCAAGTCCACCCTGATCAACATGATGGGCGGCTTCCTCGCCCCCTCGACCGGGACCGTCACCCTCGACGGCGCCCCGATCTGGCGCAACGAGCAGGTGTACACGCACATCGGCGTCGTGCCCGAGCGGGAGTCCATGTACGACTTCCTCACCGGCCGGGAGTTCGTCGTCGCCAACGCCGAGCTGCACGGGCTCGACGAGCGGGCCGCCCGCCGGGCGCTGGCCACCGTCGAGATGGAGTACGCACAGGACCGGAAGATCTCCACCTACTCCAAGGGCATGCGCCAGCGCGTGAAGATGGCCTCCGCCCTGGTGCACGACCCCTCCGTGCTCCTGCTCGACGAACCGTTCAACGGCATGGACCCCCGCCAGCGCATGCAGCTGATGGACCTCCTGCGGCGGATGGGCGACGAGGGCCGCACCGTGCTCTTCTCCTCGCACATCCTGGAGGAGGTCGAGCAGCTCGCCTCCCACATCGAGGTGATCGTCGCCGGGCGGCACGCGGCCTCCGGCGACTACCGCAAGATCCGGCGGCTGATGACCGACCGCCCGCACCGCTACCTGGTCCGCTCCTCCGACGACCGCGCCCTGGCCGCCGCCCTGATCGCGGACCCGTCCACCGCCGGCATCGAGGTGGACCGCGCCGAGGGCGCCCTGCGCATCCAGGCCGTCGACTTCGGACGGTTCACCGAGCTGCTGCCCCAGGTGGCCCGGGAGCACGGCATCCGGCTGCTGACGGTCTCGCCCTCCGACGAGTCCCTCGAGTCGGTCTTCTCCTACCTCGTCGCGGCCTGAGGAGCTGGCACCGATGTACAACCCCACCGTCGCCCGGCTCACCTACCGGGCCCTGCTCGGCCGCCGCCGGGCCCTCATCCTCTTCGCGCTCCCGGCCCTGCTCGTGCTCATCGCCGTGGCCGTCCGCGCCCTCACCGGAGTCGACGACAGCGTCGCGGCCGACCTGCTCGGCGGCTTCGGACTCGCCACGATGGTGCCCCTCATCGGCGTCATCGCAGGCACCGGTGCGATCGGCCCGGAGATCGACGACGGCTCGATCGTCTACCTGCTCTCCAAGCCGGTGAAGCGGCCCACGATCATCATGACCAAGCTGATCGTCGCGATCGCCGTGACGATGGTCTTCTCCGCCGTCCCGATGCTGATCGCCGGCTTCATCCTCAACGGCAACGGGCAGCAGATCGCCATTGCCTACACGGTCGCGGCCCTCGTCGCCTCCATCGCCTACAGCGCGCTGTTCCTGCTGCTGGGCACCGTCAGCCGGCACGCCGTGGTCTTCGGCCTGGTCTACGCCCTGGTCTGGGAATCCCTGTTCGGCAGCCTTGTCGAAGGGGCCAAGACGCTCAGCGTGCAGCAGTGGGCCCTGGCCCTGGCCGAGAAGATCAGCGGAGAGGGCGCGGTCAGCTCCGCGGTCTCCCTGCCCACCGGAGGGATCCTGCTGGCCGTGGTCACCGTCGCGGCCACCGCGTACGCGGGCCAGAAGCTGCGGCGCCTGACGCTGGCCGGCGAGGAGTAGCCCGCCCGGCAGGCCCGCGCGCCGCCCCGTCCCCCTGCCCCGCCCGGTGCGCACACCGGGCGGGGCACAGCTTTGCAGGTCATGATCGGTGCATGGATCTGCACCCCGAGCCTGAGCCTTCCCGGCCCTTGAGGTCATGGGTGCGCTCCTCGCCCGGCACGCACGTGTGGATGCTGATCATCGCCGTCACCAGCATCATCGTGGCCCTCTCCCCCGACCACCTCGACCACGTGCTGCTGCACCGCAACAGCAGCAACATCCACGAACTGGTCACGCACCCCGTACGAGCGTTGCTGGCCAGCGCGTTCTGGATCGAGAACCCGGCCTCGCTCCTGCTGTACGTGGTCCTGTTCGAGCTGTTCCACGCCCCGGTCGAGCGCTGGCTCGGCACCCTGCGATGGCTGACGATCGTGGCCACGGCCCATGTCGTGGCCACCCTGGTCAGCCAGAACGTGGTGCTCATGGCCATCCGGGACCACCGCGCCCCGCGGAGCATGGCGCACGTGGTGGACATCGGGGTGAGCTACGGGCTGGCCGCCGCCGTGGGGGTGCTCACGTACCGGCTGCCCGGGCCCTGGCGCTGGCTCTATCTCGCGGGCGCCGTCGCGTTCTTCGGGGTGCCCCTGCTGACCGGCGGCACGTTCACCGACCTGGGTCATGCGATCGCGCTGGCCATCGGACTGCTGGCCTGGCCGCTCACCCGGCACCCGCAGCCGGTTCCACCTGACCACGACCGCGCCGTGGTTTCACGTGAAACATGACCGCGCCGTGGTTTCACGTGGAACGTGAGCCGGGCTGCGGGCCGGTCGCGGGCTGACGGTGCGGCAGGGAAATTCGCTGGTGGGCCGGATGCGACCCGGGCAGAGTGGATCGTGCGGGGAGCGACAGGAGTCCGGGGCCGCCGCTTCGAGCGTGCCGTACGGCACGGGCGGCTCCGGACCTCCCGCACACGGTCAGGCCGCGCCGAGGAGCCGTTCGAGGACCACGGCGATGCCGTCCTCCTCGTTCGACGCGGTGACCTCGTCGGCCACGGCCTTCAGCTCGCGGTGCGCATTGGCCATCGCCACCCCGTGCGCGGCCCACGCGAACATGGGGATGTCGTTCGGCATGTCGCCGAAGGCGATCGTCTCCGCCGCCTTCACCTTCAGACGGCGCGCGGCCAGCGAGAGGCCGGTGGCCTTCGACAGCCCGAGCGGCAGGATCTCCACCACGCCCGGACCGGCCATCACCACGTCCACGAGGCTGCCCACGGCCTGCCGGGCCGCACCCGACAGGGCGTCGTCGTCCAGCTCCGGATGCTGGATGTAAAGCTTGTTGAGCGGGGCCGACCACATCTCCGCCGTGTCCTTGAGGAACACGTGCGGCAGCGGCCCTTCCTGCACCCGGTAGCCGGGCCCGACCAGGACCTGGCCGTCCAGCCCGTCCCGGCTCGCGGCCAGCGCCAGCGGCCCGACCTCGGTCTCGATCTTGGCCAGCGCCAGCCCGGCCAGCTGCCGGTCCAGCGTCACGGAGGTGAGCAGCCGGTGCGCCCCCGCGTCGTAGAGCTGGGCGCCCTGCCCGCACACCGCGAGGCCCCGGTAGCCCAGGTCGTCGAGGATGTGGCGGGTCCAGGGCACGGACCGGCCGGTCACGATGATGTGCGCGGCGCCCGCCGCGGTGGCCGCGACGAGCGCCTCACGGGTGCGTTCCGAGACCGTGTCGTCGCCACGCAGCAGCGTGCCGTCGAGGTCCGTGGCGACGAGGCGGTACGGGAAGCTCACTGGGAGATCGGCTCCAGCAGCTCCCGGCCGCCCAGGTAGGGGCGGAGCACCTCGGGCACGCGGACCGAGCCGTCCGCCTGCTGGTGGTTCTCCAGGATCGCGACGATGGTGCGCGGAACGGCGCAGAGGGTGCCGTTGAGCGTGGCCAGCGGCTGGACGGTGCTCTTGCCGTTGGCGTTCTCGCGCATGCGCACGGACAGCCGGCGGGCCTGGAAGGAGTCGCAGTTCGAGGCGGACGTCAGCTCGCGGTACTTGCCCTGGGTGGGGATCCACGCCTCGCAGTCGAACTTGCGGGAGGCGGACGCACCGAGGTCCCCGGTGGCGACGTCGATCACCTGGAACGGGAGCTCCAGGGAGTTCAGCCACTGCTTCTCCCAGGCGAGCAGGCGCTGGTGCTCGGCCTCGGCGTCCTCGGGGGCCACGTACGAGAACATCTCCACCTTGTCGAACTGGTGGACGCGGAAGATGCCGCGGGTGTCCTTGCCGTACGTGCCGGCCTCGCGGCGGAAGCACGGGGAGAAGCCGGCGTACCGCAGGGGCAGCTTGTCGGCCTCGATGATCTCGTCCATGTGGTACGCGGCGAGCGGGACCTCGGAGGTGCCGACCAGGTAGTAGTCGTCCTTCTCCAGGTGGTACACGTTCTCCGCGGCCTGGCCGAGGAAGCCCGTGCCCTCCATGGCGCGAGGACGGACCAGCGCCGGGGTCAGCATCGGGATGAAGCCGGCCTCGGTGGCCTGGGCGATCGCCGCGTTGACGAGGGCGAGCTCCAGGAGCGCGCCGACGCCGGTGAGGTAGTAGAAGCGCGAGCCGGAGACCTTGGCCCCGCGCTCGACGTCGATCGCGCCGAGCGCCTCGCCGAGCTCCAGGTGGTCCTTGGGCTCGAAGCCCTCGGCCGCGAAATCGCGGATGGTGCCGTGGGTCTCCAGGACGGTGAAGTCCTCTTCGCCGCCGACCGGCACCTCGGGGTGGACCAGGTTGCCGAGCTTCAGGAGCAGGGACTTGGCGGCCTCGTCCGCCTCGTTCTGCTCGGCCTCGGCGGCCTTCACGTCCGTCTTCAGCTGCTCGGCCCGCTTCAGCAGCTCTGCCCGCTCCTCCGGGGAGGCCTTCGGGATGAGCTTGCCGAGCGACTTCTGCTCGTTGCGCAGTTCGTCGAAGCGCACGCCGGAAGACCTGCGGCGCTCGTCGGCGGAGAGCAGCGCGTCGACGAGCTCGACGTCCTCTCCACGAGCACGCTGGGAGGCGCGGACACGGTCGGGGTCTTCACGGAGCAGCCGGAGGTCAATCACCCCTCCAGGCTACCGGGCAGGGGTTCAGGGGCTCACATCGATATCACGCTGCGTGTCGCTATGTCCTGATTGCCGCAAATGCAAAACTGGGCTTCCCGTGGCCGGATCCGGACCCTGGCGGGAAAGTCAATAAATCCGGGGCATTCCCCGAAAGGGGGCAGGATGGTGCCGCAGGGTGGACGGTCCGGGATGTGGACGCCTTGGGGGAGGCGGGGAGCGGGCCACCTTGTCCACAGGAATTGTGGAGTTCCGTAATGTTATCCACAGGCTGTGGGTGTTAGCTGTGGACACTGGAATTGATCATTCCGGACCGCTTGGCGGGTGGGTGCATTCCTTGTTCAAACCCCGCTCAGACACTCATTCGGGTGGGAATGCCTCGCCCCATAGAGTTGATCAACGCCAGCCGGGTGACGCCGTTCCCCTCGTGTGACCCGAGCGTTCACCGAGCCGGGTCCGCCGACATGTCGACCGCCCCAGGACTCCGTGTCGACTTGTCCCCAGGTCGAGAGGGCGCCCTGTGGATAACTCTGTGGACTGTGCCCCGCCACTCTCCCGGGGCCTCGAGCCCCCGCCGAGCGCCCACCGAGCCTCGGCTCCAGCTCCCGGCACGCCCACGCACCGGCCGGAATCCGCTCAGGCGCGGCCGTCGAGGCAGCGGGTCAGCCAGTCCGCCGCTTCCGTGAAGTCATGGTCCGAGGTCCCCGGCCGCGGGGTGCGCACCTCGGCGAGGCTGACGCCGGCCCGCGGGTAGGAGCCGAGGAAGCGGACGTTCGGGCAGGTGCGCTTGAGACCCATCAGGGCCTCGCTCACCCGCCGGTCGGAGATGTGCCCCTCCGCGTCGACGGCGAAGCAGTAGTTGCCGATGCCGGCGCCCGTGGGCCGGGACTGGATCAGCATCAGGTTGACCCCTCGGACGGCGAACTCCTGGAGCAGTTCCAGCAGCGCACCGGGGTGGTCCTCGCCCATCCAGATGACCACGGAGGTCTTGTCCGCGCCGGTGGGTGCCGCGGGCCGGGCCGGCCGGCCCACCAGCACGAACCGGGTCTCGGCGTTCTCCGCGTCGTGGATCTCGGTGACCAGGGCTTCCAGGCCGTAGGTGGCGGCGGCGAACTCGCCCGCGAAGGCGGCGTCGAAGCGGCCCTCCTGGACCAGCCGGGCGCCGTCGGCATTGGACGCGGCCGACTCCCACAGGGCGTCGGGCAGGTTCGCCCGCAGCCAGTTGCGCACCTGGGGCTGGGCCACCGGGTGCCCGGTGACCGTCTTGATGTCCGTCAGCTTCGTACCCGGCCGGACGAGCAGCGCGAAGGCGATCCGCAGCCGCACCTCGCGGTAGATCATCAGCGGTTCGCCGGAGGCGAGCTCGTCGAGGGTGGCGGTGACCCCGCCCTCCACCGAGTTCTCGATGGGCACGAGCGCCGCCGCGGCCTCGCCGTTGCGCACCGCGTCCAGGGCTGCCGGCACCGACACCATGGGGACCAGCTCGCGGGTCGCCGCCTCGGGCAGCGTGCGCAGCGCCGCCTCGGTGAAGGTGCCCTCGGGGCCGAGATACGTGAAACGAGTCGCGGACATGCGATCAGCCTAGTGCGCCGCAGGGCCGGATCCGCGGGGCGTTCACGACTCGAGAAGCCGCTGCCCGACGTACTCGCCCGGCCGCGGGCCGCCGGGTACCGCGTACAGGCCGCTGGCCTCGTGCCGGATGAAGGGGGACAGGGCGTCTCCGCGGTCGAGCTTGCGCTGGACGGGCACGAAGCCGCGCTGCGGATCGGCCTGCCAGCAGATGAAGAGGAGTCCGGCGTCCGGGGTGCCGTCCGCGGCGATGCCGTCGTGGTACGAGAACGGGCGGCGCAGCATCGCCGCGCCGCCGTTCTGCTCGGGGGCGGAGATGCGGGCGTGGGCGTTGGAGGGGATGACGGGCTTGCCGTCGGCTCCGAAGGCGTCGAGGTCCATCTCGGTCTTCTCGGTGCCGCCGGTGAGGGGGGCGCCGTCGGCCTTCTTGCGGCCGATGACCTGCTCCTGCTTGCCGAGCGGGAGCCGCTCCCAGTCGTCGAGCAGCATGCGGATCCGGCGGACGACGGCGTACGAGCCGCCCGCCATCCACGCGTGCTGCTCGGGGCCGGGTCCGGCGGCGGGTACGAAGATCCGCTTGTCGAAGTCGGGTTCCTCGGGCTTCGGGTTGCCGGTGCCGTCGATCTGGCCCATGAGGTTGCGGGCGGTCATGGGGGTGCGGGTGGCGCCCGGGGTGCGGTTGAAGCCGTTCATCTGCCAGCGGACCCGTGCCGCTGCTCCGGCGTCCTTCTGGAGGGCGCGCAGGGCGTGGAAGGCCACGAGGGAGTCGTTGGCGCCGATCTGGACCCAGAGGTCCCCCTCGCTGCGCTTGGGGTCGAGGCGGTCGGCGGAGAAGTCGGGCAGCGGGTCGAGTGCGGCCGGGCGGCGGGCGGCGAGGCCGGTGCGGTCGAAGAAGGTGCGGCCGAACCCGAAGGTGACGGTGAGCGAGCAGGGTCCGGCATCCAGGGCGATCCCGGTGTCGGGGCTGCCGGCCGGCTCGCCGGCCATGAGTCGGCGCGCGGTGTCCGACCAGCGGCGCATGAGGGCTGCCGCTTCCTTGCGGCCGGCTCCCGGGGCGAGGTCGAACGCGAGGACGTGGCCCTTGAGCTGGAGGGGGTCGGTGATGCCGGGCTGGTGCTCGCCGTGGAAGGCGGCTTCGGCCGTCCCGAGGGAGGCGCCGCCGCCCGTCGGGCTGCCGCCCGGGTCTTCGGAGACGGCGGCCTGGACCAGGGCGCCGCCGGTGGCGCCGAGCGCCAGTCCGGCCGCGCCGGCGGCACCGACGGTGCCGAGGAGCCGCCGCCTGGAGATCTCGATGTTCACTTGCTCGGTCACGCTGGTCAGCCGATCTTCACGTTCTTGTGCACGGTGGTCTGGTCGATGTCGGAGGTCCGGACGGTGATGTCGATGCGCCAGGTGCCGGCGAGGGGCAGCTGCACCCCGGATGCGGTCCAGTGTCCGGTGGCCGCGTGGTCGGGGAGGAGCGGCAGGGGGCCGATGTCCTTGGCGGCGAGGGTGAAGGCGATCTTCACCTCGGGGGCGTCGAGCGGCCTGCCGTTGGGCCGGTCGAGGAAGAGGTGGAGGGTGTTGGCGCCGGTCCGGCCCGGGTCGAGTTCCAGGCGGGCGGTGCCCTGGCCGTCCTCGCCGCCGGTGTCGAAGGGCAGCCGGATCTTGATGGGCCGATTGGGTACCGCGGGCGCCGCGCTTCCGGCCCGGCCGGCTTCCTGCTCGGCCGCGCGGCCGGGCTCGGTGCTGGTCAGGCTGCTGGCGACGGCCAGGAGCACGACGGCCACGCAGGCCTCGGCGAGCACCGAGCGGCGCAGTCCGGCCCGGTTCGGGTCGGCGTCGCGGACCTTCTTCTTGAGGGCGGTCCGCTGGGCGGCCTGCTGCCGGGCCAGCTGTGCAGCCCGCCGCGGGTCGGCCGGGGTCTCGGGGACGGTGACGGGCTCGGGCACGTCTGCCGTCTCGGGCTCGGCCTCCGGCTCGGCCGCCGGTTCGGGCTCGGAGCGGGTGCCGGTGCCGGTCTCCGGCGCGGACCCGGACGCAGGGTCGGAACCTGAGTCGGACCCGGACCCCGCCTCGGACTCGGACTCGGACTCGGGTGATGTTTCACGTGAAACACGCGGCGCGGCGATCTCCGCCCCGGCGGGGGCGGCGGTGTCCAACAGGGCCGTCCACGTGCGGGAGACGTAGGCGACGCCGACGAGCACGGCGATGAGCCCGACCTTGACGATCAGGACCTTCCCGTAGTCGGTGCCGGTGAGGGCGCTCCAGCTGCCGAGCTGCCGCCAGGACTGGTAGATGCCGGTGGCGACGAGGACGAGGACGCTGCCGAACGCCACGCGGGAGAACCGCTGGACGGCCGTCTTCTCCAGGTCGGGCACCCGGTAGAGGGCGACGAGGAGGGTGGCCAGCCCGCCGAGCCAGGCGGCGACCGCGAGCAGGTGGAGGATGTCCACGGGCATGGCGATGCCGGGCTGGATGCCGGTGGAGGCGTGCTCGGAGAGGGCCCAGGTGGCGGCGATGCCGCCGGAGACCACGAGTCCGCCGATGGCGAGTCCGAAGGTCAGGTCGCCGGTGTCCTTGTCGCCTTCGTGCTCGGGCGTCTGCCGGCGCGCGTACATGCCGAAGAGCACGGCCACGAACAGGGCGGCGGCGCCGAGCAGCAGCAGGCGGGAGACGAGGGAGGCGCCGGTCTTGGTCTCCAGGACGGCCTTGAGCCCGGCGAGGTCGAAGGCGTCGGCGAACTTCCCCGATCCGGTGTACGGGTTGCGCAGCACCAGCATGGCGAGGGTGGCGGCGGTGATCGAGGCCCAGCCGTAGACCACCACGCGCTGTACGGCGCGGATCCCGGCCCCGCGCCGCCAGCACAGGAGGATGAACGCGGCGCCGCCGACGAGGAGGATGAAGCCGGCGTAGGCGAGGTAGCGCGCGATCCCGTAGGCGATGCCGACGGGGCCGCCGCCCGCTGCCTGGTCGGGCAGGGTGACGGAGGTCTTGGAGGGGGCGCCGACGGAGAAGGTGAAGGCGCCGGAGATGGGGTGGCTGTCCGCGGAGACGGCCTGCCAGGCCACGGTGTAGGTGCCGTTGGGCAGGCCGGAGTGGAGCACCACCCCGTATTTGACGGTCGTTCCGTCGCAGAGGTCGCGGTGTTCGCCGGTGTCGACCCGCTTGCCGGCCGGGTCGAGCACGCGGATCGAGTCGTCTCCGACGGCGACTTGCTCCGAGAAGGAGAGGGTGACCTGGGCGGGGGCCGTGGCGACCACCGCCCCGTCCTTGGGATCGCTTGCGGTCAGCGCGGCGTGCGCCGAGGCCGGTGAGGCCGTGGCGAGCAGCGTGCCCAGCAGAGCGGCAAGGACCAGCAGCAGCCGCAGGAGCGGTGCCGCAGGCGCGGGGGCGGGGGCGGTGGCCGTCATGGCGAGTCAGTCCCTCGTTCCGTCGGTGGTCGTACCGTCAGGTGTGGTCCGGACGGCGGTGGTGCCGTCCGCGGTCGTACGTCAGTCGCTCTTCGGGTTGTACGTCCGTTCCCGCACGGTCAGTTGGGTCTTGACGGTGCCGGCCTTCTCGAAGTGCAGCTCGATCTCGACCTTGTCGCCGATCTTGGGCTTGTTCTTCAGGCCCATGAACATGATGTGGTTGCCGCCGCGCTTGAGCTTGAGCTCTCCGTCGGCGGGCACGTCCATGGACGTCACCTGCTGCATCTTCTGGTTCTTGGTCTCGTGGATCTGCACGTCGCCCGAGAGGGGGCTGGTGACGGAGGTGAGCTTGTCGGCGCCGCCGTCGTTCTCGACGGTCAGGAAGCCGCCGGCCATCTCGTTGTTGAGGGGTTCGGGCATGAAGCCCCCGGTGACGGAGAGCTTCGGGCCGGCGTTCTTGTCGCCGTCGGAGGAGCAGCCCGATATGGCCAGGGCGGCGGTCAGGGAGAGGGCGGCGGCGATGACGGTGGTGGTGCGGCGGTTCACGGGTTCTCTCCCTTGACGATCTTCGGCAGGTCCTTGGTGTAGTCCTCGGCTGTGGTGTTCTCGCCGTAGAGGACGTAGCCCTCGTCCGTTTTCGGGGAGAACGCGATGACCTGGGCTCCGTGCATGGAGACGACGCTTCCGTCGGCCTCCTTCTTCGCGGCCTCGATGCCGATGCCCATGGTGCGGGCGCCGGCCTGGATGGTCTTGAAGTCGCCGGTGAGCCCGATGAAGGACGGGTCCTGCGCCTTGAGCCATTCACCGAGGGAGGCGGGGGTGTCCCGCTCGGGGTCGGTGGTGACGAACACGACCCGGAGGTTCTCCTGGTCGGCCTTGGGGAGTGCCTTCTTCGCCTGGGCGATGTTGCTCATCGTCAGCGGGCAGACGTCGGGGCAGTGGGTGTAGCCGAAGTAGATGAGCGTCGGCTTGCCCTTGGTCTGCTCGCGGAGGTCGAACTGCTTGCCGCGGGTGTCGGTCAGGACCAGGTCCGGCTTTTCGAAGGGCCGGTCGAGCACGGTGGCGGCCTGCGTCTTGGCGGAGGCGTCCACCTGGGCGACCTGCGAGCCCTTGGCGGGGTCGCTGCCGCCGCAGGCGGACAGGGTGAGCGCAGCCGCCACCGCGAGGGCGGCGGCTGTCACACGTGTGGTGCGCATGGAGAGGTGTCCCTGTTGATAGGGGTGTGCGGGGGGTCAGGAAGAGCGGCGGCGGGAGGCCGCGCCGAAGGCGACGCCGGCGGCGCCGACGACGATGCCGGCGACGCCGAGGACGCGGGCGGTGGTGTCGGAGCCGCCGGCGGCGGCTGCCTTCTCGCCGTCGTGGTGGTCCTCGTCCTTCGCGCCCTGGTTCTTGCCGGAGTCCTTGCCGTCCTTGGCCGGGCCGCCGTGGTGGTCCTCGCCGGTGCTTTCGGTCAGCTTGAGGACCGGGGCCGGGTTCTGGGGTTCCTCGGCGCCGTCCTTGGGCTCTTCGATCCAGCGGACGACCTGGTTGTCGTCGTACGTCTGGACGGCCTTGAACACCATGCGGTCGGTGTCCTCGGGGAGCTGTCCCACGGAGAGCGGGAACTGCTGGAACTTGCCGGGCTCGATCTTGCCGCCGGTCCACGTCACCTTGGTGACGGCCTCGGTGATCTGCTTGCCGTGGAGGGTGAGGGGCTTGGCGAGCTTGCCCTTGGTGATCTGGACGGTCCAGCCGGGCACGTCCTGTGCCATGACGGAGGCGAGGGGGTGGTCGGCGGGGAAGCTGACCTCCAGCTTGGTGGTGGAGGCCTTGTCGCTCTCGTTGGGGACCTTGAAGCTGATCGTGGCGTAGCCGCCCTTCTCGGCCTGGCCCGGCTGCACGCTGACGTGTGCGAAGGCGGGGGCGGCGAGCAGCAGGACGGATCCCGCGGCGATGGCTGCGGCGACGGGTACGCGAGAGATCTTCATCTGCGGAAAACTCCACGGGAAGCAGGAACGGTGGACCGCGTGCGGGTGCACGCGGGCTCACGGCACCGCCGCTCCCTCGCGGGTCGTCCGGGGGGTCCGGAGGATCCGGTCGTCCGGTCGATCTGGTGGTGCCGGTTGATCCGTCGTAAGGGATCAGCGGCTGGTTCCCGGGGAGTCGGTGCCGTGTCAGGCTGCGAGGACGAGTGCCGCGGGCGGGCCGCGGCGGATCACCGTGTGCTGGAGTGCTTCCCGGCCGGCGGTGCCGGGGGCGGGCCGCTCGTGGCGGGGCCGTCCGGGGGCCGGGTGCTGCGGGTCGGCGAGTCCGGCCCGCAGGGCGCGTACGAGGGCCAGTGCGGCGCGCAGTGGCCGCACGGGGGTGTTGTCCGCGGAGAGTTCCAGGAGCCGCTGGAGGGCGAGGTCGCCGCGCCCGAGGAGCCAGCCGGCGGCGAGTGCGGCCAGCAGGTGGCCGAGGAGCATGGCCGGGGAGAGCAGTCCGGTGGCGGGTTCGCCGGCGGTGAGGGCCTGGTGGGTGTGGGCCTGGGCGAGTGCGGTGGCGGGGTCGATGCCGGCCGCGTCGAGCACTTCGCGGGCCCGGGCAGGGCTGAGGGGTGCGGAGCCGCCGTTGCAGATGAGCCGTGCGGCGAGTTCCGGGAGGGAGCCTTCGGCGCCGGCCGGAGCGGTGGTGTGCTGGCCGAGGCCGAAGAGGGAGTGCAGTGCCAGTTGTCCGCCGGCGAGTGCCGCGGTGATGCCGGGCAGGGAGCGGCGCCGTCCGGAGAGGGGGGCCGCGCAGGCGAAGACGCCGAGGAAGCCGGCGAGGTACGCCCACAGGGGGACGGCCGCGCAGGAGGCCACGGCGTGGCCCGCGCCGGACAGCGCGACGCAGACCGCGGTGAACACCGCGGCCCTCAGGAGCCGTGGTCCGGCTCCGGTGCGCATCAGGCGGGGGTAAGGCATGGCCGGGTCATCATCGCACTGCGCTCACGGCGCCCCTACGGCAGGTCCGTAAGATCCCATGCGTCCCGTTCGGTGCTTCGCCCGTGCGGCTGATCGGCGGGGGGCCGGGCGGGTGGCGCGGGGGGCATACACCGGTGCGGGAGGGGCGCGCATCGGCCATTGGGGGGCTGCGCAGCCCTTGTGGCGCTTACGGGCTGCCCTGGGCGGCAATAGGTAGCGGTATGAGCATCTGGTGGTCTCTCCACTTGCGGCGCGAGGCGGCGAGCGTGCCGTTCGCCAGGCGGCTGCTGATGGGGGCGATGGAGACCGCGGGGGTGGACCCGGACATTTCCTTCGAGCTTTCCGTGGCGCTCACCGAGGCCTGTGCGAATGCGGTGGAGCACGGGGGCAGCGGGTTGCCGGATGGGGCCGGCGGGGTGCCGGACGGCTCGGAGGGGTACCACGTGACCGCCTATCTGGACGGGGACTGCTGCCGGATCGAGGTGGCGGATTCGGGTCCGGGTTTCCCGGACCGGTCGGAGGCCCGGCCCCGGGGCGGCGGGGGGATGGGGGAGCACGGGCGGGGCCTGTGCCTGATCGAGCAGCTCGCGGACCACGTGCGGTTCCGCAACCGGCCCGGCCGGGGTGCGGTGGTCAGCTTCGACAAGGTCCTCAAGTGGCGCGAGGGCGCGCTGCTCAAGGTGTCCTGAGGCAGGGGTCCTGGGGCGCGGGCGCCCGGCGGTGTTTCACGTGAAACACCGCCGGGCGGGAATCCCGTACGGGATTCCCGCCCGGCGGCGGTGGCGGTGCGTGGGTGTCAGCCCTTGAGGCGGGCCATCCAGGCCTCGACCTCGTCGGAGCGGCGCGGGAGCCCGGCGGAGAGGTTCCGGTTGCCGTCCTCGGTGACGAGGATGTCGTCCTCGATGCGGACGCCGATGCCGCGGTACTCCTCGGGCACGGTCAGGTCGTCGGCCTGGAAGTACAGGCCGGGCTCCACCGTCAGGCACATGCCCGGCTCCAGGGTGCCGTCGACGTACGCCTCGGTGCGCGCGACGGCGCAGTCGTGGACGTCCATGCCGAGCATGTGGCCGGTGCCGTGGAGGGTCCAGCGGCGCTGGAGGCCGAGTTCGAGGACCCGCTCGACCGGGCCTTCGAGGAGGCCCCACTCGACGAGCTTCTCGGCGAGGACGCGCTGCGAGGCGTCGTGGAAGTCGCGGAACTTGCCGCCCGGCTTGACGGCCGCGATGCCGGCTTCCTGGGACTCGTACACGGCGTCGTAGATCTTGCGCTGGATGTCGGTGTACGTGCCGTTGATCGGCAGCGTGCGGGTGACGTCGGCGGTGTAGAGGCTGTGGGTCTCCACACCGGCGTCGAGCAGCAGCAGGTCGCCGGAGCGGACCGCGCCGTCGTTGCGGACCCAGTGCAGGGTGCAGGCGTGGGCGCCGGCGGCGCAGATCGAGCCGTAGCCGACGTCGTTGCCCTCGACGCGGGCGCGCAGGAAGAAGGTGCCCTCGATGTAGCGCTCGCTGGTGGCCTCGGCCTTGTCGAGGACCTTCACGACGTCCTCGAACCCGCGGACGGTGGAGTCGACGGCCTTCTGGAGCTCGCCGATCTCGAAGGCGTCCTTCACGAGGCGGGCCTCGGAGAGGTGGACGCGCAGTTCCTCGTCGGTCTCGGCGGTGACCTTGTCGGCCAGGGCGGTCTCGATGACGGAGTCGTGGCCGCGGACCACGCGGACCGGGCCGGTGGCCTCCTTGAGGGCCTCCGGGAGCTCGCGCACGTCCGAGGCGGGCAGCCCGAGGAGCTGCTCGGCCTCGGCGAGGGAGTGGCGGCGGCCGACCCACAGCTCGCCGTTGCCGGAGAGCCAGAACTCGCCGTTCTCGCGGTTGGAGCGCGGCAGCAGGTAGATGGTGGCGGTGTGGCCCTCGGTGCCGGGTTCCAGGACGAGGACGCCGTTCTCGGTCTGGTCGCCGGTGAGGTAGGCGTACTCGGTCGAGGCGCGGAACGGGTACTCGGTGTCGTTGGAGCGGGTCTTGAGCCGGCCCGCGGGGATGACCAGGCGCTCGCCGGGGAAGCGGGCGGACAGCGCGGCGCGGCGGGCCGCGGTGTGCGCGGCCTGCTCGATGGGCTGGAGCCCGTGCAGCTCGGTGTCGGCCCAGCCGGAACGCATGTTCTCGGCGAGCTCGTCGGTGACGGCGGGGTACAGGCCGTTCTTCCGCTGCTTGATCTTCTTCTTCGGCTGCGCCTTTTCCGGGGTTTCCGGGTTCTCCGGCGTCTCCGGGTTGAGCTCTTCGGCCACGGGTCCGTCTCCTCCTGGTACGACACTGAACCGCTTCCATCGTACGGTCGTGCGGAAGGGGGCCCAGGGCCGTAGGACCCATTACCAAGATCAGCGGACCGGGGCAGCTGCCGGGCGCACCGCGGTGGCGGGGGGCCCGGAGCGGGAGCCGGGCTCAGTCGAAGCGTGCGGCGAGCAGGACCACGTCCTCGTCGGAGTCGACGGCGTCCCTGCCGTCCGGGAGGACGGTGCGCAGGACGTGGTCGCAGAGGGCGGCCGGGTCCTCGCGTGCGGCCTTGGGCACGCTCGCGGCGGCGGCGTGGAGCCGGGCGAAGGCGCGGTCCATGGGGTCGCCGGTGCGCTGGAGCAGCCCGTCGGTGTACAGCAGCACCGTTTCTCCGGGCGCGGGTTCGAGTTCCACGCTGGGTGCTTCCCAGCAGGAGAGCATGCCGAGCGGGGCGGAGAGGGAGGTCTCCACGTACTCGGTGCGGCGCTCGCCGATGAGCAGGGGCGGGGTGTGTCCGGCCCCGGCGAGGAGGATCTTGCGGCGGGCGGGTTCGCAGTAGGCGAAGAGGGCGGTGGCGGAGCGGGCGGGCTCGGTCAGCCGGAGCAGCAGTTCGAGGTCGGAGAGGACGGCGACGGGGTCCTCGCCCTCCATGACGGCGTAGGCGCGCAGGGAGGCGCGCAGTCTGCCCATGGCGGCCACGGCGCTGGGGCCGGAGCCGGTGACGGAGCCGACGGCCAGGCCGAGGGCGCCTTCCGGGAGGGGGAGGGCGTCGTACCAGTCCCCGCCGCCGAGGGGGCCGGTGCGGTGGCGGGCGGCCAGGCGGACTCCGGAGACCCGCGGGAGGCGGCTGGGGAGCAGTTCCTCGGAGATGGTGGCGAGCCGGGTGCGGGCGCGTTCGGTCTCCAGGACGCGGCCGAGGTGCTCGGTGGCGTAGCGGCAGTACAGGCCGGCCAGGTGGCGCTGGCGCTCGGTGGGTTCGGCGTGCTCGTCGTAGAGCCAGACCGCGGCGCCGAGGCGGCCGGCGGATTCGGTGGCGAGGGGCAGGGCGTAGCTGGCTGCGTAGCCGAGGCGGGCGGCGACCTCGCGGTAGCGGGGGTCCACGGGGGTGGTGTACCCGCCGCTGCCGGCGGCGGCGTCGGGCTCGGGGAGCTGTTCGCTGCCGCCTTCGGCGTCGGGGAGTCCGTCGAGGATGCGGCCGTACGAGGTGGCGCTGCGGGGGACGGTCTCGATGTGCCCGAGTTCGGCGTGGCCGAGTCCGAGCCCGATGGTGCTGGCGGGGCCGAGGCCGTCGGCGGGTTCCAGCACGGCCAGTCCGCGGCGGGCGCCGACCAGGGCGGCACCGGCTTTCAGCAGTTCGCGGAGGGACTCGTCGAGGCTCGTCGTACGGGCGAGGCGCTCGGTGAGCTCGTGCAGGGTGGTGAGGTCGGAGACCCAGCCGGCGAGGCGGTCCTGGAGCACCGTGCCGGGGGCCGGCGGGTGGGGCGGGCCGGCGGCGGGCGCGGGTGCCGTGCGGGCGGGCGCGGCAGTGTGCGGGGGAGTCGAAACTGCTGGATCGATTCCAGCCACTTTCGGCAGATGCGGGGCGTTCATGGCATCCGCCTTTCCACCTGGTGCGATTCGCCATAAAACATTGCAAACCCCCAGATCAATCTGCACCGCCTGCAAGAGGTCCACATCTACACGCACAGGTGGAGCGATGTCCAGCATTGCCCAGGTGGGAATCCTGGTGTCCGTGGGGCGACAACTCACCGTGCGGCCAAGGCTCGAACTTGGCCGAAAAATGCCGGGAGCGGACCTCTTTTGCGGTCGACTGAACCTGCCCAGCAGAGCGTCATATCGTGCGTGATGGGTACGTAATCGGTGATGGCCAGGGTGCGTTGGCGCGCCCTGGGTCCAGGCGGGAACCGCCCGGCGAGGCTCGTACGTCCTTGTCGCCGGAGGCCGCGCCTCATCCCCGATCGGCGGGACATGTTCACAGGGGCCCACGGATCCGTTCCACCGTGGCCCCGCCCGGCGCCAGTCGCGCGCCGGCCCCGCCGGGCGTTTCATGAACCGGTAAGAACTGCACGAACCGCGTGAAACCTCAGTAAGCGGACAGTGACGCGAAACGTGTACGTGTGGTGAGAAACCGCATACATGGTGTGATGTGGCCTCGGCGTTCAACGGAAAGGAACGAGCGCTCATGCGCGAGATCCTCGGAAGGCGTCTCCGACGGCTCCTCGGGGCGACCCCGGACGGAGCGGGAGGGAATTCCCGGCGCGGCGACCGCCCGTCCGCCCTCCTCGACGCGGCTCTGACCTGTGCCACCGCCTGGCGCTGGCCCGTGGTCCCGGGAGTCGGGCTGGTGCCCGGGCCGACCGGCGGGGCGTCCGCCCCGGCGGCAGGCCGCCGGGGCTCCCGGGCCCTCCTCCCCGGCTCCGCGGGCGGCGGCGGGCGGGCCCGCTGCGCCTGCCCCGACCCCCACTGCGTGGTGCCGGGCGCGCACCCCTTCGATCCCGGCCTGCTCGCCGCGACCACGGACGCGCGCATGATCCGCTGGTGGTGGACCGGGCGGCCCGAGGCGCCGGTGGTCCTCACCACCGGCGGCAGTGGGCCCTGCGCGGTCAGCCTGCCCGCCGCGGCCGGCGCGCAGGCGCTCGCCCGGCTCGACGCCATGGGCGTACGGCTCGGCCCGGTGCTGGTCACGCCCACGCGGATGGCGATCCTCGTCGCCCCGTACTCGCTTGAACGGCTCGGCGAGCTGCTGTACGCCAAGGACTGCGTGCCCTCCTCGCTGCGCTTCCACGGGGAGGGCGGCTACCTGGTGCTGCCGCCCTCGCGGACCGGCAGCGGGCCGGTGGGCTGGGAGCGGGCCCCGCGGGCCGGGGAGCGGCCCTGGCTGCCCGATGTCGAGGCGGTCGTGGACGCGCTGGTCGAGGCGAGCACCGGGGCCCCGGGCGGCGGCAGCAGGCTGGCGTACTGAGAGAGGCGCGGCCTGGCGTACTGACGGAGGTGCGGCGCCGGGCCGCTTCACTCGAACGGGTGTGACCGGAGGCCAGTTCCACGGGAATTGGGCGTGCGGCCCGCCGTGCCCCGTTCCGGCGTCGCTATCTTCGGCGAATGAATCTCCGCATGATCGGTATCGGTGCCGGTGTGCTGATCATCCTGTCGGTCCCGCTCGCGGGCGCGCTCGCCGGTCCGGCGGGCGGGCTCCGCTCCGACGGGGGTGGCCTGATGTCCTCGCTGGGCCTGTCGGACCGTGGCTCCGGTGCGGAGGGCGCCGGGGCGCAGGAAGCCGGGGCGAAGAATCCCGGCGCGCAGAACGGTGTGCGGAAATCCGGCACGGTCGGGCCCGACGCGCAGGGTCCGGACGTACGGGATCCGGCGGGGCAGGACCCGGCGCCGCCGCCGGCCCCCGGCGGCGCGGAGCCGCGGACGGACGCGCGGTGCGGACCCGAGCTCTCCTCCCCCGAGGGGGTCGAGGCGCAGACCTGCGTGCTGACGGGTGAGGGCCGTACCTGGGCGCGGAGTTACTACCGGAACACGAGCGGGCGCCCGCTGGGCGCCGTGCTGTCGCTGATGGGTCCGGCCGGGCGGACGGTGCAGATCCACTGCGCCGTGGCGGCGGGCGACGAGCCGGACGTGTGCGAGACCCCGAAGGAGTCCTCGGAGGGGGCTCCGGGCGGGTGGACGGCCGTTGCGGAATACGGGGCACCGGACGGAGAGGGTCCGCTCCTGCTGCGCGCCGGAAGCAACTCCGGGGAACCGGTTGACGGTTGAAATGGAAGGGCCCGGTCGCTGGCGACGGGGGATGCACCAGCGACCGGGCTACAAGAACCGTAACAAGAGATCGCGTGTTCGCAAATTCGATCTCGGATATTCGGACACCGATTTGCCGACGATTAGCGGGAGTTGTGACCCGAGTCACCACGCCTGCGCGCCATATTGAATGGCTCATTCCGGATCATCGGGTCCGCTCGGGGCCCCGGTCCACCCGAATGCGGGCACGCCCGCCGGCTCCGGCCGGCGGGCGTGGGGCGCTGCGCTCCGGGCGGATCAGCTGAGGGTCACCTGGCGGTTGGTGAGGCCGCCGCGGGCCCGACGCTCCTCCGCGGTGAGCGGAGCGTCCGAGGCCAGGGCCTTGGCGAGCCGCTCGGCGAGCTGCGCCGCGGGCTTCTCGACGTCGTCCGCGGTGACCCCGGTGGGCAGGTCCCACACGGGCACCATGAGGCCGTGCGCGCGGAAGGAGCCCACCAGGCGGGTGCCTTCGCCGAGCGAGGATTCGCCCGCGGCCTGCAGCCGGGCCAGGGCGTCGAGCAGCTTCTCCTCGGGGTGCGGCATGACCCAGCGGAGGTGGTTCTTCTCCGGGGTCTCGCACCAGTACGCCGCGTCGACTCCGGCGAGTTTCACGGTGGGGATGGCCGCCGCGTTGGCGCGTTCCAGAGAGGCCGCGATCTCGGGGGTGGAGGCCGCGCTGTTGTCCGTTTCCGGAATCCAGAATTCGAATCCGGTGTGCACAACCGGCTCGAAAACGCCGTCGGCGTCGAGGAGGTCCTGAAGTCGCGGACCGTCGGCCTCGACCCGGCGCGCCGGGACGGGGGAGCCGGGCTCGGCCTCCAGGGCGCGCAGCAGGGTGTCTGCGAGGTCCCGGCCGAGGTCGCCGGTCGAGGTCTCGTTCTGCAGGCCGAGGAGGACGGAGCCGTCCTCGCGGCGCAGGGCGGGCCAGGCCATCGGGAGCACGGTCACCAGGGTCACCGAGGGGACGCCCTCGGGCAGCCCGCCCTTGAGGGTGAGCGGCACGGTCGCGGCGGGCACGAGCTCGCGCAGCGCCACCCAGTCGCACTCGCCCGGCAGGCCCTCGAAGGGGCGCTGCACCAGCTCGGTCGCGGCGTGGGCCGCGACCCGGCCGTGGCAGGCCTTGTAGCGGCGGCCGGAGCCGCACGGGCAGGGCTCGCGCGCGCCCACCACCGGGATTTCGCCGTCGCTGATCTGCGGCTGGGCGCCCTTGGGCTGGTGTCCCTTGGGCTGGGGGCGCTTCTTGGCCATGGTGGGTGTCTCCCGGTTGAAGCTCGTGCTGACGGCGCGAGCCTATCCGCTGCACCCTGCCGGGCCCGGCTTCCCGCCGGTGAGCGCGGCCGGGGCGGGGAAGGGCGGGCAAGGGCGAGGGTGGTCGGGACCCGGAGGGGACGGGCCGGCGACGGACCGGCCATGCGACGGACCGGCGGGGCGATGGACTGGCCATGCGATGGACCGGCGGCGCGATGGACCGGCGGCGCGGGCGGCGCGATGGACCGGCCAAGCGACGGACCGGCCGCGCGACGCCGCCCCCGCCGATGTGCGCGGGCCGCGTCCGGCCTGTCAGCGGGTGCGGAAGCCGTTCTCGGAGCCGCCCAGGGGACAGGATTCGAGGTCGTCGAAGGCCGTCATGAAGTCCAGTACGGGCGGTGCGACGCGCGTAGCGAAATCGTCGTGGCGGTGCCCGGAGGCGACGAGGACCCACACCGTGACCTCACCGCCCGCACCGTCCCGCACGCCCCAGTCCTGGGCCAGTGCGCTGATGATGTTCAGCCCCCGGCCGCCGTGTGCGGTGACCGAGGGCGTGGCCGGGACCGGGCGGGTGGGACCGCCTCCGTCCGTCACTTCCACGGTCAGCCGGCCGGCCTTGTCGACCGTCCACGCGCATTGGATGTCGCCTTCGCCCACGTCTCCGGTGCCCAGGGGCCGGCCGTGCCGGCAGGCATTGCTGAGCAGTTCGGAAAGGATCAGAACGGCATCGTCCACGACCGTTTCGGACACCCCGCTGGTGCGCAACTGCGTGCGCATCAGGTGCCTCGCCTGGCCCACGCCCGCAGGACCATGGGGTACGGCCATGCTCGACGACGCGGGCACCTTCTGTGCCACCACCAACGCCACCCCCGGAACCTCCTTAGCCCCACGCATGGTCTGGATGCCCCGATGGCCTGGACCGGAAACCGCCACGGCGGAGCCCGATGACGCATTCATGACGAGTGGACGGGGCCGGATGCGCCGGGGCACACCCTGTCACGGGGGTGAGAGGTGCAACTGGTGTGGTCAGCGGCCCAGTTGGGACAGGACCTGCCGTGGCCGATTGGTGATGATCGCTTCTACACCCAGATCAGCGCAGAGCTGAACGTCTTCGGCATTGTTCACTGTCCACACGTGCACGGAGTGGCCGGCCTTCTGGAGCTTCTGGACGAAGTGCGGGTGGTTGCGCACGATCCGCATCCCGGGGCCGGCGATCCGCACCCCCGCCGGCAGCCGTCCGTCGCGCATCCGCGGGGAGATGAACTGCATCAGGTACACGGTGGGGATGGTCGGGGCCGCGGCCCGCACCCGGTGCAGGGAGCGCGCCGAGAAGCTCATGATCCGTACGGGCGACGGGCCGTCGGCGGGCGGGGCGTCCAGGCCGAAGCGCTTGAGCAGGAAGAGGAGCCGCTCCTCCACCTGTCCGGCCCAGCGGGTCGGGTGCTTCGTCTCGATGGCGAGGTCCACCGGGCGGCCCGCGTCGGCGACGAGTTCGAGCAGCCGCTCCAGGGTCAGGACGGAGGTGCGCTCGGGGTCCCGCTCGCCGGCCTCGCCGGCGTCCCAGTCGGGGGACTCCTCGCGGTCCTTCCACGAGCCGAAGTCGAGGGCGGCCAGCTCGGAGAGCTCCAGGGCGGACACGGCGCCGCGGCCGTTCGAGGTCCGGTTGACCCGGCGGTCGTGGACGAGGACCAGGTGGCCGTCCGCGGTCAGCCGGACATCGCATTCGAGGGCGTCGGCCCCGTCCTCGATGGCTTTCCGGTACGCGGCCAGGGTGTGCTCCGGGGCGTCCTCGGAGGCGCCCCGGTGGGCGACGACCTGGATGGTCTGCGGGCGGTGGAGGCCGGTCTGCTGCCGTGCGTGGGTCACGCCGCCATGGTGTCATCCGCGGCGGGTGCGGCGGGCCCCCCGACCGCGGCGGCCGGTTCCGTGTGCCCGGGGATACGTCCGAAATGCCCGGTATAAAGGATGAGGGCGAGGATGCACAGGTCCGGCTTACAGTGCTCTGACGGAGCCTGGGAAATTCTTGGACCCAGGAACTTGTGCGGTCGGCCGGACGTTCAGCCCGACCGGTATCCAAGCAGCCGTGCGCGACGAGGAGAGAGAGCTGTGAGCACCGAGAACGAGGGCACCGCGGCCCCGACGCCCCCGCAGGCCCCGTCCGCACCCCCGGTGCCGCCGGCCGCTCCCAGCACCGAGCCCGCCGCGAGCGCCCCGGCGCCCGCGCCGGCCCCTGCGCAGCACCACGCCCCGGCCGAAGCGCCGACCGTCGTGGCACCCGCGCCCCAGGCCCCGGTGCAGGACGCAGCCGCCCCGGCCCCCGCGGCGGATCCGCGGACGCAGCCGCTGCCGGCGGCTCCCGAGGCCCACACCCAGCAACTGCCGCCCACCGGGCAGCCCACCCAGCAGCTTCCCGCCGCCCCGCCGGTCCCTGCGGCCGCACCGCAGGCGTACCCCGGTCCGCAGGCCCCCGGCGGTCATGCCCCCGGCGGGCAGGCGCCCGGTGCGCAGGCCGGCGGCTGGCCCCCGCCGCCGCCCGCGGTCCCCTCGTACGGGGACGGCTTCGGCGGCGGACACGGCGGCGGACCGGTCTGGGGCGCGCCCCCCGGCCAGCAGCCCGCGCCGAAGGCCAAGGGCCGCGGCGGACTGGTCGCGGCCGCCCTGGTGGCCGCCCTGGTCGCGGGTGGCGTCGGCGGCGCCGTCGGCTACCAGCTCGCCAGCAACGGCGACGGCGGCAGCGGCGGCTCGACCACGGTCAGCGCCGGGGTCGCCCCGAAGGACCTCAAGCGCGAGCCCGGCACGGTCGCGGCGCTCGCCGCGAAGGCGCTGCCGAGCGTCGTGACCATCGAGGCGCAGGCCGGTGACGGCGAGGGCGGCACGGGCACCGGGTTCGTCTACGACCAGCAGGGCCACATCCTCACCAACAACCACGTGGTGGCCTCGGCCGCGGACGGCGGAAAGCTTTCCGCGACCTTCTCCAACGGCAAGCGGTACGAGGCCGAGGTCATCGGCCGGGCGCAGGGCTACGACGTGGCCGTGCTGAAGCTGAAGAACCCGCCCGCCGGTCTCGCCCCGCTGCCGCTCGGCGATTCGGACCGGGTGGTCGTCGGGGACTCGACCATCGCGATCGGCGCCCCGTTCGGGCTGTCGAACACGGTCACCACGGGCATCGTCAGCGCCAAGAACCGGCCGGTGGCCTCGGGCGACGGCCAGAGCAACAAGAACTCGTACATGAGCGCGCTGCAGACCGACGCCTCGATCAACCCGGGCAACTCGGGAGGTCCGCTGCTCGACGGCCGCGGCGCGGTCATCGGCATCAACTCGGCGATCCAGTCGGCGGGCAGCGGCGGCTTCGGCGGCGGCCAGGCGGGGTCGATCGGCCTCGGCTTCGCCATCCCGATCAACCAGGCCAAGAACGTGGCCGAGCAGCTGATCAAGACGGGCAAGCCGGTGTACCCGGTCATCGGGGTCTCGGTGGACCTCCAGGCCAAGGTGGACGGGGCCAAGATCTCCGACCAGGGCGCGCCGCCCAGCGATCTGGTCAGCCCCGACGGCCCGGCGGGCAAGGCGGGGCTCAAGCCCGGTGACGTGATCACCCAGTTCGGCGGCAAGCCGATCGACAGCGGCCCGACCCTGATCAGCGAGATCTGGACGTACAAGCCCGGTGACGTGGTCAAGGTGACGTACGTGCGCGGCGGCGGCAAGCCGGTGACCGTGGATCTGACCCTCGGCTCGCACGTCGGCGACCGGTAGCGGCGACCGGCGGACCTGGCGAAGTGACCTGAAGGGTGCGGGGCCGTAGGCGGGAATCCGCCTACGGCCCCTCCCAACGTCCGCTTATGCTTCGACGGTGTTCGACTCCCGGCACATCAGGACTTTTCACGAGGTGGTCACCGCCGGGTCGTACTCGGCGGCCGCCCGTGTGCTCGGGTATACCCAGCCCGCGATCACCCAGCAGATGAAGGCGTTGGAACGCGCCGTCGGCACCCCGCTCTTCACGCGGGTGGGGCGCCGGATGCAGCTGACCGAGGCGGGCCAGTCCCTGGCACGGCACGCCGAGTCCATACTCGGCAGCCTCTCCGCGGCCCAGCAGCAGATGAAGGCGTACGCGCGGCTGCGCACCGGCCGGGTCCGGCTGTGCGGGTTCCCCAGCGCCAATGCCACCCTGGTCCCGGAAGCGCTCAGCGGACTGGCCAAGGAGCATCCCGGGATACAGGTGGAGCTCCTCGACGGCGAGCCGCCGGACTCGCTGCGCCGGCTCCAGCGCGGGGAGTGCGACATCACCCTCGCCTTCACCTACCCCGGGCTGCACGAGGAGGTGCCGGACGAGGTCACCGAGGTCCGGCTGCTGGAGGACCAGCTGACCGTGCTGCTGCCGAGCGGGCATCCGCTGGCCCGCAGGCGCTCCGTGCAACTGGGCGATCTGGCGGACGAGCGGTGGATCGCCGGCTGTCCGCGGTGCCGGGCCAACCTCCTGCACGAGTGCGCCGAGCTGGGCTTCGTGCCCGAGATCGTCTTCGCCACCGACGACAACCTGGTCGTGCAGGCGCTGGTCGCGCAGGGGCTCGGCGTGGCGATGATGCCCGCGCTGCTGCTGCCCTCGCTCTCCCTGACCCGGGTCACCGGGCGGGCCCTGGAGCCGGCGGCCCGGCGGCACATCTCGGCGTACGTCTACCGGGAGCACCTGCGGATACCGGCGACGGCGGCGGTCCTCGACGAGTTGCGCAGGGTGGCGGCCAACCGGGTCGGCTGCTGAGGCGCTTCTCCCGGACCTCCCGGCTCTCCCTCGTATAAGCAGAGCTTGGGACTTCAGGTGAAAACTGTCGTTGGACGTGATGGACCGGCCGCCGGACGCTGCCTTCATGACCACGACGACGACCGCAGCGGTGGCGGTGACCGCACGGATGACCACGCTCATCGGCGAGATACGCGCGGTCGTCGACCGCGGGCTGCCCCCCGACCTGACCGCGTACCTGGTGGGCGAGAAGCTCGCGCCCCACCTCGGTACCCCCGATCTGCTCACCCTGGCCCAGCAGGAGAGCGACCCGGAGCGCTACCGGCAGCACATCGTGCACGCCGAACGCGACGGCAGCTTCTCGCTGGTGGTGCTGGTGTGGCTGCCCGGCCAGGAGACCGCGATCCACGACCACGTCTCGTGGTGCGTGGCCGGGGTGCACCAGGGCGAGGAGAGCGAGCGCCGCTACCGGCTGGCCCCCGGGCAGGGCGGAGCGGCCCGGCTGGTGCCGACCGAGGACGTGGTGAACGGACTCGGCGAGGTCTGCGGGTTCGCCCCGCCCGGTGACATCCACCGGGTCCGCAACTCCTGTCGTACGACGGCGATATCCGTCCACGTCTACGGGGCCGACGTGTCCCGCCTGGGCAGCAGCGTCCGCCGCGTCTACACCCTGCCGGCCGACTGATGGCCCTCCTGCACCGGCCGCGCACCGCGGGCCACGAGCCGTCCTCCGCTCGGCAGCCCGCCGTCCGGGCCGTTGTTTCACGTGAAACACGCACCTGGCCCGGGCTGCTGACGGCGGTCCTCGGTGCCGCGCTGGCCTGGACCGTCCACCTGCTGCTGCCGGCCGTTCCCATGCTGACCGCCTCGGTGGTCCTGGGCATCGCGGTGGCCCACCTGCCGCGCATCCGCACCTTCGTCCGCGGGGCCGGCCGGCCCGGGCTCTCGCTCGCCGGGCGGCGGCTGATGCGGATCGGCATCGTGCTGCTGGGCCTGGGGCTCGGGCTGGACCAGGTGGTCCGGCTGGGCTGGGGCACGGTCGCGATGGTCTTCGCGGTGGTCGGGGCCACCTTCTTCGGCACCCTGTGGCTGGGCCGCAGGCTCGGGCTCCCGGGGGACCAGCCGCTGCTGATCGCGACCGGGTACTCGATCTGCGGGGCGTCCGCGATCGGGGCGGTGAGCGAGGTCTCCGGCAGCGACGAGGAGGACGTGGCCTCGTCCGTGGCCCTGGTGACCCTGTGCGGAACCCTCGCCATCGCCGTGCTCCCGCTGCTCCAGCAGCCGCTGGGGCTGGGGGACGCGTCCTTCGGCCGCTGGGTCGGGGCGAGCGTGCACGACGTGGGCCAGGTGGTGGCCACGGCCCAGACGGCCGGTCCGGCCGCGCTGGGGGACGCGGTCCTGGTGAAGCTGATGCGCGTGGCGCTGCTCGCCCCGCTGGTCGCGGCGGTGGCCTTCGCGCTGCGGGCGCGGCGGGCGGGAGTCCGTACCGCCTCGGGCAAGCGGCCCGCGCCCGTGCCGCTCTTCGTGGCGGGCTTCCTCGTGGCCGCCGGGGTCCGGGCCACGGGGCTGCTGCCCGCCGAGGCGCTCGGCTGGGCGCGCACGGCCCAGGAGGGGCTGCTGGCAGCGGCGCTGTTCGGGCTGGGCAGTGCGGTCCACCTGCCGACCCTGGCCCGTACGGGCGGCCGCGCGGCGGCGCTGGGGCTGAGCGCGTGGGTGGTCGTGGCGGGGGTCTCGTACGCGGGGGTGCTGCTGACCGTGTGAGGCCGGAGCGGGGTGAGGGCGCCCCAGCGGAGGGGCCGACGGAGCCGGCGGGGCGCGGGGTGGATCGGGCCTGCGGGGGGCGACGGAGGGCGGAGCGGGGTGGAGATCGGGCCTGCGGAGTGGTGGAGGGTGGAGCGGGCGGCGGAGGGCCGCTCACGGGTGGACGGCCGGAAGCGCGGGCGCGGGCGTGGGCATGGCGCGGGCGGGGGCAATCCGGCCGGAATCAAGGGGCATTCCGGCCGAACCGACCGAACGTTCTGACGAGTACCTGACAATCCAGCCGTGGCGTGGCAGTCTGCCTGCCGCACGTCGATCCGCACCGACAGCTCTTCACCCCCACCCTGCCCGGGCCCAACCGGCCCCGGCACGGCAGAAGGAGTCATGCGTGAATCGTCCCCCCAAGGCCGTCTCCGCCCTGCTCGCCGCAGGCGCCCTGGTCGCGGCCGCCCTCACGGCCGCCGGCCCCTCGGCCGCCAGCCAGGCCCCGGCCTCCCCCGCGTCCTTCAAGCCCGCGCACACCAAGGGCTTCTGGACCGCCGAACGCATGCGGGGTGCGACCCCGCTCGACCTGATCCTCGCCCCCGGTGTCCGCCCCAAGGCCCCGGCGGCCGCCTCCGCTCCGACGGCCGTCCGGCCCACGGCCCCCTCCCCCGCCGCCGCCCCGGCCGCCTTCCCGCAGGCCGGCGGCGCATGGACCGGCGGCGGCGCCGTCGTGCGCACCTCCGGCCGGGTCTTCTTCACCTTCCAGGGCCGTACGGCCTCCTGCTCGGGCGACTCCGTCACGAGCCAGAACGGCAGCACGGTGATCACGGCCGGGCACTGCGTGAAGTACCAGGGCGCCTGGCACACGAACTGGGTCTTCGTGCCGGCGTACGACAACGGCAACGCCCCGTACGGGCAGTGGAGCGCGACGCAGACCTTCGCCACCGACCAGTGGGCGGCGAGCGAGGACATCAACTACGACGTGGGCCTGGCGGTGGTCGCCCCGCTGAACGGCCAGAAGCTCGCCTCGGTCGTCGGCGCCCAGGGGATCCTGTTCAACGGCGGCTACAACAAGGCGATGTACGCCTTCGGCTTCCCGGCCGCGGCACCGTACGACGGCACGAAGCTGATCTACTGCAGCGGGAATTCGAGCAAGGACTTCCTCCTCTCGAAGGACCACGGCCTGGGCTGCAACATGACCGGCGGATCCAGCGGCGGCCCCTGGTTCCAGAACTTCAACGAGGCCACCGGCACCGGCCTCCAGGTCTCGGTGAACAGCTTCGGCTACAACTTCCTGCCGAACCGCATGTTCGGCCCGTACTTCGGCAACGAGGCCAAGGCCGTCTACGACAAGGCCCAGACGGCCTGATCCCGCCCCGGCCCGCTCCCGCCCGTCCGCCCGCGACCGCGGAGGACACCGTGATCCAGCGGATCCCGGTAATGTGTAGCCCGTTCCGCCGCCTCGGCGGCCGGGGCAGGGTGGGTTGCCCGAGCGGCCTAAGGGAACGGTCTTGAAAACCGTCGTGGCGCGAGTCACCGTGGGTTCAAATCCCACACCCACCGCAGTGCGCCGGCATTCCTGCCGGTGAAAGGGCACGTCCTCCGAAGCGAGGGCGTGCCCTTTCGCGTGGGGTGCGGGGGCGGGCTGAGCCGGACGGGTGGTGTTTGTCCGACTACGTGCCTGGGTGGGCGTGGTTCCTCGTACGGGACGATTTGCGGATGCATCATCACGAATGTATTCAGATCCGCCCGTCCGAACATCCGGAATCCGGATGTGGGAATGAGGAGTCGTCATGGCCGCCAGCAACCGTTTCGCATCGCTCTGGACCGTCATCGTGGCCGCGCTGGCCGGGATCCTCGCCGTCTTCGGCATCCGGGTCGCGGTGGAGGCCGCCGAGGTCGCCGGGACGGCTGCCGGGACTACGGGCGCCGGGGCGACGGGCGCCGGGGTGCGGGGCGCGGCGGAGCGGGAGGAGGCGGCGGCGGTACGGCCGGCCGGGCGGAGCCGGCTGCGGAGCGTCGGCACCGGGGCGCTGCCGCCCACGATCGCTCAGCGGATCCGCGCCGAGGCGCACGGGTCCTCGCCGTCGGTGCGGCGTTCGACCACGGCGGCTGCGAACGTGACGGAGTTCCGCGGTGCGGAGGGTGCCGGGGAGCTCGGGCTGGCGGCATAGCGGGCGGGGAGGTTTCCGCCCCCGCGGGCGCCGGGGGCGCGTTGGGGGCGCAGGGCTTGGGGCAGCGGGGGGACGGGTGGGGGGAGGAGCGGCCGCGGGGAGCGCGGCCGGGGGTCCGGGGGCGGTTCGGGGGCGGAGGGATGTGGCGGAACGGTTCAGCCCTTGCGGCGGACCGTTTTTCGGCGTTTCAGGGGTGCGTTCGGGGCTTTTGGGGGCGTGACCGGGGTTTATCCGTATTGGCTCATGCTTGCGAGGGAATCGGCGACTCCGGGGTGGTTCGCCGGGGATTCGGTGGGCAACTCTGGTCTCGACGTCGAGAGCACGAGCAGAACCTCAGGCGCAGTCGGCCAACTGCCTTGAGAAACACCGCAGTTCACATCTGGAGGATTCAGAATGGCACTCGTCCGTACCGCCCGCGTCTTCGCCGCCGTCGCCTCGCTCCCCCTCGCCGCCGCCCTCTTCGGAGGGGTCGCGCAGGCCGACAACGGGTGGGGATCGTTCGCGAACGACGGCTCGAACGCGAGCGTGGCCAGCATCATCGGCAGCGGCGTGGGCGGCCACAGCAGCGGCAACACCTCCACCTCGCAGCAGGTGGCCACCGGCTCGGGAGCGGCCAACCAGAACAACACGGCGCAGGTCAGCGGATCGGCCTTCACGGCCATCGACCAGGGCAACAGCAACCTCGCCGTGCACTTCCACCCGTGGTGGTAGCCGGCCGGGCCCGCTGAGGCCCCCGCGGCCGCGGGCCTGCGAGGGCGGTGGGCCCCTGGGTTGATGGGTTCCAAGGGCGGTGGGCGCCCGTACGACCGGACCGGCTGGGGTCCCGTCGTGCGGGCGCCCCGTCGTGTCCGGGGCGGGCCTCGGATGCCCCCGACCTTGACAGGCAACGGTATCTGACGGAGAGTCAGAAATCTGCTCACGCCGTCCCGCCGCCGCCCAGGAGGCCATGCGCCGTGCACCTCGCCCCCACCGAACCGCAGGTGCGGCTCCGCGCCGAACTGCGCGCGTACTTCCGTGAACTGATGCCGGACGGGGTGCCGGAGGACCCCGGTGAGCAGCGCGCGCTGCTGCGCCGCATCGGGTCCGACGGCCTGCTCGGCCTCGGCTGGCCCGAGGAGTACGGGGGCCAGGGGCGCGGCCCCGCCGAGCAGTTCGTGTTCTTCGACGAGGCCTACCGGGCGGGCGCACCGGTCTCCATGGTCACGCTCAACACGGTCGGCCCCACCCTGATGAAGTACGGCACCCCCGAGCAGAAGGAACGGTTCCTGCCGGGGATCCTGCGCGGGGAGATCGTCTTCGCCATCGGCTACTCGGAGCCGGAGGCGGGCACCGACCTCGCCGCGCTCCGCACCCGGGCCGTCCGGGTGCCGGGGCCCTCCGCCGGATCCCCCGCGGGCCGATCCGCCAGCCCCTCCGGCAGTCCCTCCGCCGGCCCCTCCGCCGGCCGCTCCGACGGCGCGTCCACCGACGCGTCCGAGGGCGAGTGGCTGATCGACGGGCAGAAGGTCTTCACCTCCAACGCCCAGAACGCCGACTGGATCTGGCTGGCCTGCCGCACCGACCCCGAGGCCCCCAAGCACCGCGGCATCTCGATCATCCTGGTGCCCACGGATGCCCCCGGGTTTTCCTGGACCCCCATCGAGACCGTCGGCGGCCTCACCACCACCGCCACCTACTACGACGGCATCCGCGTGCCCGCCGGCAACCTGGTCGGACCCGAGCACGGCGGCTGGGGGCTGATCACCAACCAGCTCAACCACGAGCGGGTGGCCCTCGCCGCCATCGGCATGCAGGCCGAGGACTTCCACCGGGCCGCCGTCGCCCACGCCCGCACCCCCGATCCCGTCACCGGCCGCCGCCCGGCCGAGGAGCCCTGGGTGCGGTCCCGGCTGGCCGAGGCGCACGCCCGGCTGGCCGCCGTACGGCTCCTGAACTGGCGGCTCGTCCAGGACGTGGGCGCGGGGACCCTCGCGCCGGGGGACGCCTCGGGGGTGAAGTTCCTCGGCACCGAGAGCGCGGTGGAGGTCTACCGGATGTGCCAGGAGGTGGTGGGCGAGAGCGCCCTCCTCCGGGGCCCGGGTCCGGGGGCCTTCGACGGCGGGGAGCTGGAGCGCCTGAACCGGGCGGCGCAGATCAACACGTTCGGCGGCGGGGTGAGCGAGGTGCAGCGGGAGCTCGTCGCGATGATGCGGCTCGGCATGAAGGGGAGGAAGCGGTGAGCGGCAGCGGTGACCGGGCGGCTGACGAGCTGTACGAGCGGCTCAAGGCCTTCGAGGGGCGGGCGGCGGCCACCGCGGCCCGGGGCAAGGACCCGGTGAACGCCCCCATGATCCGCCACTGGTGCGAGGCGATGGGCGACACGAATCCCGCCTACACCGGCCCCGACGCCATCGCCCCGCCCACCATGCTCCAGGCCTGGACGATGGGCGGGCTGTCCGGGCACGGTGCGGGCAGCGGCCGCTCCTCCGCCTACGACGAGCTGTTCGCGCTGCTCGACGGGGCCGGCTACACCTCCGTGGTGGCCACCGACTGCGAGCAGGAGTACCTGCGGCCGCTGCGGCCCGGGGACCGCGTGACCTTCGACGCCGTGATCGAGTCGGTGTCCCCGCGCAAGACGACCCGGCTGGGCACCGGCCACTTCGTGACCACCCGCATGGACGTACGCGCCACGGCCGCCGACGGCACTCGGGACGGCACTCGGGACGGCACCGGGGACGGCACCGGGGACGGCGCGGGGGTGGGCGAACTCGCCGGGACCCACCGCTTCCGCATCCTCAAGTACGCCCCGGCCGCCCCCGCCCCCGCCCCCGCCCCCGCCCCCGCCGCCCCCGCAAAGCCGGACGCCCGCCGCTCCCGCCGCCCCCGCCCGGTGGTCAACCGCGACAACCAGGGCTTCTGGGACGGGGTGGCCGAGCACCGGCTGCTCATCCAGCGCTGCACCGGCTGCGGCACCCTGCGCTTCCCCTGGCTGCCCGGCTGCAACGCCTGCGCGAGCCCGGACTGGGACACCGTCGAGGCCTGCGGCGAGGGCACCGTCTTCAGCTACGTCGTCATGCACCACCCGCCCTTCCCCGCGTTCGACCCGCCGTACGCGGTGGCCCTCGTGGAGCTCGCCGAAGGGGTGCGGATGATCAGCAACATCACCGGGGTCCCGTACGACAAGGTGCACATCGGGATGCCGGTCCGGCTGGAGTTCCTGCGCGCCGACGAGGAGCTGGAGCTCCCGGTGTTCCGAGCGGACGGGGGCTGACGTGGACTTCCGCCCCACCGAGGAGCAGGCGGCCGCGGCCGGGCTGGCCGCCGAGATCTTCGCCGACCTGGCCACGCACGAGCGGCTCGCCGCCGCCGGCACCGGCAGTGACGCCGAGCTCTGGAAGGCCCTCACCGCGGCCGGGCTCACCGCCGCCGTCGAGGAGACCGGCCTGCTGGGCCTGGTCCTGCTGCTGGAGGAGCAGGGACGCACCACCGCGCAGGTTCCGTACGCCGCCACCTGCGTGTACGGGATCCTCGCGATCGGTGCCCACGGGACCGCCGGACAGCGCTCCCGGCTGCTGCCCGCCCTGCGTGCGGGAACGGCCGTGGCCACGGGCGCCTTTCCGGACCGCGGCCGGGTGCTCGCCGAGCCGGACCCGGCCCCGGCCCACCGCCCGGCCCCCCGCCCGACCCCGGCGGACGCCGACCGGCCCCTGACCGCCCCGCCCGCCACCGCCCCGCCCGCCGCCGCCCGGCTCACCGGCACCCTGCCCCTGGTCCCCTGGCTGCGCGACGCCACCCACGTCCTCGTCCCCGACTCCGCCCGCGCCCTGTGGCTGGTGCGGACCGACGCCCCCGGGGCCGCGGCCGAGCCCGTCGAGACCACCGCACCCTGGGCGGCCGGCCGGCTCACCCTCGACGGGGCGCCGGCGGAGCGCATCGGCACGGGCCCGCAGGCGTACGAGGCGGTGCTCGACACCGCCCGTACCGCCTTCGCGGGACTCCAGGCGGGGGTCTGCGCCGGCTCCCTCGCGCGGGCCGTGGCGCACACCTCCACCCGCGAGCAGTTCGGCCGCCCCCTCTCCACCAACCAGGGGGTGATGCTCCGCGCCGCCGATGCGTACATGGACACGGAGGCCATCCGCGTGACGGCGTACGAGGCGGCCTGGCGCATCGACGCGGCCCTGCCCGCCCGGCAGCACGCGCTCACCGCCGCCTGGTGGGCCGCCGAGGCCGGCCGGCGCGTGGTGCACGCGGGCCAGCACCTGCACGGCGGGCTGGGCGCGGACCTCGACCACCCCGTCCACCGGCACTTCCTCTGGGGGCGCCAGCTGGACGCGTACCTCGGCTCCGGAGCCGAGCTCCTCGCCGAACTCGGCGCATCCATAGCAGAGGAGGGATCCGCATGACCGGCCCGACCGCGAGCCCGACCGCGAGCCCGACCGGCCCGACCGCGAGCCCGGCCGCCCCCGTACGCCTCGCACCCGGCGACGAGCTGCCGCCCCTGGAGATCCCGGTGACCCGCACGCTGATCGTGGCCGGCGCGGTGGCCTCCCGGGACTACCAGGACGTGCACCACGACGCCGAACTCGCGCGGGCCAAGGGCTCCCCGGACGTGTTCATGAACATCCTGACCACGAACGGCCTGGTCGGCCGGTACGTCACCGACCACCTCGGACCCGCCGCCGTGCTGCGCAAGGTGGCCATCCGGCTCGGTGTCCCCAACTACCCCGGGGACACCATGGTCCTGACCGGAACCGTCGAGGCGGTCGCGGGCCGCACGGTGGAGATCCGCGTGACGGGCACCAACCGCCTCGGCCGGCACGTGACGGGCACCGTCCTCGCCGACACGGCCCCCGCCCCCGGGGGAGCCGCGCGATGAGCGTCCGTACCCGCGACAGCCTCGGCGGCCGGGCCGCCATCGCCGGCATCGGCGCCACCGAGTTCTCCAAGGACTCGGGCCGCAGCGAGCTCAAGCTCGCCGTCGAGGCCGTGCACGCGGCCCTCGACGACGCCGGGCTGAGCCCCTCCGACGTGGACGGCATGGTCACGTTCACGATGGACACCAGCCCCGAGATCACCGTGGCCCAGGCGGCCGGCATCGGCGAGCTGTCCTTCTTCTCCCGCATCCACTACGGGGGCGGCGCCGCCTGCGCCACCGTCCAGCAGGCCGCGCTCGCCGTGGCCACCGGGATCGCGGAAGTGGTGGTCTGCTACCGCGCGTTCAACGAGCGATCCGGCCGCCGCTTCGGCTCCGGGGTGCAGCAGCGCGAGCCCTCGGCGGAGGGCGCGGCGCTCGGCTGGTCGCTGCCCTGGGGGCTGCTGACCCCGGCCTCCTGGGTGGCCATGACCGCCCGGCGCTACCTGCACGCGTACGGGCTGACCCCCGAGGCGTTCGGCCACGTCGCCGTCACCGGGCGCCGGCACGCCGCGAACAATCCGGCCGCGTACTTCCACGGCAAGCCGATCACCCTGGCCGACCACGCGGCCTCGCGCTGGATCGTGGAGCCGCTGCGGCTGCTGGACTGCTGCCAGGAGACCGACGGCGGACAGGCCCTGGTGGTCACCACCACCGAACGGGCCCGGGACCTGCGCCACGCCCCCGCCGTGATCACCGCCGCCGCCCAGGGCGCGGGCCGCGGGCAGGAGGCCATGACGAGCTTCTACCGGGACGACCTGACCGGGCTGCCCGAGATGGGCGTGGTGGCCCGCCAGCTGTGGCGGACCAGCGGGCTGCGGCCCTCGGACATCGACGTGGGCATCCTCTACGACCACTTCTCGCCGTTCGTGCTGATGCAGCTGGAGGAGTTCGGCTTCTGCGGGCCGGGCGAGGGGGCCGCGTTCACGGCGGCGGACGCCCTGCCGCTCAACACCCACGGCGGCCAGCTCGGCGAGGCGTACCTGCACGGCATGAACGGGATCGCGGAGGCGGTGCGCCAGCTGCGGGGCAGCTCCGTCAACCAGGTCGCGGGCGCGGCGCACGCCCTCGTGACGGCCGGAACGGGGGTGCCGACCTCGGGCCTGATCCTGGGTGCGGACGGTGCGTGACGTCCCGTACTCCTTCTTCAGGAGGTCCGGGAAACCCCACCCCTACAACCTGAGACGGATACGGCTTCGGCACCTGGGGCCGATCCCCGGGGGTGGGTGGCGCTTCTAGCGTGGAGCCATGACCACGCCTGTCTGCACGTACCCGTCGAGCCCGTCGTATCCGAGGACCTACCCGTCGTTCTCCTCGTACGTCCGGACCCGCGGCACGTCCCTGATGCGGACCGCGCGCTCGCTCACGGCCAACCCGTGCGACGCCGAGGACCTGCTGCAGACCGCCCTCGCCAAGACGTACGTGGCCTGGGACCGGATCGAGGACCACCGGGCGCTGGACGGCTACGTGCGCCGGGCCCTGGTCAACACCCGCACCTCGCAGTGGCGCAAGCGGAAGGTCGAGGAGTTCTCCTGCGAGGAGCTCCCCGAGCCCGAGGGCCTGCCGTACACCGACCCGGCGGAGGCGCAGGTGCTGCGCGACGCGATGTGGCGGGCGGTCACCCGGCTGCCGGACCGGCAGCGGGCCATGGTGGTCCTGCGGTACTACGAGGACCTGAGCGAGGCCCAGACGGCGGAGCTGCTCGGGGTCTCCGTCGGCACGGTCAAGAGCGCCGTGTCCCGGGCGCTGGGCAAGTTGCGCGAGGACCCGGAGCTCAGTCCGGTCTGCGGTGCGGCGCGGTTCTGACCTCGGTTTTTCGGACACTGACAGGGTTCACTGGCAGGGTTTGTACTCCTGGGTAGTGACAGGCCTCCCCGGCGCGCGCAGAATCGGCAGCATCCTTTGCCGCCGCGCAGCGCCCATCGGGAGGACGCTTTGCTGAGCACCATGCAGGACGTACCGCTGACCGTGACCCGCATCCTCCGCCACGGGATGACGGTCCACGGCCGGTCGCAGGTCACCACCTGGACCGGTGAGCCCGAGCCGCACCGCCGCAGCTTCGCCGAGATCGGCGCCCGCGCCGGAGCGCTCGCGCACGCCCTGCGCGACGAGCTCGGGGTGCAGCCCGCGGACCGGGTCGCCACCCTGATGTGGAACAACGCCGAGCACGTCGAGGCGTACTTCGCGATCCCCTCGATGGGGTCGGTCCTGCACACGCTGAACCTGCGGCTCCCCCCGGAGCAGCTGGTGTTCATCGTCAACCACGCCGCCGACAAGGTGGTCCTCGTCAACGGCACCCTGCTGCCGCTGCTGGTGCCCCTGCTCCCGCACCTGCCGACCATCGAGCACGTCGTGGTCTCCGGCCCCGGCGACCGCTCCGGCCTCGACGGGCTCGGCGTGCGGGTCCACGACTACGAGGAGCTGCTCGCGGGCCGCTCCGCCGACTACCCGTGGCCCGAGCTGGACGAGCGCCAGGCCGCGGCCATGTGCTACACCTCCGGCACCACCGGCGACCCCAAGGGCGTGGTCTACTCCCACCGCTCGATCTACCTGCACTCCATGCAGGTGAACATGACCGAGTCGATGGGCCTGACCTCCGCCGACACCGGCCTGATCGTCGTACCGCAGTTCCACGTCAACGCGTGGGGCCTGCCGCACGCCGTCTTCATGACCGGCATCAACATGCTGATGCCGGACCGCTTCCTGCAGCCCGCCCCGCTCGCCGAGATGATCGAGCGCGAGAAGCCCACGTACGCGGCGGCCGTGCCCACCATCTGGCAGGGGCTGCTCGCCGAGGTCTCCGCGCACCCGCGGGACATCTCCTCGATGAAGCACGTCACCATCGGCGGCTCGGCCTGCCCGCCCTCCCTGATGGAGGCGTACGACAAGCTGGGCGTGCGGGTCGTGCACGCCTGGGGCATGACCGAGACCTCCCCGCTGGGCACCATGGCGCACCCGCCGGCCGGGATGTCCGCCGAGGAGGAGTTCCCGTACCGGGTCACCCAGGGCCGGTTCCCGGCCGGGGTGGAGGCGCGGCTGGTCGGCCCCGGCGGGGACGTGCTGCCGTGGGACGGGGAGTCGGCCGGCGAGCTGGAGGTGCGCGGCAACTGGATCGCGGCCGCGTACTACGGCGGCAGCTCCGGCGAACCGCTGCGCCCCGCGGACAAGTTCAGCGAGGACGGCTGGCTCAAGACCGGCGACGTCGGCGTGATCACGGCGGAGGGCTACCTGACCCTGACCGACCGGGCGAAGGACGTCATCAAGTCCGGCGGCGAGTGGATCTCCAGCGTGGAGCTGGAGAACGCGCTGATGGCGCACCCGGACGTGGCCGAGGCCGCCGTGGTCGCCGTGCCGGACGAGAAGTGGGGCGAGCGCCCCCTGGCGACCGTCGTGCTCAAGGAGGGGGCCGCGGCCGGGTACGCGGACCTGCACGCCTTCCTGGGCCGCACCATCGCCAAGTGGCAGCTGCCGGAGCGCTGGGCGCTGGTCCCGGCGGTCCCGAAGACCAGCGTGGGCAAGTTCGACAAGAAGGTGATCCGCCGGCAGTACGCGGACGGCGAGCTGGAGGTCACCAAGCTCGGCTGACGGGATCCGCGGCGGGGCCGGCCCGGCCGGGGAGCCGGGGCCGGTCCCGCCCGCGTGACTCAGCGCGGGCTGAGCCAGCCGCGCAGCAGCCGACTGACCGCGGGCATCGCCACGTACGTCATCAGCGTGCTGAAGACGGCCGAGAAGGCCGCCGTGCGCAGGACCACGTGCAGGTCCACCAGGAAGGGCCCGAGCAGGGCGTTGCCCGCGAGCGAGAGGGGGAAGATGGCCAGCCCCGAGCTGATCGCCATCTTCCAGCGGGGCGGCGCGGGCCGGGTGGTGCCGGGCTTGGCGAACCAGGTCTCCATGCCGGTGAGTTCGCGCCGGGCCGTCTCGGTGTGGTGGTGGCCCTCGCAGTTGGCGAACCAGGCGGCCCGTTCGGGCGAGTCCTGCCAGGCGCGGAAGGCCGCGTTGTCGTGGAAGCGGTGCACCAGGAACCAGGGTGCGCCCTCGGCGGCCGGGCGGAACAGCCCGTAGCCGAGGTGCCCGGGGAAGCGGGCCGCGGTCTCCAGGATCCCGCGCGCCCACTGCTCGAACGATTCCTCGTAGCCCGGCTCCACCTGCCGGGCGATCAGCAGCGTCACCTCGCCGTCGTCGGCGGGCACGCTCTGCTCGGTCCGGTCGCTTCTCTCGGTCATCGCCATCCGCACAGGGTGGCTAATGGGTCCCGATCTTGGCCAGCAGGTCCACGATGCGGCCCTGCACCTCGGCGGTCGTGGCGCGCTCGGCGAGGAACAGCACGGTCTCGCCGGAGCCGAGGCCGGTGGGCCCGGACTTGTCGATGTCCACCGAGGTGTAGACGACGAGCGGGGTGCGGTTCAGCTGCCCGTTGGCGCGCAGCCAGTCCACGATCCCGGCCCGGCGCCGGCGCACCTGCATCAGGTCCATGACCACGAGGTTCGGCCGCAGCCGGGTCGCGAGCTCCACGGCGTCGGTGTCCGCCCCGGCGCGCGCCACCTGCATCCCGCGGCGCTCCATGGCCTCGGTGAGGGCCTGGGCGATCTCGTCGTGCTGCTCCAGCAGCAGCACCCGGGAGGGGTGCTGCTCGCTGTCGCGGGGCGCGAGCGCCTTGAGGAGGACCGCCGGGTCGGCCCCGTACGCGGCCTCCCGGGTGGCGGTGCCGAGACCGGCCGTCACCAGGACGGGCACCTCGGCGGCCCCGGCGGCCTGGCGCAGGGACTGGAGGGCGGTACGGGTGATCGGCCCGGTCAGCGGGTCCACGAACAGGGCGGCGGGGTACGCGGCGATCTGCGCGTCCACTTCCTCGCGGGAGTGGACGATCACCGGCCGGTAGCCGCGCTCGCTGAGCGCCTGCTGGGTCTGGACGTCGGGCGCGGGCCACACCAGCAGCCGCCGCGGGTTGTCGAGCGGCTCCGGGGGCAGCTCGTCGTCCACGGGCTGCGGCACCGGCCGGTGCACGACCTCGACGGCCCCGCCGGGGCCGTCCAGCGGCTCGGGGCCCTCGGCGGCGCCGGCCGCGGGTGCTCCTATGGCGAAGGCCCGCCCGGTGCCGAGGGAGGAGCCGTCGGCACCGCTGTCCGGCTCGGTGAGCCTGCGGCGGCGCCCGGACCCGTCGGGCGCTCCGGGCGGCACCAGGGCGGCACCCTGCCCGAGGGTCCCGAGGGCGCGTACGGGGATGGGTCCGGCCGGGCCGTCCTGGGCCTGCCGGGCGCCGGGCAGCGCGACGGGGGCCGGGGCGGCCTCGTCGGGCGCGGTACGGGCGGCGGGCACGGGCCAGGCGGCGGGGGTGGCGGGCAGCGCCCGGCGGCGGCCGGTCGGTGCGGTCTCGTCCTCGGCTGCGGCGGGGTGCGGCTGCGGCGGGGTGTGGCCCTCGGGAGCGCCGGCGGAGGCGTGGTCCGCGGCTTCGCCCGCGGCCGGGGCCGCGAGCACGCGGCGGGCACGGCGGCCCTGGCCCTCGGGGGCCGCGGCGGCGGGGGCGCCGGGCGCCGGGGTGCCGGGTGCGCCGACGGGCTGGAGGCCGTCCGGAGCGGTGGGCGCGGGCGGCCGGCCGGGCAGGCCGGGCGTGCCCGGAACTCCGTCCGGGCCGGGCGGGGCCGTCCGGGGGTCGGGGCCGGGGGGCGGCCCGGCCGGGGTGGCGAGTCCGAGCAGGCCGGGCAGGCCGGGCGCGGGCGCACCGGCGGGGGCGCCCGGAGCGGCGGGCGCGGGGACCCCGGGGGCGGCACCGGGCGCGGCGGGACCGCCGGCGGCCGGGGCGCCTGCCGGGCCCGCCGGAGCTGCGGAGCGCGGGTCGCCGGGACCGGCCGGGCCGGCGGCGGGGACCGGGCCCATCGGGGTGGCGGCAGCGGCCGGGACCGGGCCCATCGGAGTGGCGGGCGAGCCGGGGAGGCCCGGGGCGGCGGGGACCGGGCCCGTCGCGGTGGTGCCGGCGGCGGGGATGCCGGGAGCGCCGGGGCCGCCCGCGGGGACCAGCCCGCCCGGTGCCACCGGTCCGGCCGCTGCGGCGGGACCGCCGCCGTTCGCGCCGGGAGCGTACGGATCGGCCGGGGCCGGGCCGGTACGGGCGCCGGGTACGGCCGGGGCGCCCGGCGCGGCGGGGGCGCCCGGCGCGGCCAGGGCCCGGCGGCGGCCGCCGCCGGGGGCCGCCGCGGTCCCGGGCGGGCCCGGCGGCACGGGGGTCTCGGGGGCCCCGCCGAGCGCCCGGCGGCGGCCGTTGCCCTGCTCGGCCCCGGCGGGCAGTCCCTGCGGCGGTACGGGGCCCGGGGTCACGGGACCCTGCGGCGGGGCGGGCACCACCGGCGGGACGGCGGGCATCGGGGGCACGGGCGGCATCGGCGGCACCCCCGGCCGGCCCTGGGCGGGCACCGGCTGCGGTCCGGCGGCCGGGGCCCCTTCTTCGAGGGCGCGGCCGCGGCGCCGGCCGGTGCCGTCCGCGGGCACCGGGACGGCGAGTCCGGCCGGGTTCACGGGAGCCTGCCCCAGCTCCGCGCCGGGCGCGCGGCGCCGCCCGGACGGCAGGGCCAGTGCCCCGCCCTCGGCGGGTGCGGCGGCGGCCGGCTCCTCGTCCAGGAAGGCGTCCACGCCGCGGCGGGCCCGCCGCCCGCTGCCGGGCTTCGGCTGCGCGCCGCCGGGTCCGCCCCCGGACCCGGCGGACTCCGGGGCGCCCGCGGGCTCCGGTCCGGGCTCCGGCTCGGGCCGGGTCACCGTGCCCGCGCCCGCACCGAGCGGGACTTCGAGCACGTACGCGCTGCCGGTCATGCCCGGCACCTCGTGGGTCTGGAGCACGCCGCCGTGCGCGGTCACGATCCCGCGCACGATCGGCTCGTGCACCGGGTTGCCCCCGGCGTACGGCCCGCGGACCTCGATCCGGGCCACGTCACCGCGCTGGGCGACGGCGACCACGATGGTGGAGTCGGCGTAGCTCCCGGCCGCCGAGACCGGTGCCTTGCCGGTGGCGTCCACCCCGGCCACGTCGGCGATCAGGTGCGAGAGGGCCGTCGCCAGCCGGGCGGGGTCCACCTCGGCCTCGATCGTCGGCGCGTGCACGGCGAACTGCGCGCGCCCGGGGCCGATCAGCTCCACCGCGCCCTCGACCGCGGCGGAGACCACGTCGTCGAGGAGGGCCTTCTCCTTGGCCAGCCGTTCCTTGCCGGCGTCGAGGCGCTGGAAGGAGAGGACGTTGTCGAGCAGGACGGTCATCCGGGAGTAGCCGGCCGCGAGGTGGTGCAGCAGCTGGTTGGCCTCGGGCCACAGCTGCCCGGCGTCGTCGGCGGCCAGCGTGGCGAGCTCCCCGCGCAGCTCCTCCAGGGGTCCGCGCAGGGCCTCGTCGGCCAGGGCGATCAGCTGGGCGTGGCGGGCGGCGAGGGCGTCGTACGGGCGGCGGTCGGTGAAGGTCATCACCGCGCCGACGAGCTGGTCCCCGTCGCGGACGGGGGAGGTGGTGAGGTCCACGGAGACCGGTTTGCCGGCCTTGTTCCACAGCACCTGGCCGCGCACCCGGTGCTTGCGCCCGGAGCGCAGGGTGTCGGCGAGCGGGGACTCGTCGAAGGGGAAGGGGGAGCCGTCGGCGCGGGAGTGCAGGACGAGCGCGTGCAGTTCGCGGTTGCCGAGCTCGGTGGCGCGGTAGCCGAGGATCTGGGCGGCGGCGGGGTTGACCAGGACCACCCGGCCGTCGGTGTCGGTGCCGACCACGCCCTCGGCGGCGGCGCGCAGGATCATCTCGGTCTGGCGCTGGGAGCGGGCGAGCTCCGCCTCGGTGTCCACCGTGCCGGAGAGGTCCCGTACGACCAGCATGAGGAGCTCGTCGCCGGTGAAGCGGTGGGCGTCGGCGTAGGCCTCGCGGCCGTCCTCCAGGCCGGCGCTGGTCACCTCGGCGGGGAACTCGCTGCCGTCGGTGCGGCGGGCCGTCATCCGCTTCGGCTTGGTGCGCCCCTCGGGCTCGTCGCCGGGTCGGCGCATCGAGCCGGGGATCAGCTTCGAGTCGAATTCGGGGAGCAGGGAGAGGAGGCCGCGGCCGACCAGACCGGTGCCGGGGGACTCGAAGACCTCCAGCGCGATGGAGTTGGCGTTCACCACGGTGCCGTTGGCGTTCACGAGGAGGAGCGCGTCGGGAAGCGCGTCGAGTATTGCTGCGAGGCGAGCAGCGCCTCGGGATGGCCTGCTGCTCACGACGACGCTTCCTCCCTGACTACCGGCATGTCACGGGAGGAGTCTAAGGGCACCTGCCCGGGGCCCGGCGGGAGATGCGGGCCACTCCCGGCATCCGCGCTGGTCAGGAGCGCACACTCGGAAGCACGGGTTCCAAATCTTTCCACCGGCTGATCTCACACCCGTTCTTCCGGTCGAACTCGGCCTTGACCGGCTTGTCCCGCCAGGACCCGGTGACCTCCGCCCGGGCGGGCCCGCCGTCCTGCTGGGTGCACATGCGGCGGGTGGACACCGGGGCGAAGGGGTCGGTCCCCTCCTTGGCGAAGGCGTCGAGGCGGGCGCAGGCGCGCCGGGCCTCGGGGTGGCTGCCGCCCACCGGATCGCACGTCAGCTCGTACGTGCCGTTGGCGCGCGGGTTGCCGGTGCCCGTCACGGTGATCGTGAGCCGGTCGGGCTCGGGCTGGTGCAGCAGCCCGAGCGGGAGGGGTGGCAGCGGGCTCGACGCGAGGGCGGCGGAGACGGCCGAGGCGAGGGCGAGGCGGCGCAGCATGCCGTGCCCAACGACGGCCCGCGGCCGGGGTCACTAAGCCTTTGCTCTCGCTGCCTTGTGGCTAGTACCGTGGGGGTGGATTGGTGACCGGCCCTCGGGCTGTGTCATCATCTGCACGCACCCCACGTACGCGGGGGTGTGCTGGAGGCGTCGCCTAGTCCGGTCTATGGCGCCGCACTGCTAATGCGGTTTGGGTCTTAAAGCCCATCGAGGGTTCAAATCCCTCCGCCTCCGCGCTGTGATCACGAAGCCCCGGTCCGAACGGACCGGGGCTTCGGCCGTTTCCGCCCCCGGATCCCCTCGGATGTGCTCGCGCCGGCGCCCCGACCGCGGTGCCCGTTCCCGGCCGATCCGCGAGCTGATCAACGTTTCCGCAGGTCAGAGGGGGTTTGGCTAATGGATTTCGCGTCACGGCGAGGTCCATGTATTGTTGTTCTCGCAAGGCCAACGGGGCGAAAAACCCCGGGAAGCACAAGCACTCGTAGCTTAACGGATAGAGCATCTGACTACGGATCAGAAGGTTGCAGGTTCGAATCCTGCCGAGTGCACAGCAGGGCAGAGGCCCCGGACGAAAGTCCGGGGCCTCTCGCGTTTGGCCCAGTACCGTGCCGGGGGCATCACGGGAGGAGGGGGCGCGGGGTGAGCCGAAGGCGATATGTGGCCAGAGGGGTACCCGGTGGGTACCGCATCTGGGACAACAGGGGACGGCGATGGTGGGGCGACCACTACGAGGTCTGCCCCGATGACCTCCTGGTCGAGCTGAACGGCGCCGCCGACCCCGCGAGGCTCACGGCTCTTCTCAAGCGGTACCGGGCGCAGAAGCGCTGAACCTCCGTCCCGCGCGTGCCGGGGCGGCCGCTGCTGCTGCCAGGACAGCGGGCGGAGGCGGGCTTAACCTGGTTATGGCATTGATCGTTTCCGGGCCGGGCCCGGCGGGGACGTGGCCGGTCCGCTTGTGCAGGGGAGTCGCCCCCATGAGAGCGAGAGCCACGATCGTCATCCCCGCAGCAGCGGCCGTCGTGCTGGCCTGCTGCGGGTCCGCAAGGGCGGACGACCTCCCGCCCAAGGAGATCTTCGAGCGGGCGGCGCCCGCGACCGTGCAGGTGCTGGCCGCCACCGGCCAGGGGCTGAGCAGCGGCAGCGGGGTCGTCTACGACGCCGACCAAGGGCTCGTCGTGACCAACGCGCACGTGGTCGAGGGCTCGGGCGCGCTGAAGGTCCGCGTGGAGAAGGGCGAGCCGCTGCCCGCGCGGCTGCTCGGCAGCGATCCCTGCGAGGACCTCGCGGTCCTCAAGCTGTCCAACCCGCCCGAGGGGCTCAAGGACCTCGATTTCGGCGAGAGTTCGAAGCTCGAAGCCGGGGACGTGGTGGCCGCGCTCGGCTATCCGGAGTCCTTCTCGGACTCGGGTGCCAAGGCCGTCGTGTTCACCAGCGGTGTCGTCCAGTCCCCCGACGTGGCCGCGGCCCCCGGCCCCTCGCTGCCCCGGCTGCCGTCCACCGTGCAGCACTCGGCGACCGTCAACCCCGGCAACTCCGGCGGCCCGCTGCTCAACGGCAAGGCCGAGATCGTCGGCATCAACAGCCTGAAGCAGCCGTCCTCCAGCAACGTGGAGGGGCAGTTCTACGCCATCAGCAGCGACCACGCCCGTCCCCTGCTCGACGGGCTGGCGGCGGGCAACAGCCAGAACAACGCGGGCTGGAGCCTGGTCTCCCTCGCCGACCCCGGGTTCACCGACTACTTCGAGGACCCGGCCGCAGGGGCGAACGTCCTCGCCAAGCTGTCCGGCGGCGGGGTCAAGGACGGCATGTTCGTGATCAGTGCCGCCAGCAACTCCCCGGCCGGCAAGGCCGGTTTCGTCGAGGGCGACGTGATCACGCACATCAAGGACACCCCGGTCGCGAGCATGGCGCAGGTCTGCGACGTGCTCCAGTCCGCGGGTCCCGCCGAGAAGCTGCCGATCGCCGGCCGCTACACGTACAACGGCGGCAAGGAGCACCCCTTCGGCGAGCGCTGGTACACCGACCTGACCCTCCAGGGGCGGGCGACCGGCAGCAGCAGCTGAGCCGGCGGGCGCTGTCGGCGGGCTCTCGTACGGTGGGGGCATGTGGCGGTGTGCGGGCATGCGGTGGCGGGCTGCGGGCCCTGGACTGCTGTGGGACGGCGCGGGGCGCGGGCCCCGCGAGAGCCCGCTGCGGCTCGGGCAGCGGATCGGGTTCACCGTGGCCGGGGAGCGGCGCTGCCTGGGGGTGCGGCGGGGCGGTCGGCACACGCCGTGCCCGCGGGCGGCCCCGGTCCCCGCGCGGCAGGGCCGGGCGCAGTGCCCCGAGTGCGCCCGGCTGGACCGGTCCTTCTCGGTGGCCGCCGACACGAACGTGGCGGATCCGCGCCCGTACCGGGTCTACCTGGCCTGGTTCGGGCCCGGCCTGGTCAAGGTGGGGATCACCGCCGAGGAGCGGGGTGCGGACCGGCTGCTGGAGCAGGGGGCGGTGGCGTACGGCTGGCTGGGGCGCGGGCCGCTGATGGCCGCGCGCCGTACGGAGGAACTGCTGCGGGCGGCGCTCGGAGTGCCGGACCGGATCCCGTACGCGCGCAAGCGGGCCGTACGGGCCGCACTGCCGCCGTGGCCCGAGCGGGCGGCCGAGGTGGCGGACCTGCACGCGCGGGCGGGGGCGCTGGCGGGCTGGGCGGAGACCTTGGAGCCGCTTCCGTGCGAAGTGGCGGACCACACGGCGGTGTTCGGGCTGGAGCGGATCCCGCCGCCACTGGGCACGGCCGCGGCGCCGGCGGCCGGGGCGGTGGTGGTCGGGGAGCTGGCGGGTGCGGCCGGTCCGGACCTGCACCTGGCGGACGGGCTGGTGGTCGACACCCGGCTGCTGGCGGGCTGGGAGCTGGCCGCGGCGGCGCCGGACGCGGTGACCTCGGTGGCGGTCGCGCCGATCGCGGCGGCGGGGGCGCCGGGCGGGGAGCAGGACGGGCTGTTTTGAGCCCTGCCCCGGCGGGGTTCCGGGGACGGAGCCGGGCGGGCCCGGCGGGCAAGGTCAAATCTTGGATCCCTTTGGCCGTCCGGGGCGGATTCCTGTGGACAGGCCCGCAGGCCGCCGCGGAGGGTGGGCGCATGAGCATCCCGCAGCCCAGGCCGCTTCCGGCCTTCGAACCGCCGTACATGATGGCGGTGTTCACCTCCGTCCGCACCCTCGACGCCGAGGAGTACGACACGACCTCCCGGCGGATGAACGAGCTGGTGGGCGAGATCCCCGGGTACCTGGGGCACGAGAACGCCCACACCCCCGGCGGGCTCTCCATCACGGTCGGCTACTTCCGCGACGAGGAGGCGCTCGCCGCCTGGCGGACCCATGAGGAGCACCGCAGGGCCCAGCGGCAGGGCCGGGAGGAGTGGTACGACAGCTACACGCTGCACGTCGGCACGGTCGAGCGCAGCCACGGCTTTGTGCGCTGAGGCGGGGGCCGGGGCGGCCGGGGCGGCGGAGGCGGCCGGGGTGGCCGGGGTGGGCGAGGAGGCCGCCCGCCGCACCGCGGCTGCCGTGCGGGCCTTCCGGGAGCGGATCGGCCTGCACGCCGGGCTGGTGGACGTGCACACGCACTTCATGCCGGAGCGGGTCCTCGCGAAGGTGTGGGACTACTTCGACGCCGCCGGCCCGCTCACGGGCACCGCGTGGCCCATCACGTACCGGCACGAGGAGGCCGAACGGGTGGCGCTGCTGCGGCGGTTCGGGGTGCGCGCCTTCACCGCGATGCTGTACCCGCACAAGCCCGCGATGGCCGCCTGGCTGAACTCCTGGGCGGCCGACTTCGCCGCCCGCACTCCCGACTGCCTGCACACCGCGACCTTCTTCCCCGAGGACGGGGCCGAGCGCTACGTGCGCCGGGCCGTCGAGGCCGGTGCCCGCGTGTTCAAGGCGCACGTGCAGGTCGGCGGCTACGACCCCGGGGACGAGCGGCTGGACCCCGTCTGGGGGCTGCTGGCCGAGGCCGGGATCCCGGCCGTCGTGCACTGCGGCTCCGGCCCGGCGCCCGGCAAGCACACCGGCCCGGGCCCGATGGCCGCCGTCCTGGCCCGGCACCCGCGGCTGCCGCTCGTGGTGGCCCACATGGGGCTGCCCGAGTACGGGGAGTTCCTCGCGCTCGCCGAGCGGTACCCGCAGGTCCGGCTGGACACCACCATGGCCTTCACGGACTTCGCCCGGCGGCTGGGGCCGTTCCCGCCGCAGGAGCTGCCCCGGCTGGCGGACCTCGGGGACCGGATCCTGCTCGGCACCGACTTCCCGAACATCCCCTACCCGTACGAGCACCAGCTCGACGCGCTGGAGCGGCTGGGCCTGGGCGAGGACTGGCTGCGGGCGGTCTGCCACGACAACGGCGCCCGGCTCTTCGGCCTGCCGGCCGGGCCCGACTGAGCCGGGCGCTTTCTCAGGAGATTCACAGACAGGGACAAGGGGCCTCTCAGCGGCCGCGGCCAGCCTGGGGCCATGACCGCTCCCACGACTTCCCCGTACCAGGCCCGCACCGGCACGCCGACCGCGCTCGTCCGGCCCGACGGCGGGCCCTGCCGGGTGCTGGTGGTCGACGACGAGGCCGCCCTGTCCGAGCTGCTCTCCATGGCCCTGCGCTACGAGGGCTGCGAGGTGCGCAGCGCCGCCGACGGGGCCTCGGCGATCCGGGCGGCCCGGGAGTTCCGGCCGGACGCCGTGGTCCTCGACATCATGCTGCCCGACATGGACGGGCTGTCCGTGCTCGGCCGGGTGCGGCGGGAGCTGCCGCACGTTCCCGTGCTGTTCCTGACCGCCAAGGACTCGGTCGAGGACCGGATCGCGGGCCTGACGGCCGGCGGGGACGACTACGTGACCAAGCCCTTCAGCCTGGAGGAGGTCGTGGCCCGGCTGCGCGGGCTGATCCGGCGCTCCGGGGCGGCCGCGGCGGCGCGCGGGGACTCCCTGCTCGTGGTCGGCGACCTCACCCTCGACGAGGACAGCCACGAGGTGACCCGGGGCGGGCAGGAGATCCACCTGACCGCCACCGAGTTCGAGCTGCTGCGCTACCTGATGCGCAATCCGCGGCGGGTGCTCAGCAAGGCGCAGATCCTGGACCGGGTCTGGTCGTACGACTTCGGCGGCCAGGCCAACGTGGTCGAGCTGTACATCTCCTACCTGCGCAAGAAGCTGGAGAACGGGCGCAGCCCGATGATCCACACCCGGCGCGGGGCCGGATACCTGATCAAGCCGGGGGAGTAGTGCCGCGCGGTTCCCGTCCCGGCCGGGGGCTGCGTTCCGGATGCGGCCTGCGTCCCGGCCGGCGGCCGCGGGCGCGCCGCCGGCCCTGGTCGCTGCGGACCAGGCTGGTGGTGTCCGCGGTACTGCTGATCGGGGTCGTCGGCACCTCGATCGGGACCGTCACCACCCTCGCGCTGCGCCAGTACCTGGTGAGGAAGCTCGACGAGCAGCTCGGCACCGCCGTGGACATGGCCGTCCGCGGCCCCGGCGGGCGGTTCGGCGGGGACGGGCCGGAGCCGCTGGGCGTGGTGCTGGCCCCCGGCACTCCCGTGGGCACGGTCGGCGTACGGCTGGACAGCCGAGGCCAGGTGCTGGCCACCGCCCGCAGCACCGCCGCCGAGCAGCCGGGCGGCGGCCACCGCGCCCCGCTGACCGCCGCGCAGAGCCGCGACCTGGCGGCCCTCGCCGCGAAGGCCCGGGGGCACGTGGTCGATGCCGAGCTGCCGGGGCTGGGCGCGTACCACGTGCTGGCCGGACCCGACGGGGGCCTGGTGGTCGGGGTCCCGCTGGCCGGTGTGGCCGGGACCGTGAACACGCTGATCCTGGTGGAGGTGTGCGTCACCGCCGCCGGGCTGATCGCGGCCGGGCTGGCCGGGCAGGCCCTGGTCGGGGTGGCCCTGCGGCCGCTGCGCCGGGTCGCCGCCACCGCCACCCGGGTCTCCGAACTCCCGCTGCACAGCGGAGAGGTGGCCCTGCACGAGCGGGTGCCCGAGGCCGAGGCGGATCCGCGTACCGAGGTCGGGCAGGTCGGCGCCGCGCTCAACCGGATGCTGGGGCACGTCGGTTCGGCGCTCGCGGCCCGGCAGGAGAGCGAGATGCGGGTCCGGCAGTTCGTCGCGGACGCCAGCCACGAGCTGCGCACCCCCCTCGCCTCCATCCGCGGGTACGCCGAACTGACCCGGCGCGGCTGTGAGGAGCCCGGCCCCGACACCCGGCACGCCCTGGGCCGCATCGAGTCCGAGGCGACCCGGATGACGGGGCTCGTCGAGGACCTGCTCCTGCTGGCCCGGCTGGACGCCGGCCGCCCGCTCTCGCAGGAGCCGACCGACCTGGTCCCCCTGGTGGTGGACGCGGTCAGCGACGCGCGGGCGGCAGGCCAGGGCCACACGTGGCGGCTGGAGCTGCCGGAAACCCCCGCGGATCCGGCGGAGGACTCCCCTGCCGTGGTGCAGGCCGATCCGGCGCGCCTCCACCAGGTGCTGGTCAACCTCCTGGCCAACGCCCGTTCCCACACGCCTCCCGGGACCACGGTCACGGCGCGTGTTTCACGTGAAACATCGACCGGACAGGTGCGGCTGGAGATCGAGGACGACGGTCCCGGCATCCCGCCCGAGCTGCTGCCGCACGTCTTCGAGCGCTTCGCCCGGGGGGACGCCTCCCGGTCCCGGCACGCCGGATCGACGGGCCTGGGGCTCGCCATCGTCTCGGCCGTGGTCTCCGCGCACGGCGGCCGGGTCGGTGTGCGCAGCGCCCCCGGCAGCACCTGCTTCCAGGTCAGCCTGCCACCCTCACAGGGCGGCCACAGGCACGCCACACGGGCGTGACAGCGCGGCTCGCGAGGGTCGGGGCATGCCAACCGACATCTCCCCCGGAACCCTTCCGGCCCGCGCGCCGCTGGCGGTCACCGCAGCCGCGCCGGGCGGTCCCGGTGCGCAGCAGCCCGTCCTCGACGTGGTCATCCCCGTCTACAACGAGGAGGAGGACCTCGGCCCCTGCGTGCGGCGGCTGCACGAGCACCTGTCCCGCACCTTCCCGTACGCCTTCCGCATCACCGTCGCCGACAACGCGAGCACCGACCGCACCCCGGAGGTGGCCGCGGGGCTCAGCGCCGCGCTGCCGGGGGTGCGGGTGCACCGGCTGGAGCTGAAGGGCCGCGGCCGGGCCCTGCGGACCGTGTGGTCGCAGTCCGAGGCCCCCGTCCTCGCGTACATGGACGTGGACCTGTCCACCGACCTCAACGCGCTGCTGCCGCTCGTCGCCCCGCTCATATCCGGCCACTCGGACCTGGCGATCGGGACCCGGCTGGCCCGCTCCTCGCGGGTGGTGCGCGGCCCCAAGCGCGAGTTCATCTCCCGGGCCTACAACCTGATCCTGCGGTCCTCGCTCGCCGCCCGGTTCAGCGATGCCCAGTGCGGGTTCAAGGCGATCCGGCGGGAGGTGGCCGAGCGGCTGCTGCCGCTGGTGGAGGACACCGGCTGGTTCTTCGACACGGAGATGCTGGTGCTGGCCGAGCGGGCCGGGCTGCGCATCCACGAGGTGCCCGTGGATTGGGTGGACGATCCGGATTCCACCGTCCGCATCCTGCGGACGGCCGCCGAGGACCTCAAGGGCGTGTGGCGGGTGGGCCGGGCCCTGTCCGTGGGGGCGCTGCCCCTGGACCGGCTGGCCCGGCCCTTCGGAGACGACCCCCGCGACCGGGCACTGCCCGGGGTGCCGGGCGGGCTGGCCCGCCAGTTGGTCGGCTTCTGCGCGGTCGGGGCCCTGTCCACCCTCTGCTACCTGGCCCTCTACTCCCTCTTCCGGCTCGGCGCCGGGGCCCAGACCGCGAACGCGGCGGCCCTGCTGCTGTCCGCACTGGCCAACACCGCCGCCAACCGCCGGTTCACCTTCGGGGTGCGCGGCCGGGACCGGGCGGTGCGCCACCAGGCCCAGGGCCTGGTGGTGTTCGCCATCGGGCTGGCCCTGACCAGCGGCTCCCTCGCCGCCCTCGGCGCGGCCACCGCCGATCCCGCGCACTCCGCCGAGCTCGCCGTGCTGATCACCGCGAACCTCGCCGCGACCGTGCTCCGCTTCCTGCTCTTCCGCGCCTGGGTCTTCCCCGACCGGCGCGCGGCCGGGCAGCCGTCCGACCCGAAGGACCCCCGATGACCACGGCCGCCCCCCTTCCGTACGCCGTCCCCGCCGCGCCCCCGTACGCGGCCGCCGCCCGGCCCCGCTGGGAGCGGCCCGCGCTGGCCGCCCTGCTGCTCGGCACCGCCCTGCTCTACCTCTGGAACCTGAGCGCCTCCGGCTACGCCAACTCCTTCTACTCCGCCGCCGTACAGGCCGGTTCGGAGAGCTGGAAGGCCTTCTTCTTCGGTTCCTCCGACGCCGGGAACTCCATCACCGTGGACAAGCCGCCGGCCGCGCTGTGGCCGATGGCCCTCTCGGTCCGCCTCTTCGGACTGGGCTCCTGGCAGATCCTGGTGCCGCAGGTGCTGATGGGCGTGGGCACCGCCGGGGTGCTGTACGCCTCCGTGCGCCGCCAGTTCGGGGCGGCCGCCGGGCTGATCGCCGGCGCGGCCTTCGCGCTCACGCCGGTCGCCGCGCTGATGTTCCGCTTCAACAACCCGGACGCGCTGCTCACCCTGCTGCTGACGGTCACCGTGTACTGCGTCCTGCGGGCCCTGGAGGGGGCGCGGACCGCGTGGCTGGTGTGGGCCGGGGTGGCGGTCGGCTTCGCCTTCCTCACCAAGACCCTCCAGGCCTTCTTGATCCTGCCGCCGCTCGCGGTGCTGTACGCGGTGTGCGCCCCGGCGCGGCTGCCGCGCCGGCTGGGCCAGTTGCTGCTGTCCGGGGTGGCGGCGGTCCTCGCGGGCGGCTGGTGGGTGGCCGTGGTCGAGCTGTGGCCCGCTGCCTCGCGCCCGTACATCGGCGGCTCGCAGAACAACTCCTTCCTGGAGCTGACCCTCGGCTACAACGGGCTCGGCCGGATCAACGGCAACGAGACCGGCAGTGTGGGCGGCGGGGGCCGGGGCGGCGGTCCGGGCGGCGGCGGGGGCGGCTGGGGCGAGACCGGGATCGGCCGGATGTTCTCCGACACCATCGGCGGCCAGATCGCCTGGCTGCTGCCGGCCGCGCTGGTGCTGCTGGTGGCGGGCCTGGTCGTGACCTGGCGGGCGAAGCGGGCGACGGACTCCCTGGAGTCGATGGCCCGTGCGGCCTTCCTGGCCTGGGGCGGGGCCCTGCTGATCACCCTGGCGGTGTTCAGCTTCATGCAGGGGATCTTCCACGAGTACTACACGGTGGCCCTGGCCCCGTACGCGGCCGCGCTCGTCGGCATGGGGGCGGCCGTGCTCTGGGAGGAGCGCGGCACCCGGGCCGCGGCGGCCACCCTCGCGGGCACGGTCGCGCTGACCGCCTGGTGGTCGTACGTCCTGCTGGACCGGGCCGAGGGCTACCTGCCCTGGCTGCGCTGGGCGGTGCTCGCGGCGGGTCTGGCGGCGGCGGCCGGGCTGCTGGTCCGGCGGCTCGCGCTGTGGGCGGCCGGGCTGGGGCTCGCGGCGGCCCTGGCGGGCCCGTTCGCGTACTGCCTGACCACGGTCTCCGAGGGCCACGCGGGCTCGATCGTGACGGCCGGCCCCGCGGTCGCGGGCGGCATGGGCGGCCCGGGCGGCCGCGGGATGCGCCTGCCGGCGGGCGCCGAACTCCCCCAGGGCCTCCCGCCCTTCCCGGGCGGCACGGGCCCCGGCGGCACGGACGGCACGGGCGGCCCGGGGCAGGGCCGGGTGCAAGGAGGCGGACCCGGCGGCGCCGGTCCGGGCATGCCCGGCGGTACGGGCTCCCCGCGCGGTACGGACGGCGGACGCGGTCCCGGCGGCGCGGGCGGCGGCCGGACCGGCGGCGGCCCCGGCGGCCTGCTCGGCGGGACCAGCGTGGGCAGTGCGGTACGGCAGGCCCTCCGGGCCGGTGCCGGAAGCCACACCTGGGTGGCCGCCACCACCGGAGCCCAGAACGCGGCCGCCTACCAGCTGGCCACCGGCCACGCCGTGATGCCCGTCGGCGGGTTCAACGGCAGCGACCCCTCGCCCACCCTGGAGCAGTTCAAGGCGTACGTCGCCCAGGGCCGGATCCACTACTACATCGGAGGCGCCGGCGGCGGGACGGGCGGGATGGGCGGGCCGGGCGGCGGCACCAGCTCCGCCATCGCCGCCTGGGTCGCGGAGCACTTCACGGCGAAGACCGTCGGGGGCAGCACGCTCTACGACCTGACGGCCCCGAAGTCCGCGAACTCCCGACCCGCCGGGCACATCTGAGGCCCCCTCCGGGCGGTCTCGGGGAAACGCACCCCGCTTCCCCGAGACCGCATAGCATCAAGGGGGCGGACCGGGCATTCCGGGCCCGCCCGCCCGCCGGATGACAGAGGGTGCCTCATGGTGACTGGTGCCGACCCCGCGAAGACCGACGGCTGCCCGCGCGCCAGCGTGTGGCTGGTGCCCCGCACCCACGGGAGCAGACGCCGCAGCGAGCAGCCGGCGGGACTGGACCGGGACAAGATCACGGCGGCCAGCGTCCGGCTGCTCGACGCCCACGGCCTGGCCCGCTTCTCGATGCGCCGCCTGGCCGCCGGGCTCGGCGTCACCGCGATGTCCCTGTACTGGTACGTGGACACCAAGGACGACCTGCTCGAACTCGCCCTGGACGCGGCCCTGGGCGAGCCCCCGCTGTCCGATCCGCTGCCGGACCCGGCGGCCGCCCCGGACGGCTGGCGCGGCCTGCTGCGCGCCCTGGCCTGCGGGTACCGGCGGCTGCTCGGCGTGCACCCGTGGGTCTCCCCGCTGGCCGCCGCGTTCCCCAACATCGGCCCGCACGCCCGGGCCTTCGACGCGTCCGTCCAGCGGGCCCTGCACGCCACCGGGCTGCCCGCGGCCGGCCGGGCCGGGGCGCACCTCGCGGTCTCGCAGTTCCTGCACGGCTGCGGCAGCCTGCGCCAGGCCCCCGAGGGCGATTTCCACTTCGCCCTGGAGGTCCTGGTCTCCGGCATCGCGGCCCAGGCCGCCACCGCCTCCGCCTCAGCCACCGCGGCCCGCCTGTAGCCGCCGGCCCACGCCCCTCGGCCGCCGGCTCACGCCTTCGACTTGAGCGCGACCTCCTTGATGAACACGACCAGGACCAGGGCGAGCACTGCCGTCGGGGCCGCGTACAGGAAGACGTCGCCGACGCCGTGCCCGTACGCCGACTCGACGACCTCGCGGAACGGCGCCGGCAGCTTGTCGAGGTCGGGGATGCCGCCCCCGCCGGTGCCCCCGTGGCCGAGGGCGGCGGCCTTCGGGCCGAGCGCGGCCAGGCCGTCCTGCACGTGGTGGGTGACCCGGGTGGCCATGACCGCGCCGAGCGCCGAGACGCCCATCGCGCCGCCGAGCGAGCGGAAGAAGGTGACCACGGAGCTGGCCGCGCCCAGGTCCTCGGGCGCCACCTGGTTCTGGGTGGCCAGCACGAGGTTCTGCATCATCATGCCGAGGCCCAGCCCGGTCAGCGCCATGAACAGCGCGATGTGCCAGTACTCCGTGTCGTACCGCAGGGTGCCGAGCAGGCCCAGGCCCGCGGCCAGCAGGACCCCGCCGGACACCAGCCAGGCCTTCCAGCGGCCGGTCTTCGTGATGATCTGGCCGGAGACCGTGGAGGAGACGAACAGGCCGCCGATCATCGGGATGGTGAGGATGCCGGACATGGTCGGCGACTCCCCGCGGGCCAGCTGGAAGTACTGGCTGAAGAAGACCGTGCCCGAGAACATCGCGATGCCGACGAAGAGCGAGGCGGCCGAGGCCAGGCTGATCGTCTTGTTGCGGAACAGCCGCAGCGGGATGATCGGGTCGCTCGCCCGGGACTCCACGAGCACGAAGACCAGGCCCAGCGCCAGCGCACCGCCGGTCATCGCCCAGGTCTGCCAGGAGATCCAGTCGAACGAGTCGCCGGCCTGGGTGACCCAGACGAGCAGCAGGGAGACGGCGGCGCTGATGAAGAAGGCGCCCGCCCAGTCCACCTTCACGTCCCGCTTCACCACGGGCAGCTTCAGGGTCTTCTGCAGCACGACCAGCGCGATCACGGCGAAGGGCACGCCCACGTAGAAGCACCAGCGCCAGCCGAGCCAGTCGGTGTCGGTGATGACCCCGCCGAGCAGCGGGCCGCCGACGGTGGCCACGGCGAAGACGGCGCCCAGGTAGCCGCTGTAGCGGCCGCGCTCGCGCGGGGAGATCATCGCGGCCATCACGATCTGGGCCAGGGCGGAGAGCCCGCCGACGCCGATGCCCTGCACCACGCGGCAGGCGATGAGGGTGCCGGTGTTCTGGGAGAGTCCGGCGACCACCGAGCCGAGTACGTAGATGACGAGCGATATCTGGACCAGCAGCTTCTTGCTGAACAGGTCGGCGAGCTTGCCCCACAGGGGGGTGGCCGCGGTCATCGAGAGCAGCGCGGCGGTGACCACCCAGGTGTAGGAGGACTGGGTGCCGCCCAGGTCGCTGATGATCTGCGGCAGGGCGTTGGAGACGATCGTCGAGGACAGGATCGCGACGAACATGCCGAGCATCAGCCCGGACAGGGCTTCCATGATCTGGCGGTGGGTCATGGGGGTCGCGTCGGACGGGCTCTCCGACGGGCCGCCCCGCACCCCGGCGGGTGTGGCTGTAGCCATGTGTTTCCTTAGGTCAGAAGCTTGATCGGAGCCGGGCGAGCAGGGCGCTGAGCGTGTGGACGTCCTCGGCGGGCCAGTCCGCGAGTACGCGGGCCAGCGCGGCCGAGTAGCCCGCGCCGAGGGAGTCGAGCAGGGCCCGCCCGGCCGGGGTGAGCCGCAGGATGCGGCACCGCCCGTCACCGGGATCGGCGGCGCGCTCGATCCAGCCGTGCTCGGCCACGTGGGCGACGTGCCGGCTGGTCACCGAGATGTCGACGCCCAGCAGGGCGGTCAGCCGGCTCATCCGCATCTCGCCGTGGCGGCCCAGCACGGCCAGGACGGCGGCCGGGCCGGAGGGGCAGTCGGCCGGCAGGGTCCGGGCGAGCTCGCGCTTGACCACGCCGACCGCGGAGAGCTGCCGGGCCAGTTCCTCGTACACGGCGGCACCTCCCATTCTCGTTGCTTCAGGCAACCGTAAGGTTGATGGTTGTTACAGGCAAATGAATCTGGTCAGGTTGCGGTAAAGGAAGGGGAAAGGATGCCCGGGTGCAGGCTTGGGCCCGGAGCGGGGCGTTCGCTAGGGTCCCGTCCATGGCACACAACACCCCGGGCCCCGAGGGCAACTACGACCCCGCGGGCAGCACCCAGATGTTCCGCGCCTTCGTCGACGAGGGCGAGCCGCACCGCCCCGTGGCCGCGCAGTCCGGCCCGCGCGTGGGCCTGATCCTCGGCGTCGTGGCCGCGCTCGGGGTCCTCGCGGGCGTGGCCTGGCTCGCCCTGTCCTGACCCCGTGCTCCGCGGCCGGCGGGGTCAGCGCCAGGTGGCGGTGACCCCGCGGGTCTCGATGTGCATGCCGAGCGGGACCCGCCAGGCCTCGATGCACACCGTGTAGGTCTTCTTCTTCCGCGAGCGCGCGCCGACCGGTGCGGGCAGCGGCTGGGACGTGGTGATCGTCGCCCAGTCGATGCCGAGTGCGCCGATGACGTGCGTCGCGAACTCCACCGTTCCCGAACGCACCGCGGTCCCGCCGGTGTTGCGGAAGGCCACGGTCACCTCCTCGCACCAGCGCTGCTCCCCGGGGGAGCGCTGCGGGGTCCCGAGCACGAGCCGGGCCGGTCCCGGTGCGGGGGTGGGGGTGCCGGTGCCTCCGGCCGCCCCGCCCGAAGTGCCACCGGATCCGCCGCCCGCGGAGCCTCCACCGCTCCCGCCCGAGCCGCCGCCCGCGGCCGAGCCGCCGGTGCTCGTACCGCCCGCGGCCGTACCGCCTCCCGTGCCGGTGCCTCCCGAGCCGCTGCCGCCCGTAGCGGACCCCGTACCGCCGCCGGTCCCGCCCGCACTGCCCGCACTGCCCGCACTGCCCGTTCCGCCCGAGGAGCCGGTCCCGCCGCTGTCCGTCGCGCCTCCGGAGCCGCCCCCCGTCGCCGTGCCCCCCGTCGCCGTGCCGCCGGTGGCCGCCGTACCGCCCGGGGAGCCGCCCGTGGCCGCGCCGGCGCCACCCGAGCTGCCGACCGCGCCTCCCGTCGCCGGGTCCGGTGCCCCCGGGGCGGCCGAGCCGCCTCCGCCGCCCGGAGGGGTGGCGCCGGGCAGGGGCTGGAGTTCGGTGCGGCCGCGCGGCGGTACGAGCTGTCCTGCGGCCCGCTCGCCGGCCGGGCCGGCCGCGCCCACGGCCGCGTAGCCCGCGGGTCCGGAGCCGCCGCAGGCGGTCAGCGCCGCCCCCAGGGACAGCGCAGCCGCCGCGGCGGTCGCGTACAGGGTTCCCCTTCGCATCGCGCCAGTGTTCCTGACGCTCCGTCAAATAGGAAGGAGGGGTGCGTGGATCGCCCCTCGGGTCAGTCGCCGATCAGGCCCTGGCGGAGCTGGGCCAGGGTGCGGGTCAGCAGCCGGGAGACGTGCATCTGCGAGATGCCGACCTCCTCGCCGATCTGCGACTGGGTCATGTTCGCGAAGAACCGCAGCATGATGATCTGGCGTTCCCGCGGCGGGAGTTTGGCCAGCAGCGGCTTCAGCGACTCGCGGTACTCGACACCTTCGAGCGCGGTGTCCTCGTATCCGAGCCGGTCCGCGAGGGAGCCCTCGCCGCCCTCGTCCTCGGGGGACGGGGAGTCGAGCGAGGAGGCGGTGTACGCGTTGCCGACCGCGAGGCCGTCGACGACCTCCTCCTCGGACACGCCCAGCACCGCGGCGAGTTCGGTGACCGTCGGCGAGCGGTCCAGCTTCTGGGCCAGCTCGTCGCTCGCCTTGGTCAGCGCCAGCCGGAGCTCCTGGAGGCGCCGCGGGACGCGCACCGACCACGAGGTGTCGCGGAAGAAGCGTTTGATCTCGCCCACGACCGTCGGCATCGCGAAGGTCGGGAACTCCACTCCGCGTTCGCAGTCGAACCGGTCGATCGCCTTGATCAGCCCGATCGTGCCGACCTGGACGATGTCCTCCATCGGCTCGTTGCGGCTGCGGAAGCGGGCGGCCGCGTACCGCACGAGCGGGAGGTTCAGCTCGATCAGCGTGTCGCGTACGTACGCCCGTTCGGGGCTGTCGGCGTCGAGCGCGGCGAGCCTGAGGAACAGGGAGCGGGAGAGGGTGCGGGTGTCGATGGCTTCCGAGCGGTCGAGTACAGCCGGCGCCGGTGCCTCGCTCTTGACGAGCGTGAGCACCTCGGAGCTGCCCTGTTCTGCGGACATGCCACCCCCTTGTGGTCGCGGACGGTCGCGTCGGGCGCGCCCGTCGGAGGAACGCAGCCTCCACCTGAATACCGGAGGCAGGGCTGCGTCAAACGCGGTTCCAGCAGAATGTCACATGTCGGCAACACGCTGTAGCGCCAAGTCGACATATCTGTGCAGCGACAGGACGGAATGGGCCGGATCTGTCGGGAAACGAGCGGAGTGGTCACCACTCGATTCAGCTACTCCTCGATCCTGCTTGCGGATTGCCTCGACTACGCCTCGATCCGGTTGGCGGACCGGAGCCGGGCGAAACTCCGGGCGAGCAGCCGGGAGACGTGCATCTGCGAGACCCCCAGTTCCGCGCTGATCTGCGATTGCGTCAGATTGCTGTAGTAGCGCAGCAGCAGGATCCGCTGCTCCCGCTCGGGCAACTGGACGAGCAGGTGGCGGACGAGGTCGCGGTGCTCGACCCCGGCGAGCTCGGGGTCCTCGTATCCGAGCCGGTCGAGCAGCCCGGGGAGCCCGTCGCCCTCCTGGGCGGCCTCCAGCGAGGTCGCGTGGTACGAGCGTCCGGCCTCGATGCAGGAGAGCACCTCGTCCTCCGAGATCCGCAGCCGCTCGGCGATCTCCGGGGTGGTGGGGGTCCTCCCGTGGGCCGTGGTGAGGTCCTCGGTGGCCGCGTTGACCTGGACCCACAGCTCGTGCAGCCGGCGCGGCACGTGGACCGTGCGGACGTTGTCGCGGAAGTACCGCTTGATCTCGCCGACCACGGTGGGCATCGCGAAGGTCGGGAACTGCACCCCGCGGTCCGGGTCGAAGCGGTCGATGGCGTTGATGAGCCCGATCGTGCCGACCTGGACCACGTCCTCCATCGGCTCGTTGCGGCTGCGGAACCGGGCGGCCGCGTAGCGGACCAGCGGGAGGTTGGCCTCGATCAGGGCGCTGCGGACCCGGCGGTGCTCGCCGGTGCCCGGCTCCAGGTTCTTCAGCTCGGCGAAGAGCACCTGGGTCAGGGCCCGGGTGTCGGCGCCCCGGGTGCTCTGCCGGCGGGCCGGGAAGGGCGTTGCACGGGCGGCGGGGGCGGTCGGGGGGTCGGCCGGGGTCCCGGAGGGTCCGGCGGGCCCGGAAGGCGCGGAGCGGGCGACAGGAGCGGCGGGAGCGGCGGAGGGCTCGTCCTGCTGGGGCGGCACCTGAGGCGTTGTACTGGCCGGCACGGTCACGCCACCCCTTCAATGTCGATCAACTATCCGTCAAAAGCGGTCATAGCATCACAAGACATGTGCACTGTGTGCAAGCACCGTATATCGCCGTGTTGAGGGCAAGTTGGGCGGTTCGGCGGCCCGGGAATGCAGAAGGCCCCCCACCCGTCGGATGGAGGGCCGGAAGACCGGAAACCGCGTCAGCGTACGGGTTCAGCGCACCAGTTCGGTCATGAACTCGCCAATGCCCTTGGCCGCATCGGAGATGCCCTGGAAACCTATCTGGACGAAATCGGCGGACTTGGCCGGCTGGGTGATGATCGTGTAGAGCACGAAGACCACGAGGGCGCCCATGGCAAATTTCTTGGTGTCCATGATCGGTTTTCGGCCTCCCCTGCCGGTTCACGCGAGTCGCGCGAGTCTATCCGGTCGGCTCAAGGCGCTCACCCGGTCTTTATGGACCAATGACCTGCCGGTACGGGCCCTTTGCCGCTCCTTTCGCGGGGCTGGGAAGCGCAGGATTGAACACGAGCCCACCGGTTCTGGCAGGAAACCGGAGGGCGGAGGGACTGGGCCTCACTGCGGGGCCCGAGCCGCAAGCTTCCCCCCTGACTGCGGCCCGGGCTGGCAGGTCCGTCCACATCGGGGGAAGCGGCTTGTCCCCCCGATGCCGCTTCCCCCGTCCCGCACGGAGGAAGGCCCCGATCCCCCCTGGTCGGGGCCTTCTGCGTGCCCGCGTACGGGAGCCGGCCGGGGGAGCCCCGCGGGCGGGTCCGGAGGTCCGGGTCCGGGCCGGGGGCCGTCGCGCTACTCGAAGGCGCCGAGCAGGCCCAGGACGGGCGCGGCGGGGGCGATCACGGGTTCCAGCTGGTCCGGCAGCGCCATCAGCTGGTTGAGCTCGTTCAGCTTGTTCAGGCCCTGGCTGACCTGCTGGATCTCGGGCCGGGCGGCCGCCGGCATCTCCGGCACGGCGCCGGCCGGGAGGAGCTCCTCCACCGGCAGCGGGGCGAGGGTGGCCGCGGAGGCGGCCGGGGCGGCGAGGCCCGCGGCGGCGCCGGCGAGGGCGACGGCCGCGAGGATGCGCTGGGTCTTGGTCATGCCGTGACAACGGCCGAGCCCGCGGCCGGTCACGGCGGGCATGCACGAGAGCCCCGGTTCGTACGAACCGGGGCTCTCGGTGAAGAGCGGTAGTGGAGGGATTTGAACCCCCGATGGGTTGCCCCATACTCGCTTTCGAGGCGAGCTCCTTCGGCCACTCGGACACACTACCGGGAGAGATCCTAGCCCAAGGTGTCCACTGCTTTGCAACTCCGGCCCGCGTGGCCCTGCTCACGCGCGGTCTCCGGCCCCTCCCGGAAGGCCTCCGCCGGGCCCGGAACGCGGCCGGAAAGCCGGGCTCACAGCTCGCGGAAGAAGGCGCTGAGCTGCTCCGCGCACTCCTCGCCCAGCACGCCCGTGATCACCTCGGGGCGGTGGTTGAGCCGCCGGTCCCGTACGAGGTCCCAGAGCGAGCCGGCGGCGCCCGCCTTCTCGTCCAGCGCCCCGTAGACGACCCGGTCCACCCGGGACTGCACGAGGGCCCCGGCGCACATCACGCACGGTTCCAGGGTCACCACCAGCGTGCACCCGGTCAGCCGCCACTCCCCGCGCTCCGCCGCGGCCCGGCGCAGGGCCAGGACCTCGGCGTGGGCCGTCGGGTCCCCGGTCAGCTCGCGTTCGTTGTGCCCGGTGGCCAGCACCGCGCCGGTGGCGTCGAGCAGGACGGCCCCGACCGGAACGTCACCCGTCCGGGCGGCCTGCGCGGCCTCGTCCATCGCGAGGCGCATCGCCTTCCGCCAGGGATCGCGTACCGGATCGGGCGCGGGCGGGGGCGAGACCGAGGCAGGGGACGGGGACGCCGGCGGGGCGGGGGACACGGCCGCGGGGGGGGGGGGGGGGGGGGGGGGGGGGGGGGGGGGGGGGGGGGGGGGGGGGGGGGGGGGGGGGGGGGGGGGGGGGGGGGGGGGGGGGGGGGGGG